>JAFAWA010000038.1 GCA_019242155.1 Terriglobia bacterium | reverse complement strand
GTTCGTGGGCTTTGCGCAGCGTCACCAGCCGATCCCTATCGGTTTGGCTCATTAGTAGTTGTCCTTCCTGCATCCCCAAAGCTTGGGGCTGTCAAGGTGACATTTCTACTTTGCCCAAAGGTGACATTTCTATTTTGCTGCCACAGGGGTCTGCTGTGCTGGGTGATGTCAAGCCGCTTGTGTAAAAACCGGGAGGATGCGATTTTTCCATTCCAAATTGAACCGGTGGAAGATCGAATAGATAATCCGGTCCACGCTTTCCACATTCACAAAACAAACCATCGGTCGTGTGCGTCGGCGCACCTCCACAAAACACCGTTCAATGACATTAGTAGTCCGGAGTTTCCGCCACAGATGCCGAGGAAAACTATAGAAAGATAATAGGTCGGGGAGATCCTTTTCCAACCGCCACACCACGGCCGGATAGAGCTTCTGCCAATTTCTGCAATAACGCGTATATGCCTGGCGGGCTTGCCCCCGACTCTGGGCCCGATAGATAGCTTGGGCATCCTCCCGGACCGCCTCATAATCCCGTTTCCGAACCTTTTCCAAAATATTCCGCATCTTGTGGACCCAACAGCGCTGATGCAATACCCGCGGGTAGACCGTGGCAATCGCGGCCGCCAGTCCGGGACAGCCATCAGTAACAATCAACGCCAGTTTCTCCCCCTCCAAACCGCGTCGATACAAGTCATTCAATAGTCCCTCCCAAGCTTGCTGGCTTTCTCCGGAGCTGCGCAAAAACGCCAGTAACTGCCGGCTTCCGTCCTTTCGGATGCCATAGGCTACCAGCATGTGCACACGTTTCCGGCTACCGGGCCGCCGCATGCGTAAGCTGACCCCATCCAAAAACAGGTATACCCACTCGTCCTTTAGCCTTGCCTGATGGAACTGGCGCACTGCCCCATCCAGATCCCGGGTTAGTTTGGAAACCGTTTGCGCGCTCACCGGCTCTCCGGTGAGCGTGGCCACTACCCGACCCACTTGCCGTGTGCTGATTCCCCGCAGAAAGGCTTCGCGAATCAGCAACGCCACATCCTCGGCACGCCGCTGGAACTTTTTCAATCCCTTCGGCAGAAACGCTTTGCCGCGGCTGCGCGCGATCCGCAGACGGATCGTTCCAAATCGCGTCACATAATCGCGTTCATAGAAACCATTGCGGTACTCCCGGGTTTTCTGGGGCGCTCGCTCGTGCCAACCCGCCCCGCAAAACCGGTCTCACTCACGCATCGATTCGCCATCGAAAAATTGTTTCCATGCCAACTTCGTCTTGCCATACAGATCTCCCCAGAAGCTTTCTTTGAGATCGGTTAGGAAATGTTGAAACTGTTCGCTGATCGGTGCTACTTTCGCCATGGGGTGTAAGCTCCTTTTCTAAGGTTTATCGGTTTTAGCTTGTGAGGCCAAACCAGACTTACACCCTCCCTGCTTTTCACACAATCGAAATTACATCACCAACGTTTCGTAGCTGTCGCGCGTAATCCGGCACTCGCGCCCAACCCGACAACGTGCGGAGTCGGTCCCCCAACTTCGGCGAATGGAAAAGAGGGACGGCTGATATAATCGCTTTTCCGTTTTCATCGACTGACAAGGAGCTGCTCTTGCGAAAGAAGGTTACGGTTGTGGGCGCCGGGAATGTGGGCGCCAATTGCGGGCTGCGCATCGCGGAAAAGGAACTCGCCGATGTGGTGCTGGTGGACGTGGTCGAAGGTGTTCCCCAGGGCAAAGGGCTCGACCTGCTGCAGTCGGGTCCCGTGCAGGGTTACGACGTGATGATTACCGGCGCCAACGATTATGAGCCGACGGCCGGTTCGGACATTGCCATTATCACAGCCGGGTTTCCGCGCAAACCAGGTATGAGCCGCGATGATCTGCTGATGGCTAATTACGAAGTGGTCCGCCAGGCGACCGAGCAGATCGCGAAGTACTCGCCGAACTGCATCCTGATCGTGGTTACCAATCCGCTCGATGCCATGGCACAGACTGCTTACTGGGTCTCGAAATTCGGAAAGAACCGCGTAATCGGCATGGCCGGTGTGCTCGACAGCGCGCGCTTCCGCACGTTCATCGCGCAGGAATTGCAGGTCTCTGTCGAAAACGTTACCGCCGTTGTGTTGGGCGGCCACGGCGACACCATGGTTCCCGTTGTGCGGCTCAGCAATGTCGCCGGTATTCCCGTAACCGAGCTGATGGATCAGGCCACGCTCGATAAGATCGTGGACCGCACGCGCAACGGCGGCGCCGAAATCGTGAAATATCTGAAGACGGGGAGCGCCTACTACGCTCCGTCCGCGGCTGCGGTGGAAATGGCGGAATCCATTCTGCGCGACCGCAAGAAGGTTTTGCCCTGTGCCGCATACCTCGAAGGCGAATACGGCATTAACGGCCTCTTCGTGGGCGTGCCTTGTAAGCTCGGATCGCTTGGCATTGAGCAGGTCTACGAAGTCAAGCTCACACCGGAAGAGAAGGCCATGCTTCAAAAGAGCGCCGATGCGGTGCAGGAACTGGTAGCCGTCATGAAGGCGAAACAGTAACACCGCGCAACAATACGGGCCGTAGGTCAATGACGGTTAGTGACCTGCGGTGACCTGGGAAACACGTCCTTTTGGTGTAGACTCTACAAGGAATGCGTCGTTTCGCCGCGCTGCAAACGTGTCTCGGACTGCTTACGGCTTTTGCCCTGGCGCCGTTCCAACACGTTCACACGGGAGACGGCGATCACGACCACGCCGGGTTAGTCCACGCGCATTTCTACGGCGGACCCATCCCGCAAACCGGGCACGGCGGCCGTCACTTCGATGATGACGACGACCATCGGGCGGTCTGGCAGGTGGATGCTTTTACCCTGGTATTGACCGCTGGAATCGCGCCCTTTGTTCCATCCCGCGCACCGGCCATCCTGCCCATTCCCTCGCCGACTTTCGAACCCGTCGCCGTCGTGGAGGAGTGCGGTCACGACCCGCCGTGCGCTGACCAGATTGTTCCAAGAGCTCCGCCCGCCTAACTCTCCCCAGCACTGACATTTGTGTGTCCGGACTTTGCGCCTGCCGGCGCTACGACGGTTATTCCTGCATTCAAAGGAGTTTATGAGGAGAGGAATTTTTATTTGGGCAGCCCTCGCGTTCGCCTTAGTAGGAGCAGCGCCGTGCCGGGCGCAACGGCAACTCAGCCTTCGCGAGGCGATGGAACAGGCGCTTCAATTACGCGCTTCTCTGAAGGCTCAACGGGAGCTGGTTTCTGCCGCAACGGCATTGAAAAGGCAGGCCGCGCTCTTCCCGAACCCGGAATTTCAATTTCAGAACGAGAACCTGCGGCCAGGTCAGACATATACACGCGATGTCGATACTCTGGCCATGATCAATCAACCGCTCGATCTACTGGGGAAACGGCGGCAGAGAATCGCCCTTGCGGGCGAGGGGGTCAATCGCGCACAGGCGGAGTATGAGCTGGCGCGGTGGGAGGTGGCCGCGCAGGTGAAAAATGCGTACTGGGCAGCGCTCGGCGCGCAGCACATTCGCGATGCGCTAAAGACCAGTGCGGAGAATTTTCAGCGCATCGTCCAATACCATTCGGCGCAACTCAGGGCAGGAGCAATCGCCGAACAGGATTTTTTGCGTGTGCGTTTAGAAGGGGAGCGTGTCCAGATCTCTGCGGATCTGGCGGCCATCGATGCGAACCGGTTTCGCCTCGATCTCCTGAAGCAGATGGGCGACGCCGGCTTCTCCGAACTGATCCTCACCGAACCGTTGGCTTCCGAAATCGCGATTGCGCCCCTCGGCATGGAAGAAGCGCTCAACCGCCGAATGGAAGTGAAGGTCGCAAGGGCCGCTCTCGAAGAGGCGAAAGCCAATGCGAGACTTCAGGACGTATTAGCCCGCCCCGATTTAAACGTCACGTACGGCTATAAACGTACCCAGTTGCCGGACACGCCCACGGGAGTGAACACGGCGATTGTCTCCGTGCGCATCACGCTGCCTACGACCGACAAGAATCAGGGAAACCGGAGCGCAGCGGAGGCGCAAGTGCGCCGGCAGGAGCAGATTCTGGCCGCAACCGAAACCGAGATTCGAGCGGAATATCAAACTGCGCTCGAGGAATATGAATCGCGCCGCACCGAGTTGCGTAATGCGCTCGGCCCTCTTCGCGAGCACGCGGCCGAGATCGCCTCCATTGCCGCGGCGGCATATACGGAGGGCGGGACGGACCTGCTTCGCCTGCTCGATGCAGAACGATCGCGCCTGGATGCGGAACTGGCTTGGACGCGAGGCATGGTGGACTACCGCCAGAGCATCGCCCGCCTCGAGGCCGCCGAAGGAGTTATTCAATGAACAGGAATTGCTGTTTGCTGTTGGCGTGTTTCGCTTTGGCCGCCTGCAATCGGGCGATGCCTTCGGGCGAGGTTTCGGCCGGCTCCAAGGAGGCTAGAGCAGATAAAGCGGAGGTCGTCCTCTCACCGGAGCAACTGGGCGCGGCGAATATCGAGACGCAAACCGCGGCGCTTTCCAGCCAGCCGGAGCTGCTGCGGGTGAAAGGTAAGATCGCGCTCGCAGATGATCGTACGTGGCGGGTCGGGATCCGCACGCCAGGCCTCGTCACTCATGTTTATACGCGCCTGGGCGACTATGTTCATCAAGGCCAGATTCTGGCCCGCTACCACGCCGATGAGGTGCGCGATTCGCGCGCGCAGTACCGGGCGACTCTCGCCGAGTTGGATCGTGCCAAAGCCGCTGCGGCTCAGGCACAACGGAACCTCGATCGGGCGCAGAGGCTGCTCGAACTGAAGGCCGGTTCCGTTCAACAGGTGGAATTGGCGCAGCAGGATCTGACCATGGCTCAGGGGGCTGTGCGCAAGGCGGAAATAGAAGTGGACAGGGGAAAAGACTTGCTCGAGGACGACCTCCGCGTTCCGGCTGACCCACCCGCCGACCGGCAGGATGAAACCGAAGACGATGTGCCGATCATCGCTTCGGGAGACGGTTACGTCATCGAGAAGAGCATTACGCCTGGTAAGGCGATCGCGCTCACAGACGTCACCTTCGTTATCGGCGACCTTTCAAAGGTCTGGATGCTGGCGGCCGTGCACCAGGAAGATCTGGGCAAACTCCGCATGGGTCAGCAGGCCTCGGTAACTTTGCCGGGCTTGGAAGGCACCCGCTTCTCCGGCAGAATTACGAATCTCGGCCAGGAATTCGATCCTGCTACGCGCGTCATAGAGGTGCGTATCGAATTGGCGAATGCGGGCGGCCGCTTAAGGCCCGAGATGCTCGCCGATGCGCAAATTCCCGTAGGCAGAGGCAGGCAAGTGATTTTGGTTGCGTCCGATGCCGTCCAGCAAATCAACGGTCAGGACGTAGTTTTCGCCCAGGTTGCGCCGGGGCGCTTCGCGGTTCGGCCGGTTCGCATTGGCGAAACCGCCGACGGCAGCACTCCCGTCTTCGAAGGCGTCCGCTCTGGCGAGAGGCTGGTGATTCGCGGCAGTTTCATTCTCAAGTCGCAGTTGCTGCGATCCAGTCTGGAAAGCGAGTAAGCACAGTGCTGAACCGGATAATTGATTTGACCTTGGCCTATCGCTGGCTCGTGCTCCTTGGCATCTTGGCTCTGCTGGGCGCGGGTGGCTACGCCCTCTATACCATTCCCGTGGAAGCCTTCCCGGACCTCACCAACAATCAGGTTGTGGTGGTGACGGATGCTCCGTCGCTGCCGCCGGCCGAGGTGGAACAGCTCGTGACCTATCCGATCGAACGGGCGATGCTCGGCTTGCCCAATAAAGAGGAGGTCCGATCCCTTTCAAAGCTCGGTCTGTCTCTGGTCACTATCGTCTTCGATGACTCCGTGGGCATGTACTTTGCAAGGCAGCTTGTCGCTGAGCGGTTGCAGCAAGTCTCTTCCAGTTTGCCTCGCGGAATTCGGCCTGCTCTCGGCCTGCCTGCTACCGCGTTTGGGGAGCTTTACCAGTACACACTATCAGGCCCCATGGGTCCGATGGAACTGAAGGACCTTCACGAGTGGGTGATCAAACCACAGTTGCGCACAATTCCGGGAGTGAGCGAGATCAATGCCTGGGGCGGCCAAACGAAGCAGTACCAGATTCTTGTCGATCCAGCGCTGCTTGATCAATACGGACTGACTCTCCACGAAATAGAAACACGCGTTCAGGAGAATAACACCAATTTCGGAGGAGGTTTCATTGAGCACGCTGCCGAGCAGTACACTTTGTTGGGCTCCGGCCGGGCAGTAACGGCTGAAGACCTGGGCCGCATCGTGCTCAGTGCGAAAAACGGCGTACCGCTGCTGCTGCGAGACGTTGCTCAAGTTCGCATCGGCTCTGCCCCGCCAGAAGGAGCGACACTGCGCAACGGCGAAACCGTCTCCGGCATGGTGATCATGCTCAAAGGGGAAAACGGGAAGAAGCTGATCGAGCGTGTAAAGGAGAGAATTCGCAATCTCCGCTTACCGCCCGGGGTGAGGATTACTCCCTTTTACGACCAGTCGTTCGTAATCGACGGCACGATCCATACAGTGGAGAAAAATCTGTTTGAAGGCTTCATTCTGGTCACGATCGTATTGCTGCTGTTCCTTGGCAATCTCCGGGCCGCCCTCATTACGGCGGCGATTATTCCGTTTTCCATGCTGATCAGCTTCCTCGGAATGCGTCTGTTCGGCATCAGCGCGAATTTGATGAGCCTCGGGGCGATCGACTTTGGAATGATCGTGGACGGCGCCGTTGTCATGATGGAAAATTCCGTGCATCGTCTGCAAGAAGACCGCGGCCGGCGATTGCCCCTGGAATCCATTCGTCACGCGGCACACGAAGTCGCACGCCCCATGGTCTTCGCCGTAATCATCATCATTGCGGTCTATCTGCCGATTCTGTTTTTGCAGGGAATGGAGGGCCGGATGTTCCGCCCCATGGCGATTACGGTATGCACTGCGCTCGCCGGATCGCTTGTTCTCGCGCTGACCATGGTGCCGCTGCTGACCTCGGCCGCGTTCCGAAAAGGAGTTGAACATGAGTCCTCGCGCGAGCCACGGTGGATGACCTCGCTGACCAACGGCTATACCCGGGTTTTGGACCAGGCAATTCGGCACCGCATCCTTGTCGTGTCTGCTGCCGTACTGGTGTTGGCCGCGGCGCTCGGATCGTTGTACTTCATCGGAACGGAATTCATGCCGCGCCTCGATGAAGGATCGATTCTGGTGGAGACGCGCAAATTGCCCGGAGTCTCACTAACCGAGTCCGTGGCCATCAGTAAAGTCATCGAGCAGCGGCTCCGGAAGTTTCCGGAAATTGCGGATGTGGTGATCAAAATCGGCCGTCCGGATTTTGCAACCGAGGCCATGGGAATCAACGAAGGAGACACCTACCTTCTGCTGCGCTCGATGGAGACTTGGACCAGGTTCCATAGTAAGGAAAGACTGATTGCGGCGCTCGATAAGGAGCTCGATACGATCCCAGGCGTCGCGCATAGTTTCACGCAACCCATGGCCATGCGCATTGACGAAACGATTTCGGGAGTCAAGGCGGACCTGGCGATTAAAATTTTCGGTGATGACTTCCGTACGCTCGACACCATTGGGCAGCAGCTATTACGGACCGTTTCGGCGGTTCGCGGCGCGGCGGACGCCCAGATGGAGATCACCTCCGGAGTGGCGGAGTTGTCGGTTGCGGTGGATCGCTCCGCTCTCGCCCGGTACGGCCTGAACATCACGGATGTGGAACAGGCGGTTTCCAGCGGTGGTTCGGGCGATGTAATCTCCGAAATCATCGACGGCCAGAAACGCTATACCGTGGCTCTGCGTCTCCCACAGCGCTACCGGACCGATCCTGACGCGATGCGCCGGATTATGCTGCGTGCGCGGGGCGGCGAACAGGTCGCTTTAAGCGCCGTGGCGCGGGTCGAGGTAAAACGCGGGCCGGAGCTGATCAACCGGGAGTCCGGTCAGCGGCGTATCGTCGTCATGTCCAATGTGCGCGGGCGCGACTTGGGTGGTTTTGTCGCGGAAGTCCGGTCGCGCATCGAGCGCGGCATCACCCTGCCGACGGGGTACTTCATAGAGTATGGCGGTCAGTTTGAAAACCAGGAGCGAGCGGCTCACCGGCTAATGCTGATCGTACCTGTTGCGATCGCGCTGATCTTCGTGCTTTTGTATCTAACCTTTTCGAGCGCCCGCGACGCTTTGCTCGTAGTAGGAAACATACCGTTTGCTCTGGTGGGCGGGATTGCCGCTCTTTGGCTTCGCGGATTGAATCTCAATCTTTCGGCCTCAATTGGGTTCATTGCGCTATTCGGAGTCGCGATGCTCAACGGAGTGGTGCTGGTCAGTTCCATCAATCAAATGCAAAATGCCGGGCACTCTTCCGGCCAAGCCGTACGCCTGGGAGCGCGCCGCAGATTGCGGCCTGTGCTCATGACCGCTTTCGTCGCCAGTTTCGGATTTGTTCCCATGGCGATTTCGAGCTCCACCGGCGCCGAAGTGCAGCGGCCGCTCGCGAGCGTGGTGATTGGCGGCCTGGTCAGTTCCACCATGCTGACGCTCTTTCTTTTGCCCGTATTGTATGAGTGGACGACGCCGCGGAAGCGCGGCCTGAGAGTAAATTCGTAACTTATAATGTCGTTCATGCCGGCAACGGGGGGACCGTGTGGGCTTCTAATCCGATGGCGCAAACTGCAGCTGTTTTCGGTAGTTCCGGCGCTCTCCTCCACGTGGCGAACCTGGGTTGGGCATCCGCAGCGCTTGTCTGCCCGGCAGTTTCTATTTCGCATCCACAGTTGGATAGGAGTCGGAGCCGGACTGTACGTCGTGATGATGAGCCTTACCGGATGTGTCTTGGTATTTTACGCGGAGCTTTACCGGGGGTTAACGCCGCACCCTCATATTGAGGTTCGTGCTAAGCATCTGACCCGCGCACAGCTGAAGGAGGCAGCCCTTAAGGCGCATCCGGGCTCCTCGGTGACTTGGATTTGGGAGCGGAGCAATCTTCCGGTCGAAATCTGGTTGACTCACGGACGCAACCAGACCGAGCGTCTCTTCGATCCATTCACAGGAGAAGACTTGGGTACCGCGAGACCTTTCCCGGTGCGCCTGTTAAATTCCGTGAAGGATCTCCACACGAACTTATGTTCGGGGGCGAGCGGGCGCCGGGTAAATGGTTTGGGAGCTGCTCTGCTTGCTTCGTTAGCCTCTACTGGGATCGTGATCTGGTGGCCTGGCGTCAGCCGATGGCGGCGGCACCTGCGAATTCGCCGTCATTTACAGTTGAGGCGATTCCATTGGGAGTTCCATAGCGCCGTCGGCTTTTGGACCTTCCCGCTCGTTTTCATATTCGCAGTCACCGCCGCTGTGCTGATTACCGAAACTACCCTCCAGCTTCGGGTACCGTCACCACTCGCTCGCCTGTCTTACACGTTTCACGTTGGCCAATTTCCGTCGATGGCTATGCGCATTCTCTGGGCCTCGGCGAGTCTTTTTACTGCATTCTTAGCCATAACCGGACTTATCCTGTGGTGGAATCGCAGAACAAGAATGGCTGGTTCACATTGAGCTTTTGCCGTTACTTCTCGGGGCCGCCGTCTTCCTTAGGGTCTGCAACCTCTATATCTTTGCCGTTGGCAGTCACCATTCGCGCAGAAGCAACATGAGGCTCATTAGTCGCACCATACGCATGCACCGTCACGAATTCGCCCTTCTTGAAATTGGAAGGGGTTATGCCATGTTGTTTCAAATAGTCGGGACTAGCCGTCTCCAGCTTCCATTGCTCCACTTTCCCGCTTTCATTCTTGGCGTTCAGGTAAATGTAGGCATGCGGTTTGACCCATTCGACTTTCGAAACCGTTCCTGTTAAGGTCATGGACTTGTTCGCATCGAATTCGGACGAGAATTGATGATGTGCCCATAACTGGAAACCTCCAATCGAAAGAGCAGACAGGGCTGCTATTCTTTTTACCCTCATCGTAGAAACCTCCTGGGGCGAACTCAAGCAAACAGGCACCCAGACTCCTGATCCTGCATGCTGTTCAGAGCTCCCACTGGTTAAGAAAATAGCGATCGCGCGCGTCTGTCACCGCGCTCGCTTGGGATACGGGCAAGTCACAGCGTATTGTGACCTTTTCTAATTTGTCGAAGACAAATGCTCTCAGTATGTTGTGAAACGGCCTAGCTCAGGCGCTCGCGCCGGCAGATCGCCCGTCCTTAAACGCTGCCAACCAGGTCACAGACCGCCGTGTCCTGCCCATTGGCCATCGCTGAGCTAAACCTGTGCTACAACCGGTCGGTAAGCGCCGGGCGCTCTGCACTTTCATGCGGGCCATCTTGATCGGATTTACATTATGTGTCAGTTACGCGTTCGATGTGCCGCGCCTTTCGGCCCACCATGCATTCTCCGCGGAGTTCGACGCGAAGCAATCCACTACCTTTGAGGGCGTCGTCACCAAGGTCGACTGGACTAATCCCCACGTGTATTTTTATGCCACTGTTACAGAAAAGGCTGGGCGCACTGCAAACTGGGCTTTCGAGATCGCGGGACCCAATTCGTTGACGAGGTTGGGTTGGGATCGTCACTCGCTCAAAGCCGGCGACCGCGTAACCGTAGTAGGCTATCCAGCGCGCGACGGCGCCAAAGTGGCGTCCGCCCGATCGGTCTTGCTCGCAAATGGCCGCAAGGTGTTCGCCGGCACGAGCCTTGACGGTGGTCCCCAACCATGAATTCTCCCGGAGCCGATATATGAAAACCTTGAATTTACGGAATTCCCGAAGCAGTCTTATGATTCTTGCCGGAATGGTGATTGCGGTTCCCTTCCCGGCACTCTCTCAGGCACAAGCACCGGCTAAAAGCCGTCCTACCGGATCCGCCGCGGGTTCCCCCATACCGGGCGCCCGGGTGGAGGCGAATCTCGCGCAGCTAATGCGGGGCACCCTATTTCCGTCCTCAAACGTAATTTTTGCGGCTCAGAATGTGAATCCGGCGGACGTGCCGCAAGACAAGGATTCGGGAACCACAGTCAATCTACTGGCGAGTGCCTATGGCAAATGGACAGCCGTCGAAAACAGCGGACTGGCGCTCGCCGAAGTTGCCAACGTGCTCATGCTCCCCGGCCGGAAATGCTCCAACGGACTGCCCGTTCCGTTGAACAACCCCGATTGGCCAAAGTTCGTTCAAGAGCTTCGCGACGCGGGAATGGCCGTCTATAAAGCCGCGCAATCCAAGAATCAGGACAATATCCTGACCGCGGCCGATACGATGACCAACGCGTGCTCGAATTGTCATAACAAATGGCGGGAAAAGCCCAATCTGGCAGACCGGTGCAAGTAATGAACGCCGCTCGCAACTGCGCACCGCCGGCGAGGCGCCAGAAGCAACTATGAGGCGGCACGGCTCCGCTGCGAAGGAGGCGCCAATTTCCTACGCATGAGCTGCCACGCGAGGATGACCGAAGTCACGCAGAGCGCAGTACCGCCGAGCAGCAGCGAAAGCACTACCACATCCCAAGCCGGGCGATGTTTGTATAAGAGCGGAAAGTCCAGCGAGTGTAAGCCGTGGTAAAGCCAGCGGGTCATCCATAGGCGGGAATTGTAGCTGCCGACCACTCGTGCCGTTCGAGGATCGATGTAATATCGCGTCTGTTGTTTGTCATTGAGACGCGCCAGAATCACCGGCAAAGGCTTTTCGCCGAGCCTGTCCTCATAATAGGCGTCATATTCGTTAAGAACGCGAGCTTCAGCCAAGCCGGCCGGTTGGCTGGCCAATTTGAGAATCTGGATGATGCGGGCGCTATCGAAATGCTCCGCCGCCGGGCCGTTAACCGGGATAATCCGGGTGTGCCGCGGATCTTCACTGGCAAGGTACACGGGATCGCCAACAAACCAGGTGAAATCCAACTGCTTGACGCGAAGCTGAGAAGCGACTTCGGCCAAAGCCTCGCGCGGCGGTTTCGCGTCGAACGCGCCCATCTGCAGCCGCCCCGAGTGGAGCGCCGCCAGCATACGGTTCCCGGCGCTTCGGCCGCCGGTCTCCCCTGCCGTGGTCGCTGGGAACGGGTCCATGGACAGCATTCCGCTGAAAGCCCAAGTGCAGGCAACCATTCCGAAAAAGAGACCGAAAATCATATGCAGGCGTTTCTGGCCCTTGTAAGGAATGCCGGTCGGCTCCCCAAAAACCCAATAGCGTTTCGAAGGCGAGTACAGGGAGATGCCTACAATGAGCCCCAGCAGCGCCGCGAGCGTCGCAAGCCCCGAGGACCAGATCACGATCCGGGTCCACAACAGGCCGTTTTTTTGCAAAGGAGTGTAATAGAGCCAGTGAGGAATGGCGCCTAAATGTGCGAAGGTTCTGGAGCTGCGCGTCGTATATTGAACCACCGCGCAGGTCCGCTTGGAGACGTATGCCTGCTCTCCGTCCGGCCAGGAGTATTTGATAAGCGGTCGAAGAGTTCGGAGCTGGCCTTGGATCGTCCACTGATCCACGTCAGTCATTTCCTGCACTCGGGCCAGCGTTTGCGGTTGGCCTGTCCAAGCTGCCGCAACCCTCAGGGCGAGCGCGTCGGCGCACTGCTCCTGCCGTGTCCCATCGTCCGCATAGACGAGCGTTTGCGCGCCCCGCCGGCCACCCTCCCCTGAAAAGCGATAGGCCGGCCGGCCCGCGAACATCACGAGCTGCGCGGTCGACGGAGGGCGTTCCTGCTTCAATGTAGCGTAGGCCGCGGAGGGCGATACCCTGATGCGGGAGGCGTCGACGGCCTCAGATCGCGCGAGGCGATCCGCTTCGCTGATGCCCGGAAAATCCCAATACATCATGAAGATCCCCGACACAAACCACCAGGCGAACAACAGACAGAACACCACCCCCGTCCAGCGGTGGCACACGATGGCCATCTTCCTGATCAGGATTAGCATGGGACGAATGATTGAACCCCCATCAGGCTGTGCCAGCCGCCGCCCGAGCTATGCCGGAGTGATGAGTGGGGATCTTCACTCCGGCTCGCTCGGGGATTAGGGGGGCGGCTCGCATGTGGAAGCGTATCACGAGCCTCCTCCGGCGGAAACCGGACGGCGGTCACTCCCGGGTTACGCACGGTCACGCGCGCCGCGGCAGGTGCAGATCGCACTGAAATGTCTCTTTAACCGCTGCGGCTCACTATGGAAAGCGCGCGGTGTATGCCGATCGGGGCGCCCTACTTCACTATTCGGGCGGTGTGGATCTTGGTGCTGCCCGAATTGCCCCAAGCAATCCAGGTTTCGTTGCGCACCTGCAGCAATCTGGGGTATCCGATACTCCTCTGCGCGTCCTGTGCGACCTCGACCACCGGGCCGGCAACACCCGCATTCGTCACCTGACGCGCGAGCAGCCGCACGCGGTCCCCAGAGCCCTCTTCGAGCCACGAAACCATCGCATCGCCATTATCAGCGAGTGTCACTGAAGTATGGCCGAAGGAGTTGCCGGTGCTGATCTTGATCGGCTTCGAGAAACTCGCCCCGCCATCGCTGGAAAAGGCAAGCAGCGTGCGCGGGCTGTCTTGCGCTTCCGTGTACCATGCGATCGCCACACGATTGTTGTTGGCCGCCGCCGCCGGTCCGTTCACCGGGCATGCATTGATCTCCCAATTATCCGGGTTCACGATTCGCGAAGGCAGCCAGCGGCCGTTTTCCAGACGAACGACCGCGATATCACGAATATCCTTCGAGGTATGGTCACGGTAGGCGACCAGCAGCCCCTTCGCGGTCTTCACTATACTCGTCGGGCAGCAGGTGCAAACGTCGGAGTCCAGAGTCTCCTCTTTGACCACTGCGCCGTCACCATTGACGAGAGTCCTTTTCAGCGCGGACGGCGCATCTTCGCCTTTCAAGGCTTCCAACCAAACAACGGACCCTTCATTGTCGCCGCTCGCCGTAAAGGAGGCCAACGCATGCTGAACGGGACTCCTGTCCCGATGGGCCATTACCGGAGCCGTCCATTGCGTTCCATCCTTGGAGCTCGAGACATATAGATTTTCAGCCTCTCCCGATCCCGGAGGCACCTCGACCCATTCCGCCAGTAACGAGCCGTTGCGGAAGGAGATCACGGACGGTGCTTCGGCGGGTTGGCGGAAGAACTGGCGATTGGCAACAATCACGCGCGGCTCAGACCACTGAGCGCCCCGCCGAACCGCATAGCGCAGCGAAAGCGAGCCGTCCTTCGATTTTTCAAGCCAGCTTAACAGGGGGCTCTCATCGGAAGCGGTGCCCCAATGCGCTTGAAGACTCTCCGCGCCCGATGGATTGGCGAGCATCTCCACTTTAAGTGCTTGCCCCGAGGCAGCCAATGCCACAGGCAGAAGAAGCAGTATCGATTTGAGTTGCATGTGTAAGTTCCCTCAATACGCGACCGATTTGAGACAAGACCCCCGGCCGAATTGCGCAACGCCGACATGCCTAAGCTAACACCGAGACGCGGTTTGGCAGGCGCCCGGTGTACGCAAGCGACCCTTTCCTTCGGAACGTCCGTCCCTCTGTTCCGCCACCGAATCCTGTAAGTTACTGCAAAAAGCTCCCGTGACTCGTTACATCCGGTTACTGACTAACTGTGACCGCCAGGCGTTGGGTGGCGAGAACTGCCGGCTTCAGCTTTGCCTCAGAAAATATATCATTGGAATTGGTCTACGACCCCAATCATACTTCCCTCAACTCCAGGCCCTCGGAAAGGACGGCCCACCGTTCTTTTCTTGACTCAGTGAAAACACCGCTGGGACTTCCGCCGCTCGTAATTGCGGTTCTGCTTCTGCTCACTTACCCCGCCGTGCTTCTCCCGCAGAACAGCCAGACCGGCGAACTGGATCTCGGCTCGGGTAAGAGTATCTATCTGGCGGCCTGCGTCGCTTGCCATGGGCCGGACGGCAAGGGACAGCCGGATACGACGCTGGTCTTCAAAAAACCCGCTACGTTCCCCGATTTCTCCGATTGCTCCGGAACCACGCCGGAACTCGATGCCGACTGGAAAGCCACGATCCGCCGCGGCGGCCCCGGGCGCGGCTTCTCCCCGATAATGCCGTCTTTCAGCGAGGCACTCACTTCCGAGCAGATCGACCTCGTGATCGGCTACTTGCGAACTCTCTGCCGCGAGCCCGAATGGCCGCGAGGCGAACTAAATCTGCCAAGGCCCCTGATGGTGGACAAGGCATTCCCCGAAGACGAGGTCATCAGCACTACGACGCTCAATGCCCACGGCGCGCCGGGAGTGAACAACGAAATCGAGTACGAGCATCGCGTGGGCGTCAAAAACGAGATCGATGCGACCGTCCCGGTCGCGTTCACACACAGCACCGGGCGCTGGCTGGGTGGGATTGGAGACATCGGGCTGGGCTGGCTGCGGGTGCTCGGGCTCAATAACCGCACCGGCTCGATTTTCAGCATCGACGGCACCGTAATAGCGCCCACAGGCAGTCCGAGGAGAGGCACGGGCGCGGGTGTGACCACGTTCGAGACCTTCGCCGCCTATGGGCAGCTATTACCCTACAACTTTTTCTTCCAGGGCGAAGTGGGCGCAAACCTGTCTGCCAATACCCGCACCGCCCCTCAATCTCTGTTTTGGCGGGAGTCTCTGGGGAAGGGCCTGCGGCAGGGCCAGGGGGATGGCCGCATGTGGACCCCTATGCTGGAAATCCTGGCCCGGCGCGACCTTCTCACCGGCGCTAAGACCGGTTACGATATCCTTCCCGAGTTCCAGGTGACCTTGAGCAGGCGGCAGCACGTCCGGGCAGACTTCGGCATCGACGTCCCCGTAACCAACACCCAGGGCCGTCCCGTCCAGGCAGTCTTCTATGTACTCTGGGACTGGTTTGACGGCAGTCTGAAGGAAGGCTGGTAAATGACCCGGAGGGTTTCGGCCGCTCTCACAGCTCTGCTGCTGTTTACCGTTCTAAGAACTGCCGCCGGCGCGCGGCGGAAGGAGTTGCAGCCGCGGTTTCAAACTTCCGATCGCTGCATGGTGTGCCACAACGGCCTCCAAACTCCATCCGGCGAAGACATCTCCATCGGATTCAATTGGCGCGCCAGTATCATGGCCAACTCCTCCCGCGATCCCTACTGGCAGGCGAGTGTGCGGCGCGAGACCATCGATCATCCCAACCGCAAAGCCGATATCGAAGACGAATGCGCCGTATGCCACATGCCCATCGTTCGCTATGAGGCCAAGCTCCGCGGAGCGAAGGGCCAAGTCTTCTCGCATTTACCCTTCGAGGCCGACCCAAAAAACGGCGCCAAAGCCGAGGATGGGGTCTCTTGCTCGGTGTGCCATCAGATCGGAGAACAGAAGCTGGGCACTCGCGAGAGCTTCAACGGAGGCTTCGTCATCGACCCGCCCGACGCCGCCGACAACCGCCCCGAGTACGGACCCTTTGATATCGAGAAGGGCCAGACCCGCATCATGCGAAGCTCTTCGGAAGGCTACCACCCGACGAAGAATGACCATATCCGTAAATCCGAGCTTTGCGCCACCTGCCACACCCTATATACCGAGGCCCTCGGTGCCGGGGACGCCGTGATCGGCGAACTGCCGGAACAGGTGCCCTTCGAGGAGTGGCTGCACAGCAGTTATAAGGATCAGAAGAGCTGTCAGAGCTGCCACATGCCGGCGGTCGAAGAGAACGTTCCCATCGCCCGCGTGCTCGGCAAGCCCCGGGAGAACGTGGCGCGCCACGTCTTCGTGGCTTCCAACTTTTTCATGCTTCGGATGCTGAACCGCTTTCGTGACGAGCTGAGGGTAAGCGCGCTGCCCGAAGAGCTATCGGGTCAGGCCGACTACACCATACGGTATCTGCAAGCGCAGGGCGTGAAGCTGTCGATCGAAAAGGCCGCGGTCGCGGGCGGGCGGCTCGAAGCCGATGTTTTTGTCGAAAACCTCGGTGGTCACAAACTGCCCAGCGCGTATCCGTCCCGCAGGACCTGGCTGCACCTGGCCGTCCGCGACCGTAACCAGAAGATCATCTTCGAATCGGGCGCGCTCAATCCCGACGGATCGATCCAGGGCAACGATAATGATGCCGATCCGCGCCGTTTCGAGCCCCATTACCGCGAGATCCGCACGAGCGATCAGGTTCAGATCTACGAATCGGTCATGGCCGACCCCACTGGTCGAGTGACCACCGGCCTGCTTACCGCGGTACGGTACATCAAAGATAACCGGCTGCTGCCGCATGGCTTTGACAAGCGCACCGCCGGCCCCGAGATCGCCGTAATCGGTGAGGCCGCAAGCGATCCGAATTTCACCGATGCCGGCGACCGCGTCCGATATTCCGTCCCGCTCGGCGATGCCGCGGGTCCGTTCACCGTAGACGTTGAGCTGCTGTATCAGCCGATTGGCTACCGCTGGGCCAATAATCTGAAGTCCTATAACGCGCCGGAGCCCCGCCGTTTCAACGCTTATTACGACGCCATGACTCCCGCGGCCACCATGACCATGGCGCAAGCCCGCCGCACAGCGCCGTAGGCGGACGCATTAGTACGCCGGTGACCGCGCGTGACCACGAATCGGCGGTTAGTGACCGGCGATTGACCGCGCCGCCGGATTGCTTCTTTTGGGGCCATGCTAGCATTCGGCCACATGAGCCATTCGCCGTCTTCTATTGTGCTCCGCGGTAGCTCCGACGCGTGTCATTTGCTGCGTCGGCTCACTTTCGCCGCCACTCCCTCTCAGCAACGAGCCATCGAAGGAAAACCGCTTCCGGCCGCCTTCCGGTCGCTGGTGGCTGCGTCCAGGGAGGCTGCCCTGCCGGAAACGCCCGCCGTCGCGCGAGGGACCTGGACCAACAGAGCGTTACGGTTTACCGATACGACCAATAGCCAAATTGCGGCCATGCGAAACGCGGTCAGTCAGTCGAACCGCCGCGACGCGGCCGTGCTGCGCGAGTGGTGGCTACAGGAAATGATTAACGGAACGGCCCCTCTGCGGGAGAATCTGGTCCTCTTCTTCCACGGAGTTTTCGGCGGATCCGGCCGTGTGATTGATGGCCCGCAGGCCCTCTACGGATACAACGCACTATTGCGAAAAGCCGTTTTCGGCACGATCCCGGACATGGTCGAAGCCATGGTGCTCGACCCCGGCATGATTATGCAGGAAAGTTACGAGGAGGCCAAGAAGGAGAAACCGCCCGAGTTTTCGGCCACGCGAGTGTTCGATAACTGGACGATCGGGCCCGGAAATTACTCACGAGAGGACACAATGGCGCTCGCGCGCGCGTTGACGGGCTGGGTGCTGGAGGCGTCCGAAGGCGTCCAGCCTCCCAAGCCGATCGACCCCCAGGCGTTTACTTCTAATCGACGGATGGGGTTGAATCCTGTGTTTCATCCCGAGTTCTTCGACGACGGCCCAAAGACGATTCTCGGGACCACGCGCAATTTTGGAGCACGCGATGCCGTGCGATTCCTCGCAATGCACGATCTCACCGCCCGGCGTTTCAGCAAGCTCATGATTCGGCATTTCGGCGTCGAGGATCCGGATGGGCGGCTTGCGGGTCAGATGACCGAGACGTATCACACCACCAAAGGATCGGTGGAGGCGCTGCTGGCCGACTTAGTGATGAGTCAGGAGTTCTGGTCGCCCGCGTCCCGCTGGAATCTGGTCAAGAGTCCGGTGCATCTCGTGGTGGGCGTTTGCCGCCAGTTGGGAATATCGAATCCGCCCTTTGCTGCGATCGACACCTGGATGACCGCTTCCGGACAGACGCTGCTCGATGCACCCAACTTTGGGGGCGAGGGATGGCCCGGCCAGGAAGAGTGGACCAATCCGCCGGAAAGGCTGGCGGCGCGATACCAGTTGGGAGCTGCCCTGTGCGGCGGAGATACGTCCTGGGGTCTACTTCCGGAGACGCCGGTTCCATCAACCGCTCCCGCGGTGGTCTCGAAACCGCTCGATAGGCCGTTGCCCAGCATCCTCAGACGGCTCGATCCGGCCCCGGGCATCGATACCGCGGTTTTGGAACGGAGCGTGAAGGCAGTTCCGCCGGCAAAACGCAGCCAGGAGATGGTGCGCCGGGTTCTGGCGACCCCCGAGTATCAGTTGGCCTAGCAGGTAACGTTCGAATCAGGAGAAGATACATGTCCAGCTTCAATCGACGCCGCTTTCTGCAATGGGGCGCGCTCACGCCTGCGATTCCGCTGTTTTTTCAGCAGAGTGCGCTCGCCGTCGACGGGTCTTATGAAGGCAATATTTTAATCATCGTTAGGATGCGGGGAGGAAACGACGGGCTGAATGCGGTCGTTCCGATCCGCGACGATCACTACTACAAAGGACGGCCCACGATCGCGATCTCTTCGAAGGAGACGCTTCCGCTTCAGGGCCGCGACCTCGGATTGAACCCGGCTCTCGCGGATTTCCAGTGGCTGATCGATCAGGGTTACGGTAGCGCGATCCTCAATGTCGGATATCCGAATTCTTCGCGCTCTCATACCCGCGGGCCGGAGATTTTCGAGACCGGCAGCACCGCTGAGCAGGCCCCCGCCGAGGGCTGGCTCGGGCGGTACCTCGATCAGACCGCGGAGGCCGGGGCATTAGCCGGCATCGAGTTCGGGGACATGCTGAACCGGACGCTTTCTTCCCGTAGCGGCCGCAGCTGTTCCATCGCCAATCCGAAGGTACTGATGCAAATGGAATCCAAGGCGCCCGCGGCAACACCTGCGGCCGCGAAGCTCGATCATCTGCGGATGGTGGAGAACGAGTTAGCCGAAATGGGACGGCAACTTGCCAAGGCGAGTAAGGGAACCGGGTCGCGGTTCAGCTATCCCAATACAGTTTTTGGAGAATCGCTACGGTGGGCCGGCAACATGATTGAAAGCGGCGCTCCCACGCGCTTGTATTATGTGACCCTCGGCTCCTTCGATACTCCGTACTCCTTTGACACACATAGCGACGAGCGAAACATCCACAAGGTCCTGTATTCCGAGTTCGCAAGCGGAATGCGTTCCTTCGCCGAGCATCTCAAGGCCGCCGGGCGGCTTTCGCGCGTGCAGTTATTGACGTTTTCCGATTTCGGACGGCAGGTGGGCGAGAATCGCGAGGGCGGCACAGATCATGGCGATGCCGGCCTGGTATTCGCCATGGGTGGAAAGGTCCGCGCGGGCATTCACGGCGACCTTCCGGATATCGCCAACGCCAATGACGGCGGACTACCCGCGAAGATCGACTTCCGCGGGATCTACGCGAACGTCCTCGAACAGTGGCTCGAGGTCGATTCGCAAAAAATTCTCGGCGAGAAGGTCGAGCAGTTCCAGTTGATCTCCCGGAGCTAGAAAATCATTGCTCTGAGGCCGGTCATGGTTGAGATTTCGGGAGAGGGTTCATCATTGATGAATGTTGTGCGACGCATCTACGAAAAGCCGCGCTCCTTCGCCGCACGCGAGTGGCTGTTTCAGATCCACCTCTACGCAGGGTTGGCGGCAGCGGTCTATGCCGTGGTGGTCGGGCTTACCGGAAGCTTGCTGGTATTTGCTCCGGAAATCCGCGACTGGCAGGTTAAAGATCTCCTGACCGTTGCGGGCAGCGGTCCCCATATTCCGGCTGAGAAGGTTGTGGAGTCGGTCATAGCCGCTTACCCGAACGCCACGGTAACAGGGTTGGGCCTTCCCTATAGCGCCCAATCCACCTTCCGCGCTTCTATTCAATCCGATGGTAAGCGCGGTTCCGTCTTCGTCAATCCTTTTACCGGAGCGATTGTAGGCAAGCGCGGCCCGGAGTTGAACCAGGATTTTCTCGCGTGGCTCGACGACCTGCACATCAACCTTCTTTCAGGACCCACCGGAAGAATTGTAAACGGCGCGGGTGGACTGGCGCTCTTACTGTTGTGCCTGACCGGCATGGTGGTGTGGTGGCCTGGCCAAAAATATTGGATGCGCGCCGTGAGCATCCGATGGTCGGCGAGTTGGAAGCGGGTCAACTACGACCTCCACAGCACCGTAGGATTCTTTACGCTCCTATTCACGCTGATGTTTTCGGCGAGCGGCGCGTATTTCGTGTGGCCGAAACAGACCAAAGCTTTGGTCTCGATCGTCTCGACGGTGCGGCCGACCGAAACCGCCGCCATTCCATTGCACCCGGGCGCACAGCCCTTACCGCTAAGCCGGCTTCTGGACACTGCCTCGAGAGCCGTGCCCGGCTCTTGGCTGGAATACGTCAGTATTCCAAATGAGCCGCGTCGAGCGCTTCGAGTGGCCCTGATGAGCGGTGGCATTCGCGATTACCCCTCCGTCAGCAACGTCGACGTTGATCCCATCACGGGAGAGATCGTGAAGCTGCAATTAGCAACGAGGCGCAGGGCTGGGGAGAGCTTCCTGGTGTGGCTTAATGCGTTGCACTTCGGAAACTTCGGGCTGGTGATGAAGTGTCTCTGGGTGCTCATGGGCATTGTCCCTGCGCTGCTCGCAATCACCGGATTTCTCATGTGGTGGAATCGCGTGCTTGCGAGGAAACTCGCCAGGATGCGGCGCGAGCCGCGGCTCGGACACTCCACCGGCCAGTTGCACGATGCGGCATAGCTGCCGCTAACGCACACGGGCAGCCGATGTCGGCCTGTCCCCGTCTTGCGCTATCGAATCATGGCCCAATCGGAAAGGAAATATTCATGACGTCGTTCAGACTAGCTGCGCTATTTACAACCGTATTCGCGGGTTCTGGTTTATACGCGCAAAGCGAAACCGCACTGCGGGGCAGGATCGTCGATCCGCAAGGAAATGCGGTGAGCGGCGCGACCGTGCAGATCTTCCAGCAGGACTCAACCGCATTTTCGCGCACGGTTACTCCCGACTCGGGACAGTATCAGTTTGTCGGGGTCCCGCCGGGCAGCTTTCTACTGCAGGTCCAAAAGGATGGATTCCGCACCCAGACCACGGGCGTAACAATCCAAAAGAGCAGTAGTAAAGATCTGGACGTTTCCTTAGAACTCGCCGGTGTGAACCAACAGGTGATCGTGACAGCCGAAGGGGGCGCGCAGATGCTGGACGAAGTGTCCAAGCCCATTACGGTGGTCTCCGCAGCGGAAATCGAGAATCGAAACGTCAACAATATCTCGGATATGTTGACCACCACTCCGGGAGTGACCATTCAAAACTTGGGCGGCCCCGGGCAGTGGACCACGATTAGTTCCCGCGGTCTCCGGGCTGACGCCACGGCGGTCCTGGTGGACGGAATTCGTCTTCGCGATTCCGCCAATCCTCAGGGCGACATCAGCTCGTTCATCGAATCAATGACGGTGGTCAACGTGGATCATGTGGAGGTTCTGCGAGGCTCCGGCTCGTCGCTCTATGGGACGAACGCCGTCGGCGGCACGATCAATCTGGTGACCAAGGAAGGAGGCGGTCCATTCCACGGGCAGATTCAGTTGGAGGGCGGCAGCCTCGGCATGTACCGCGGACGCGCAAGCCTCGGAGGCGGCGCGCTCCAAGACCGGCTGCAGTACAGCGTCGGCCTGGTCACCATAAACGTGATGGAAGGTGTCGACGGACACAGTCCCTGGAGGAATTCCGGTGTCCAGGGGCAACTTCGCTACAATCTGACGCCGCGCATGAGCGTTACCGGGCGCTTCTGGGGAACCGACGACTTCCTGATGTTTGGGAATAGCCCGACAAACTCGGTTATCAATCCGGCGAACCTGCCGGCGAGTGGTCCGATCCCCGCCATCCCTGCAACGGTGGCGCAGGCCAATGCGTTTGCCTTGGGCGGATCACCCAACTTCGGGAACGCCACATTCGTCCCGAATGTGTGGGATCCGGACGACCGGCGCGCGTCCCATTTCCTGGCTGGAGCTGTGACGTTCAAAGACGTGGTTTCATCGAAATTCAACTGGCAGGCGATCTACAACAAAACGAGCACCGACCGGATTTACACAAACGGTCCGGGCGGAGTCGGTTATCAGCCGCTGGCGACGAATTATGGTAAATATGCCGGGAACATCGATAACTTTGACCTGCGCGCAACAGCGGATTTCACGCACTGGTTCTCGCTTTCCGGCGGCTACGAGTTCGAGCGTGAGTTCTATACGGATCACCAGGACAATAATCTGCCCACGCCCCAGCTCATCATAGAGTCGACGCATGCGCAGCAGAATTCGAACGCCGGATATTTCGCAGCACGCCTATCGCTGTTGAATCAGCGCCTGCAGATTTCGTTCTCCGGGCGTGCACAGTCCTTCCAGATCAAAACTCCTGATTTCGAATACGCCGGAACCGCAAATCCATACGTGAATTCGCCGCTGCAGGCGCCGCGGCCGCTGACGGGCGACACATCAGTGGCATACACTCTTGCCAAGACCAGCACCAAGTTGCGCGCTCATGTGGGCAACTCATATCGGGCTCCGGGGCTCTACGAGCGCTTTGGAGCGGGATTTTATAACGACCCCGCGAATCCGAAGTTGGTGGTCTTCACCCCGTACGGAGATCCCCGCCTGGCGCCGGATCGATACAACTCCGTCGACGGCGGTGTGGATCAGTATTTCTTTAGAAACCGGATTCGGTTGTCGGGAACCTTCTTCTACACGCGTATCGTACAGGTCACCGAGTTTCTGAACATCCTGCCGGTCACCGATCCGTACGGCCGCACCTCAGGGTACATCAACGGGGCCGGCGGGATCTCGCGGGGCGCGGAATTCAGCGGCGAAGCCCGGCCTATGGCGGGAATGACGATCACGGGGTCGTACACCTACACGCGAGCCGAAACGGATCAGGACAGCACTGTCCCCGGCTACTGGCAGATATTCGATGTGCCTCGGCACAGTGCTTCGCTCGTCATCATCAAACAATGGGGCAAGCGGTTGACGACCACTTTTGATATGTACAAGTACTCGAGTTCGCTGAACGCCTACATCGGTTACAACCAGGCATATCTGATTCCCGGTTGGACCAAAGCCGATTTCGTCGGCAGCTATCAGTTCTGGACTAAAGAAAGCCGGGCCGTTCGAGTATACGGAAAGGTCGACAATCTTTTCAACAAAACGTATTATCCGGAAGGATACCGGGCTTCTGGGGTAACCGCGCTCGGAGGAGTGGGGTTTTCTTTCTAAACTAGGCGGGATGGATTAGGTTCGCCGGTGACCGCACGAAGGCAGTGCTGGTACTTCGGCTCCACCTTTGGGTCTGGAAACAAGGAGGTCAAAGCCCCATACTGAAGCTCTTGAAGAACCGGGTCCGGTGTATGCTGGAGTGTCAAAGGAGCCCTTATCGTATCCTTTTGTGTATTAGCCAGTGGTAGTGCGGGAAACGCCGCGCTACTTGCGACGGAAAACACCCGCATTCTTCTCGACGCCGGTTTGAGCTTGAGAGAGATCGGCCGCCGCTTGGCTTGTATCGGGGAGGAGATTGAACGGCTCGACGCAATTCTCATTACTCACGAGCATTCCGACCACGTCGCCGGTCTTCCGGTACTCGCACGGAATAAGAAGTGCCGGGCCCAAATCTACCTGACTCGCCTCACTGCTCCACTCATTGACTGGGGAGAGGCCGTGCCGCAGCTCCAGACATTTCAGGCGGGCGCAACGTTTGAAATCGGCGATATCGAAGTCAACAGCTTCAGCGTTCCGCACGATGCAGCCGATCCCGTGGGCTTCTGTTTTGAAACTCACGGCGTTCGCATTGGCGTTGCCGTTGACCTGGGCTATCTGCCTGTATCCGTCCGCTACCACCTGCGCCGCACAGACCTTCTCGTGCTCGAAGCAAATCACGATTTAGACATGTTGAAGGTCGGTCCATATCCGTGGTCGGTCAAGCAGCGTGTCATGAGCCGTGTCGGCCATCTCTCGAATCTTGTCATGTCGGAATACATTGAACAGGACCTTCCGCCGAGCGTATCCCATCTGATGCTCGGACACATCAGCGAGCAGAATAATCATCCGGAAATCGCGCGTATGTTCGCCGCCCAGGCACTCGAAGCGCGCGGCCTCGCGCCGTGTCTGACCATTCTTCAGCAAAATAGCCCTTCGGAAGTTTTCCGATTCTGACCAATTCATGATTCCTCGATACACCCGCCCCGAAATGGGCCGGATCTGGAGCGACCAGAACAGGTTTGAGCAGTGGCTCGAAGTGGAACTCGCGGCATCGGAAGCGCTCGCCGAGTTGGGCGAAGTCCCCGCCGAAGCCGCTCGCCTTCTGCGCCGGCATGCCGGTTTTGAGGTGCCGCGCATCTTCGAGATCGAGAACGAAGTTAAACACGATGTCATCGCATTTACCACGGCCGTGGCCGAGACTATGGCCCGGGCCGGGCACGCCGAGGCCTCAAGGTGGCTGCACTACGGCCTCACTTCTAACGACATCGTGGATACCGCCCAGGCCCTGCAGCTCCAGCAGGCGAGCGCCATTCTGCTGGGCGATCTCGAAGATATGCGCGCCGTGCTCGGCCGCCGTGCCCGTGAATTCCAACACACGCTGCAGATCGGCCGCACACACGGAGTACACGCCGAGCCGATAACCTTCGGGCTGAAACTGGCCATCTGGTACGATGAGGCCGGCCGCAATCTCGCACGCCTGCATGCGGCCGCGGCGGAGCTGCGCGTGGGCAAGACATCCGGCGCGGTAGGCACCTACGCCCATATCGGGCCTGAGGTCGAAGCGCGCATTCTAGAAAAGCTGCATCTGAACCCGGCGCCCGCGACCACTCAGGTGATTCCGCGCGACCGCCACGCCAATTTCGTCGCCGTGCTTGCGCTGGTAACGGCGCTCTGCGAGCGCATTGCCCTCGAAGTTCGCCATCTCCAGCGCACAGAGGTGCGCGAGGCCGAAGAGTATTTCTCGCCAGGGCAAAAGGGCAGCTCCGCCATGCCCCACAAGCGTAATCCGGTCACCTCCGAGCAGATCTGCGGCCTCGCGCGCGTGGTCCGCGCCAACGCTCAGGCGGCTTTTGAAGACGTCGCCTTGTGGCACGAGCGCGACATCTCGCATTCCTCGGTCGAGCGCGTAATTCTACCGGATTCCACGATTCTCACGGACTACCTGCTTGCCCGCACTACCCAACTCGTGGATAAACTGCTCGTCTATCCGGAACGCATGCGGCGCAACCTGGAAATGACCCGCGGGCTGGTGTTTTCGGGGCAGTTACTCCTAGACCTTGCCGCTGCCGGGATGTTACGCGAGCAGGCCTATCGGATCGTGCAGGGCCATGCCATGCGCGCCTGGGAAAACGATGGCGACTTTCGCGCGGCCATCGAAGCCGATCCCGAGATTCGCGGCGTTCTCACACCGGCGCAGATTGCGGAAGCCTTCTCGCTCGATCGCCAGCTTCGGAACATCGACCGCATCTTCGAGCGTGTCTTTCAATAAGCCCGCTAGGTCCCGCAATAACCGCCCGCGCAGGCAAAAGCCTTCTGGGCGCCTGTATTAGCGCCGCTGCAAAGCCTGACGAGCGCCAGTTACGCCAGGCAGGGGGATTCAGCCCGGCTTCTATTTCTGATAAAGTACCTCCGCGAGGAGGTGAAATTGGCTAGGATCGGTAACGGCTGGAGCCGGCGCGGGGTACTACGCTCATTTGGGGCACTTACGGCTGGCGCGTGGGTTCGTTCGGAACTTCGGGCGCAAGGATCACCTCTCCCATTGCGCACCAGCGGGCTCGAGCATCTCGGGATGACTGTGCCCGATCAAGAGGCCTCGGCCAAGTTTTATGGCCGGATCTTCGATCCCCAATTGTTTCAGGAGAAGGATCCACCTCCCAGATTTTACGCCCGAATGGGTATAAGCTACCTTGCGTTCGGTGGAATCAATACCAATGCTACGAACACCATGCCGCGCATTGATCACTTCTGCGCGCTTGTCACGGACTACAAGCCCGCCGAGATGCGAGCTGCTCTCGAGCAGGCCGGCCTGCCTATCGGGCCCGTGGGTATGATACCGGACCCGGATGGTCTGCGCCTGCAGCTGCTGGGTGCGCCCGGAGGACTGGCCAAGACCATCATCCCCAACACCCGAATCTCTCAAGAACCGCCGGCGGTTCAGGCGATTGGTTTTGACCACCTCGTGCTGGCCGTATCGGATCTGGAGAAGTCGGTCGGTTACTATCGGAAATTTTTCGGCATGGAAACCTCTCGCGTGGCCAAGCCGGCGCGCGTATGGTTTCAAGCGGCGGGGACCAAACTGGGATTGGAGCCGGCAGGCGCGGGGCGAATGCCGTGCGTGGACCGATTCAGTGTCCGGGTTGCCGGATTCAACCGGCGAGAGGCAACCGACCGGTTGAAGAAGCTCGGGGTGGAGGTCGTGCCTTCCGAGGAGCACACGGTCCGGTTCCGGGACCCCAATGGATTCACCGTGGAACTGATCGCAGGCGCATAACAAAGGAGATTTTATGAAACGGTTAGGCGGCGGGTGGTGGCTTCTGTTCGTGGGATCTCTGGGGGCTTTTGCTGCGCCCGGGCATGATCCCCGCCTGGCGGATGCGGCGCAGAAAGGCGATCGGGCGGCCGTTCGATCTCTAGTGGAGCAGAAAGTAGATGTCAACGAGCCCTTGCCGGACGGTACGACCGCCCTGCACTGGGCCGTCCGGGTAGATGATCTCGAAACCGCGGACCTGCTTCTCCATGCCGGGGCCAACGTTAAGGCCGCGGACCGCTACGGGCTCACACCGCTATCTTTGGCGTGCGCTAATGGGAGCGTGCCGATGATCCGGAAGCTTCTGGACGCCGGAGCCAACGCCGATTCTGCCGATCCCAGCGGCAACACCGCGTTGATGAAAGTCATCCACACCGGAAATGTGGAAGCCGCGCGGCTATTGATCGATCACGGCGCGTCCGTCAATGCGAAGGATCAAGTGGCCGAGGAGACTCCGTTAATGTTCGCGGTGCGCGAGTATCAACCCGGTCTCGTGCGGCTGCTGATCGAGCGCGGCGCGGACCTCAACGTTCGAACACGAGTCGGTAAGACTCCCGCCTGGCGGCCTCCCAACGCCGGAGGCGGTTCGCACGGCGCGGGAATCATTCGCGGTGGATGGCCCGAACGCGGTGCCCGCGAGGCCACGCCCGGCGGAATGACCGCCTTGCTGTATGCTTCGCGTGACGGCCGGATGGATATCGCGCAAATGCTCGTGGCGGGCAAGGCCGATATCAACCAGGCCGAAGCTGACGGCGTGACACCGCTGTTGATTGCCGTCGCCAATGAACATCTGGAACTGGCGAAATTTCTCGTTGACCATGGCGCCGATGTCAACGCCACCGATTTCTGGGGACGGACGCCGCTATGGGAGACGGTTGATATTCGCAATCTCGAATTCACCTACGGGCACTCCGATGAGCACAATGTTGACCGCGAAGCCCCGCTCACATTTCTCAAGACTCTGCTCGACCACGGCGCCAAGGTAAACGCGCGGACAAAAGAGGTTCCGCCGATTCGGCGTTGGGTGATGCCGATCAGCGATCTCTCCTGGGCCGATTTCACGGGCCAGACGCCCTTCTTGCGAGCTGCTCAATCCGGCGATATTACAGTGATGCGGCTGCTGCTCGACCACGGCGCCGATCCCAACATTCCAACCTATGCGGGAAGCACGGCTTTGATGGCTGCCTCCGGCATCAATTGGTCCGTGGGGCAGACTTACACCGAATCCAAAGAATCCCTCATGGAAGCCGTCAAGCTATGCCTCCAAAAGGGAGCGGATGTAAACACGGCGAATTCCATGGGCTTGACCGCTATTTTCGGGGCAGTGAATCGCGGATCGAATGAGATCGTCGAATTTCTATTCCAGCACGGCGCCCGTCTCGATTTGAAGGACAAAGAGGGGCGTCCTTTGATGAGTTGGGCCGAGGGCCAATTTCTTGCAACTGTGCCGCCCGAGCGAAAGCCCAGCACCATCGCATTGCTCGAGAAATTAATGGGTCAGAAGACGGTGGCGGAGAACGCGCGATGAAATTTGGGCTCGCCGCTGCCGCGGTTCTATTCGGTTTCTGTGCAACCGCCCCCGCGGACACGCCTACCCCGGCGTCTCCGCAGCGAAGGCTGGTGAAGCAATATTGCACCGGATGCCACAACGACAAGCTAAAAACCGGCGGACTGACTCTGGACAGTCTCGATCCTGCTCGACCCGGTAACGATCCCGAGACCTGGGAGAAAGTAGTCCACAAGATCCGCGCCGGTATGATGCCGCCGAGCGGCGCCCGCAGGCCGGACCGCGCTACGCTTGACGCATTCGCCGCCGAACTCGAAAAGACGCTCGACAGTGCTTCCGCCGCCCACCCCAATCCGGGGACTACGGCCTTGCACCGGCTGAACCGAACCGAGTACGGCAACTCCATCCGCGATCTGCTGGATCTGGAGGTCGACGTCTCTACCCTCTTACCCGCGGATGATTCCAGTGAAGGCTTTGATAACGTCGCCGATGCCCTGGCAGTTTCTCCGGCGCTGCTCGAGCGATACATTGCCGCCGCCGAGAAGATCAGCCGCATTGCCGTGGGTGATTCGGGAATTACGCCCGCCACGACCACCTACCGCGCGGCTTCCGATCTCTCTCAGTCCGATCACATCGAAGGATTGCCGTTGGGGACCCGCGGTGGCTTGCTCGTGCGCCACACGTTCCCGCTCGACGCCGAATACTCCTTCAAGATTCGTGCCAGGCCCGCCGCCATCGGTCTTGGGGCCGCCGGGTTCCAAGATGAGGATCTGGAAGTCACATTGAACGGTGAGCGCATCAAACTGGTCAAAGCCGGGGGAACTCTGGACCTTCGCCTTTCCGTGCCTGCAGGCCCGCAAACCATCGGCGTGGCCTTCGTTCGCAAAAATCCGCCGGGTGCGGACGACCTATGGCGCACCTACGCCAACAACTCCGGCGTACAGAGTGTTGCTATCACCGGGCCTCTAAATCCTAAAGGGCCGGGAGACACTCCCAGCCGGCGGCGCATCTTCGTATGCCGGCCGGCCTCGGAAAGTGAAGAGACGTCCTGCGCCAAACAGATCCTGACCACAGTAGCGCGGCGTGCCTTCCGCCGACCGGTAACGGACGCGGACCTGGAACTCCTGCTGAGCTTTTATCAGTCGGGGCGCAACCAGGGCAGCTTCGATTCCGGAGTTGAGAAGGCGCTCGCGCGTGTGCTGTTCGATCCGCGATTTGTGTTTCGGTTCGAGCGCGAGCCCTCAAACGTTACGGCGGGAACTCCATACCGCATCAGTGATCTCGAGCTGGCCTCGCGGCTCGCGTTTTTTCTCTGGAGCAGCATACCGGACGACGAGCTTCTCGAAGCGGCGAGTCAAGGCAAACTGCATGAGCCCGCGGTGCTCGAACATCAGGTGCGGAGAATGCTGTCGGACGCCCGCTCCGAATCTCTCGTAACCGACTTCGCCGATCAGTGGTTGTATCTGCGGGAGCTTCGAAACGCCAAGCCGGAATCGAAGGAGTTCAATGACAATCTCCGCCAGGCGTTCCGGCGCGAAACCGAGCTGTTTTTCGGGAGCGTAATCCAGGAAGACCGCAATGTGGTCGATCTGCTGACCGCCGACTACACGTTTGTGGACGAGACTCTGGCGCGTCACTACGGAATTCGTAATGTATTCGGGAGCAATTTCCGGCGCGTCGCGCTCAAAGATGACGCGCGGCGGGGTCTGCTGGGTCAGGGAAGTATTCTACTTGTGACTTCGGTCGCGAACCGGACCTCGCCGGTCCAGCGCGGTAAGTGGATTCTCGAAAACCTAATGGGAACGGCGCCGCCGCTGCCGCCTCCCAACGTGCCGCCGCTCAAAGAGAATGAAGGCAGCAAACAGGCAACTTCCGTCCGCGAAAGGCTGGAAGAGCACCGGCAAAATCCGGTCTGCGCGGCATGCCACAAGATCATGGACCCCATAGGATTCTCGATGGAGAATTTCGACCTGATCGGGAAATGGCGCGCGACGGACGGAGGCACGCCGATTGACGCATCGGGGGAAATGGTGGACGGCACGAAGCTGGACGGCCCCGCCAGCCTGCGGCAAGCATTACTCAGCCGCTCGGATCTGTTTGTCTCCACGTTGACTGAGAAGCTTCTGATCTACGGAGTGGGCCGGGGCTTGAAGTATTACGATATGCCGGTGGTTCGTTCGATTACGCGCGATGCCGCGCGGAACGGGAATCGGTTCTCATCGCTTATACTCGGAATAGTTAAGAGTGCGCCGTTTCAAATGAGAGTAAAATCGCCGGTGACAGCCGGTGAGCTGGCGGTAAGGAGAGACCCAAGATGAACTTCATTTCCAAGAAGCACCTATCCCGCCGCACGCTCCTCCGCGGCTTGGGCGTCTCGTTATCGCTGCCGCTACTGGATTCCATGGTTCCGGCGCAGACTCCGCTCGCCAAAACCGCGGCTAACGCCAAGAGCCGTCTCAGCTGCATTTATGTCCCGCACGGCGCAACGATGTATAAGTGGACCCCGGAGGCGGAGGGCACAGGATTCCAGTTCACCGAGACTCTCACTCCGCTCGAAAAGTACCGCGAACGTATCAACATAATTTCGAACCTCGCCCATCCGCTCGCGGGCGGTGTGGGTTCCGATGCGGGCGCCGATCACGCGCGCTCCGCCGCGGTCTATCTCAGCGGGTCGCACCCGGAAAAAGAGAGCGTCCATGTCGGCGTCACCGTGGATCAACTCGCGGCGCAACATATCGGCCAGGATACGCCGCTGCCGTCTCTCGAGCTTTCCATCGAAGATGTAGCGTTGAGCTGCGGTTCGGGCTACGCTTGCGCCTACTCCAACACGATCTCTTGGAAGACGTCCACTGTCCCGTTGCCGATGGAGAACAATCCTCAAGTTGTCTTTGAGAAGCTTTTTGGCGACGGCAGCACCAATGAGGACCGCGCCGCGCGTAAACAAGAAAGCCGCAGCATGCTCGATTCGGTAATGGGCCAGATCGCTTCTTTGCAAAAGGATCTTGCCCCGGCTGACCGCACCCGCCTAAACGAATATCTTGATGACGTTCGTGAAATCGAACGCCGCATCCAAAAAGCCGAACGGCAGACCAAAACCGACCTGCAGATTCCCGAGTCTCCGGTCGGAGTGCCGGAATCCTTCGACGAGCATTTCAAAATCATGTTCGATCTGCAAGTGCTCGCGTTCAAAGCTGGAATCACGAGGGTCGCCACCATGATGTACGCCCGCGACACCAGCGGGGCCGTCTATCCGACGAGCGGTGTGCGCGACGGTTTCCATGTGGCCTCGCACCATTCCAACGTGCTGGCCAGCATGGATAAGTTTGCGCTGATTAACCGGTATCACGTCCAAATGCTCGCTTACTTCCTCGAGAAGCTGCGTGCCACCCCTGACGGGGACGGAACCTTGCTCGACCACTCTATGGTTCTCTACGGTAGCGGCATGAGCAATGGAAATCAGCACGATCACGACCCGCTACCCGTCCTGCTCGCCGGCGGCGCCGCGGGCCAACTCAAGGGCGGGCGGCATCTGAAATTCCCTGAGCATACGCCGATGTCGAACCTCCTTCTGGCTATGCTGGATAAATTAGGCGTCGAGCAGGAGCGTTTCGGAGACAGTACGGGAAAGCTCGAGATCTAAATTTCAGGCGACATCTCTCCGAGAATTTTCCGGCCGTCCGGTCACCACCTAGTCGGGACGGCCGCGAAGCTTTGCCCGGGGAGGAAAGATGACCGCAGGAGAGCAAACGATCCTACTCGTAGAGGATCACGCCCCCTTGCGAAACTCGATCTCCCAACTCCTTGCGCGCCGCGGCTTCCATGTCTTGGAGGCAGGCGAGGCGAAGCCGGCACTCGCCCTCTTTCATGACCACCGGACGTCCATCGATCTCGTAGTCATCGACATGATGATGCCGGGCATGAGCGGACTGGACCTGGGTGCGGAGCTGGAACGGGTTGCACCCAAGCTAACGATCCTCTACATCTCCGGATACACGGAAAGCATTGCGGCGGTGAGCCTGCGCAGCCAATCTCCTGACCGCGTGTTGTTGAAACCGTTTACGCCCGAGGCTCTGCTGGTTCGAATTAACGAGCTCTTGGGTCTGCCTGCGGCTTAGACGACCTTTGCGATGTAGGGACTCGGCGGGATACAGGACCAATGCTCCCGCTACGGTTCCCCACGACCTCTGCTTGTGGATGCCTGCGCCCGGCGAAGCCCCTTCGCTCCGATGTCCGTCCGGTAGTGCATACCTTCAAAGTGGATCGCACGCACAGCGGCGTACACGCGACCTAGGGCTGCGGGCAGGTCCGAACCGCCGGCCGTAACACCGAGGACCCGTCCACCTGCCGTTTCGAGACCCCGTCGACCCTGCCGCGTGCCGGCTTGGAACACAATGGCGCCCTCAGCTTCAGCCGTTTCGATGCCGCTGATCGGTTTCCCAGTCTCATACGCGCCTGGGTAGCCGCTGGACGCGAGCACCACGCAGACGCTGGGGCCCTCGCGCCATTCGAGCTTCACGTTATTCAGTTCCCCGTGAGCGGCGGCCACGAGTACGGGGGCAAAATCCGTGGCCATGCGGTGCATGAGCGCTTGGGTTTCCGGATCGCCCAGGCGAACGTTGAATTCGAGAACTTTTGGTCCGGTTCGAGTCATCATCAGGCCGGCATACAAGAATCCTGTGAATCCAGTCGCTGCGACTGTCGGCAGAATCACGCGATCCAGGATCTCACGGCTCTGATTTTCGGTGAGAATATTAGAGTCCGAATATGCGCCCATGCCGCCGGTGTTTGGGCCGCGATCGCCGTCGAAGACCGCTTTGTGATCCTGAGTTGCCGCGAACGGCACGGCAGTTTTGCCGTCACACAGGGCGATGAAGCTGACCTCCTCTCCTTCGAGGAATTCTTCAATAACCAGAGGCCCTTGGAGAACTGAGAGAGCGGCGTTTGCCCCCTGATGGTCGCCTGCGATCACGACACCTTTGCCGGCGGCGAGACCGTCCGCTTTCAGGACCACGGGGAAGCGGAACCGGTCGAGTGCGCGGCTGGCTTCCAGCGGGTCTTGGGCTACGGTGAAAGCGGCCGTGGGTATTTTACTCTGACTGAAAAAGTGCTTTGCGTAGATCTTGCTGCCCTCTAATTTCGCGGCCTCTTTTACCGGCCCGACGATCGCAAGGCCGCGCGCCCGGAACTCATCCACAATTCCCGAAACCAGAGGAACCTCTGGGCCTACCACAGTGAGATCCGCACCGATCTCCTCGGCAACTCGGAGCGGCGAGCAATCGCTGGGATAGATCCGGGCAATGGTTGCGATTCCGGGATTGCCGGGGGTCGCGAACAACTCGACTCCCGGTGACTGAGAGAGCTTCCAAGCGAGCGCGTGCTCCCGGCCGCCGCTACCGACCACTAGGATTCTCATGGGCCGCTACAATGATAGCGAATGCCGGAAAACTTCGACATCGTTGTAGTTGGAGCTGGTCACGCGGGCTGCGAGGCAGCCAGGGCCTGCGCGCGCATGGGCCTGAAGACCGCGATGGTCACCATGAACCTCGACCTGATCGCGCAAATGTCCTGCAATCCTGCGATCGGCGGGATCGCGAAAGGCCACCTGGTGCGGGAGATCGACGCTTTGGGCGGATTGATGGGCGAAATCGCGGACTCCGTTGGGATCCAGTTCCGGTTATTGAACACCAGCCGCGGACCCGCCGTCTGGTCGCCGCGCGCACAGATGGATAAGAAGCTGTACCGCATGCGAATGCGTGAGGTACTCGAGCAGGAGCGGAACCTGAGAATCAAGCAGGCCGAAGTAGCCGGAATCGGGCTCGAGGAATCGCCTAGGCGCGTTACCGGAGTCCATCTCCGGGACGGCCGTTTCGTGGGGGCAGACGCGGTAATCGTCACGACCGGAACTTTCTTGAACGGGCTGGCCCATGTAGGGGAAATGCAATATAGCTGCGGGCGCAACGGAGAAGCATCATCGGAGTTGCTCGGCCATCAATTGCGCTCACTCGGACTGAACTGGACGCGCCTGAAGACCGGTACGCCTCCCCGCCTGGACGGCCGAACCATAGATTGGTCCCAGTTCGAGCGGCAACCCGGCGATTCTATGCCGACGCCGTTCTCGTTCCTTACGGAGGCAATCGCGCGTTCTCAAATTGAGTGCCACATCGGTTATACGACCGAGGAAACTCGCCGAATCCTTCGCGAGGCGATCCCACGCTCACCCCTCTATAGCGGACAAATCGAGGGTATTGGGCCGAGGTACTGCCCTTCCATTGAAGACAAGATTCTCAAGTTTCCCGACAAACCCCGTCACCAGATTTTTCTAGAGCCTGAGGGTCTGGATACCAATGAAGTGTATGTGAACGGAATGTCCACAAGCATGCCAATTGATGTGCAATCGGCGATGCTGGCATCCGTACCCGGCCTAGGGTCGGCGGAGATGATCCGGCCCGGATATGCGATTGAGTACGACGCTATCGATCCGCGGCAACTCGAGTACACGCTGCGCGTGAAGGCCGTGCGCGGATTATATCTCGCTGGACAGATTAACGGCACTTCCGGGTATGAGGAGGCGGCATGCCAAGGACTAGTCGCCGGGATAAACGCTGCGAACTGGCTTTCAGGCCGTGAGCCGCTCGTCATTTCTAGAAGTGAAGGGTATATCGGAATCCTAATCGACGACCTCATCACCAAGGGCGCAGACGAACCATATCGAATGTTCACCTCCCGGGCCGAGTTCCGGTTGCGACTTCGGATCGATAATGCCGACGAGCGCTTGACTCCCTTAGGCCGACGGGTCGGACTAGTCGACAGTCACCGGTGGGAGCTCTTCTCCCGCAAGCGAGAACAGCGGAAACGGCTCGAGGCCGCTTTAAGCCGCCACAAGTATGGAGAACTGTTGAAGCGGACAGAATCTCGTATTGGGGACATCGCTCCATGGGTGTCCGAAGTTTTAGGCGGCGAGCCAGCCCGTGGATTGCTGCAGACCGTCGAAACGGAAATCAAATACAGCGGGTATATAGGCCAGCAGGAGCGGCAGGTCGAGCGGCTGAGGGATTCAGAACGCCGGAGCATCCCCGGCGACTTCTCGTATGATGGCATTCCCGGTTTGTCTCGCGAGGTGCAGCAGAAGTTGGAAGCGACTCGGCCCTTAAATCTAGGCCAAGCTTCTCGGATTCCCGGGGTGACTCCGGCAGCGATCGCAATTCTCGATGTATACCTGAGCTTGGCTCGTGTTTCGTGAGTTGCTCGAACAGAAGACGGCCGGACTGGTCCGCGTTTCCGAGGAGCAGTTCCGATCTCTCGAAGCACATTATGAGCTGCTGAAACGTTGGAACTCGGTGCTAAACCTAACCTCGCTCCACACCGTTACGGAAGCGGTCGACCGCCACTACTTCGAATCGCTGTTTCTGGCCGCGCACCTACCGCCAGGGCCTTTACGGGTCGTGGATATTGGTTCCGGCGCCGGCTTCCCAGGCTTTCCGGTTGCTGTCCTTCGCCCCGATTGCGCCGTAACTCTGGTTGAGTCACATCGGCGTAAAGCCGTTTTCTTGCGCGAGGCAACCAGGCACATGGAGAACGTAATCGTGCTGCCGGCGCGAGCAGAGAGAATTCAGGAGTGGTTTGATCACGGGGTGTCGCGCGCGGTAGCGTATCGTGACCTCGTTCCGGTGCTAAAGAAAATCGCAAACAGTGCCGATCTGCTAACTGGGGCGGAAGCGCCGCCGGAGGAGCTTGGTTTCATTTGGAAGCAAATATTGAAGCTCCCAACGGGTCAAGGGCGATATTTGCGACTCGGAGTTTCACGTGAAACTAGCGGTACGACGTGACGGATACCTCATAGTGTGGGACAGAGGGTTTCACGTGAAACAGGTATAGAGACCCCACCCATAGCAGCGAGGCCTTGCTGCGGTTCCGGCGCAACTGCCTGGCTAGGCGCGGCGCATATTTCCGATCACCGTGTTAGTATGACCCCTTGGGGCGGGTTCTCGCGGTCAGCAATCAAAAGGGCGGGGTCGGTAAAACCACCACGGCCATTAACCTCGCAGCTTCTTTAGCTGCTAGCGACCTCCAAATCCTCCTGATTGACTCTGATCCGCAAGGCAACGCAACTAGCGGCCTGGGCGTAACCAAAGATCCCGGCAAACCAAGTCTTTACCATGTGCTACTAGGCGGGGTGCCTGCGGAGAACGCTATGTTCCCCACTGGTCTGGAAGGACTAAGCATAATCCCAGCGGACAAGAACTTAGTAGGCGCCAATCTAGAGTTGGTGGACGTACCGAACCGGGAATTCCGCCTACAGTCCGCGATCGCCACAGTCCGAAACCGTTTCGCCTACATACTAATAGACTGCCCCCCCGCCCTCGACCTCCTGACTCTAAACGCGCTAGTTGCAGCAGATGCGGTCTTGGTGCCTATACAGTGCGAATTCTTCGCCCTGGAGGGGATCTCCGAGCTCATGGATACTATCGACCGAGTTCGTGATTCCTTTAGGCACCCTTTAGGCCTCGAGGGAATTCTTCTGACCATGTTCGATGACCGGACCAACCTCACTAGGCAAGTCGCGGCGGATCTCCGAGAATTCTTTGGTAAACAGGTATTCCAAACCGTCATCCCTCGCAGTGTCCGGCTCGCGGAGGCGCCCAGCTTCGGTAAACCGATTCTGGGCTATGATCCGCGCTCCCGTGGCGCGGAGAGTTATATCAAACTCGCAAAAGAGATTTTAGACCATGAACAAAGCCGAAAACCCGCGCAAGGTGCTCGGTAAAGGTCTGGGCGCGCTTCTTCCCACTCGCCCGCCCTCGGCTCCGCCAGCAGATGCAAATCAAAATACCGCGGTTCCATTGCCCGCCGATTCGATCGACCCGAACCCGCTGCAGCCCCGGCGTCTATTTCACCCAGAGAAGCTGGAGGAATTAGCCCAATCGATTCGAGCAAACGGCATCATTCAGCCTCTGGTGGTTCGCAGGTCTGGCGAACGTTATCAGCTAGTCGCGGGCGAACGGCGCTGGCGGGCGGCCAGACTTGCCGGTGTCTCGCACGTTCCGGCGGTGATTCGCGAAATTCCAGACGATCGCCTGCTCGAAATCACGCTGATCGAGAACATCCAGCGCGAAGACCTCAACGCGATCGAGACAGCCATTGCCTTTGAAAAGATGATGCGAGAACTCGCTATGGACGCCGAGCAAGTGGGTCAACGCACGGGAAAGGACCGTAGCACAATCGTTAACTCCGTCCGCCTGCTTCAGCTTCCTCAAGACCTTCAGCAGCTCGTTGCGGAGCGCCGCCTGTCGCCCGGACACGCCCGATGTCTCCTATCTCTCCCCGCGCCGGATCTGCAGCGGGAAGTTGCGGAGCGAGCCGTGGCACAAGGCTGGTCCGTCAGACAAATGGAGCGTACCACGCAACGGATGCTGGAGGACCGGAAGACCAAGCACGTAGATGAGGTCGAAGCCGACCCAAATGTTGAGGCCGCCATTCGAGAACTGGAGCGCGTGCTCGGAACGAAAGTGCGAATCATCGAGAAAGCGAAGCGCAAAGGCCGCATCGAGATTGAATACTATTCGTCCGAAGACCTGAATCGCATTTACGCAGCGATTCTGGGAGACGAAGCTATTTGAGTAAGTCGAGAATTTCTGCCAATTCTCTGCGAATCTCGGGTAACGGATCGTCGGAAAACAGTAATTGCTGGACCCGAGCTGCGGGCTTAGAAGCGGCTCGCCCCTCACTCTGCAATGTTTGGCGCGCGCCTTCTATCGTGAAGCGCTTCTCATAAAGAAGCTCTTTAATCCGAAGTAGCAGCTCGACATCCTTGCGGCGGTAAAGCCGGTGCCCGGTACCGGACTTTTTCGGGGACAGTTGGGGGAATTCGGTCTGCCAGTACCGCAACACATACGGCTCCACCCCGAGAATCTCGCTTACCTCGCCGATCTTGAAGTAGAGCTTATCGGGGATCTCCGGAAAGCCGGGCTGTGCGGCCACATCCGTCATCGCCACTCGTAATCCTAGCTTAGCCGGGCGGCAAAGTCACTCGGCAGTAACTGTGATTACGTGTTGGCCACGCGGCAGAAGTAGAGTGGCAGGTCCGGCGGCAACCATCGGCTCGTCTTCACCATCCACCTGCAGCTTTCGAGGTCCGCGGTCCAGAACTGCAATCGCCCGGCCTGCGCTCCGGTAAGAGAACTCGATGGTATGCGCGTCGACCACTCGAGCGGCCCGAAGCTCCCCGTTCAAGCGGAGCAACCGCACGCCGGCGAAAGTCTGACCTTTTTCGATGCTATGCGCGCCGGCCGGAATCCAGATAGTCTCATCGTCCGCCGCCGGCCAGATCTGACCATCAAGCATGGCAGGCCCTTTCCATGGAAGACCGACACCGCCCGCGGATTCGATGATCGTCTTCGGCCCTAACGGTTCTATGCGGCTCACCGCGGCCGAAGCGGAGGAAAGCAGATTCAAGTCCGGCGCCAGCAAAGAGTTTTCAAAGTAGAGCGCCACCCGCTCGAAGTGAGAAGCCGCTTGATGCACCAGGTCGAACAACTCGGTTCCGGTCTGCTGTTTGGTTGGGTAGACATTTTGATACCGGTCGACGATATTCAGGTCAATCGCCAATTTCTCTCCGTGCGCCGTTAAAGGTTTGTAAGCATCACGAATCGCACTGTATCGTTGCGGGCCCAAATTCCAAATGGTCGCAGGGTCTTCAATCAGAAACGTGAAACTATGATGGTCGAGCAGCGGCAGCACCCGGCTTGCGTCGGCGCCAATTGCATCGCGCATGCCTTTATCGAAACGGTCATCCACATGAGTCAGAACCAGATCCAGAAATGGCTTTGCTTGTCGCTTTGACTCCAGAAGGCGGAGCCACTCTTCTTGAATCCGGCCGGATATTTCGCTTCGAAAATCGAGGAACATCCGTTGCGATTCCGCATCGCGGCGGCTACTGAAAAGCTCGATTGGGTCGAATCCATGCTCCGCCTGGAACAGTTTTCGAACATCCGCGTTCATTGGCGTAAAGCGCGACGGGTTTCCGATGCCTTCTAAAGATTCGAAATAGAGTTCCGCGAGGTTCACCCCGTCCCAGTCGAACCGGTCCAGCAGTTGCCCGACCCCGCTAGAGACGGCGCGAAAACAGTCGCGATTGGTCAGATTCATCAACTTGCGCCAATCCAACTGAGCGTCTTGAAGCACCGCGGTCTTTTCCCGCCACTCCGGGTGATCACTCCAGAACTGCTCGCTCACATGCGGCAGTTCGAGCCATGCGTACACCAGAATGCCCTCGCGGTGACAGGCCTCAATCAATCTCTTCAGGTAGGCGTCGGCTTCCGGGTTGGTCTCATAGAAGTGCCAGGCAGCTACATGCAGCGCACTGATGCCCGCCCGACGCCAGCGAGCGACAAAATAGTCGAGGTCCACGCGCGAGCGATAAGCCGAGTCAAAAAACGCCCAGAGCCCGCTTCCGCGAAACGGAGGCTCCAGGCCGAGGTCCCCGAGAGCCTGCAAGAGGTAAGGAAAGCGTTCGTAGCCGTGCTCTCCCGGTGGCACTTCCAGCCACAACACGGCCCCGGCTCCCCGGCGAAAGCCCGCCACCATGGGCGCCCCCGTCCATCGTTCCCGTGCGAATACGCGCGCGCCTTCAGGCAATTCGAAAATTGGGAGTTCCAGGCCCTTTTCCCAGATAATCGGCAGCTTGGGCAGGTGCACATCCACTAAGCTGGATACCCGAACATTGTCTTTTCCGCGCCGGAAGCCGAACATCTCAGCGAGGGACGAATCGCCCTCCACGATCAACACCGCGCCTTTCTCGACGCGGCCGGTCCACTCGTTGGAAGCCGGCGACCCGGAACGAGCCACGAACACGCGCGCAAGACCGGCCGGCTTTTGCTGAAGCCCGATAGACGACAGAATCTCCGGCCACGCTCCGGCATCATCCGCGAGGACGCTGAAATACGGCATTTCCGCGGCTCTTAATGCAGCTCCGGCCAACAACAGGCTAACGAGTAAACGCATACCAGATTCCCGTTCTCAAGTCCGTAAAATGCGGTTGCGGCATGGAGCCGTGAATTAGATACGATCCACGCATCGAATCGACCAGCAAATACATCGACGGGGGCATGAATGACGGGTGCAACCGAATTCCCGGACCCATCTCTACGAAGTTCGCCCACCCCTGCCGCCGCGCATCCACGGTGATGTTGAAATTGGTGTAGAGCTGCGCCCGCAATACCTGCGGCCCCATGCTGTACCCCATGCGGATCTGTTCATATACGAGGAAGTCGTTTCCGAAGCGGCTGATGAATACCCCATCTGTGTTCGAGGCCGCGAACGGGCCGGGACTCTCCGCCCCAAGGATCTTTCCAAAATTGCGCGCAATCGAAACACCGCCCCGATAGTCCGGAAGCATATGACCCGTCACATAACTCATAGCCGACCCCGCTTCCGCCCAGCCCGTCACGCCGTGCCATGGCGTGGTGGCTATGCCCGCTCCCACGATCACCGAACTTTCGGAAAGGTACTCAGGGGACACGCCGCCCATGGTCACTCTCGTGTCTCCGATGAACCGCATACTCACGTAGGGCCGCAGCCGCCGGCCCGCTTTATACGCAGTCTTGACTTGGCCATATGCGAACACATCGTGCCAGCGCGTTGAGAAGATCGGGTAGACCCAGGCCGTCGTCTCGAAGCGGGTCAAAGAGGACCTGAGATTTTTCCACGCCTTTCCTGCTTCGCCGGCGATCTTCTCGTCCGTACTGTGGCGCGCCAAATCGAACCAGCGCACCGCTTCCCCGTCCTGGTGCAGCATGTTGTACGCCCAACCCATCTGGAGCATTACGTCGAAATCCGCCGGCTCGATCTCATGCGCGATCTGCAGATACTTGAGCGCATCCTTCATATAGCCGGCCTTCATGCTTCGCTGAGCCATCACCTTCGCATCGATCGACACCGGTTTCGGGTTCTCCGGACGCGACTTCAAAACCTGCGGCATTCGCAGCACCGCCCGAACGCGATTCGCCAGGTCCTCGTCCGGACCGGCGAGCACGCGCTCGAACAGAGGCATGGCGCCACTTGCGTCACCTCGCGCCAGCAGCAAGAATCCGAGCTGCGTAGCTGACAGCAGGTCCTCCGGCGAAGACTTGGTGATCACCGTGAATTCCTGCTCCGCGTCGGCCTGGTGCTCCATGCGTAGAAACAGGTAGGCCAATTCGCGCCGCAGCTCAATATTTCCTGGATCCAGTTCCAGCGCTCCTCGAAACTCCGACACATACGGATACCGGTCGGGCAACAGCTCACGAGCCATTTCGGCCGCGCGCGGCTCGCCTCCGCGGGAAGCGGCCAGCAGCGCGATATTGGCCCGATCCACTCGATTCAGCGCTTTCCACACGCGGCCCAGGTCCACCAGCACCGAGCGGCGGTCCGGCAAAATGCGCCATGCCTTCTCGTAATGTTCGGCGGCAAGCTCCAGCTCGTCACGCTGTTCAGCCAACGTCGCCAGCTCGTAATGCGCGCTGAAATTATCGCCGCCTTTCGCGATCGCCTCCTGCCAGCGTGCAATACCGGCCGCGAGCGGATCATCGATGTTGTGAAAGGCGCGCTCGGCGACTTCGTTGCCCGTCTTTCGTATACGGTCGAAGATGCGCCGGGCCTGCGCCTGTTCTTTCGTTTCGTAGCAAAGGAAGGCGTACTCCATCGCCACCTGCACATCTTCCGGTTCGAGCCGCATGGCCTCCCCGAACTGATCGCGGGCCTGCTCGTTTTCTCCGATTTTCAGGTAGGTATACCCTAAATCTTTATGCACTGAGGCGCGCCCGGGTGCAAGCTCTGCGCCTTTGGTGAAATACGCAATCGCATTGTCATAATCGTGCGTCCGCAAGGCTTCGTAAGCGCGAGCCAGTGGTTCGTACGCAGGATCCGGCACCTGGCCGAACGCCACACGAATCGCTAAGAACAGTACTACTGCACGCATATTCCGGAAGTGATATAGTGCGTTCGCCAAACGAATTCTCACAAAATTGAGAAGTGGACTGCGGACGAACCAGCGGCGTTCTTTTACACGTCACCTCACTCCCGGGTAGCTATGGGATCGGCGATCTAGGTCCGGAAGCATTTCGCTTCGCCGACTGGCTCGCGGCCGCGGGCCAACACGTTTGGCAGGTTCTGCCTGTAGGACCGGTCGGCTACGGCGAGAGTCCTTACCAGCTCCTTTCGGCATTTGCCGGCAATCCCATGCTCCTCAGCCTGGATTCGCTCGCGGAACAAGGACTCCTGCTAAAAGATGAGATCTGCGGGGCGCCCTTGTTCGACGAACGCCGCGTCGAATTCGAACGGGTGATTCCCTGGAAAACGAAGCTGCTGCGGCGCGCCTTCGAACGGTTTCAGAAACGCAGCAGCGCGAAGAATGCCGCCGAAGACGATTACCTGGTCGAGTATTCCAACTTCTTGCGAGCGGACCACCCCTGGCTCGACCACTACGCCACGTTCATGGCGCTCAAAGAGAGCCAGGGAAACGCGCCCTGGTGGGACTGGCGTTCCGCGAAACCACGGGACGAAGACATCGCCTACCACACGTTCCTGCAATTCGAATTCTTTCGTCAGTGGAACTCCCTCAAGACGCATTGCCGCACGCTCGGCATCCGGCTTATGGGCGATCTACCCATCTACATCGCTCGCGATAGTGCTGACGTATGGGCGCATCGCGATCTATTTCGCGACGATGTCGTATCCGGAGTGCCGCCCGACTACTTTAGTGCCACGGGTCAATTGTGGGGCAACCCCATTTACGATTGGGACCGGATGGCAGCCCACGGCTTCACATGGTGGCTCGATCGATTCCGCGCAGCGCTCACGCAGTTTTCACTCCTGCGTTTGGATCACTTTCGCGGCTTCGAGGCCTACTGGGAGGTGCCTGCGGGAGAGAAGACCGCGGTGCATGGCCGGTGGGTGAAAGGTCCGGGAGCGCCGTTTTTCCGTCTGCTTCGGGCGGAACTGGGGCAGCTGCCGATTATCGCGGAAAACCTGGGAGTGATCACGCCCGAAGTGGAAGCGCTCCGGGATGAGTTCGACTTCCCGGGCATGGCCATTCTGCAGTTCGCCTTTGGAAGCGACCCGCAGGCAGGCACTTTCAAGCCGCACAACTACATTCGTAATCTCGCCGCATACACCGGCACCCACGACAACGACACGGTACTCGGTTGGTGGCGCAGTGAGGGCGGAGACAGCACGCGGACACCGAAAGATATTCAGGACGAAAAAGCTCGCGCACGGGCGTACCTGGCCACCGAAGGTTGCGACATCAACTGGGCGATGATTCGGATGTTGATGATGTCGGTTGCCGATCTTGTCCTCATGCCGTTGCAGGACATTCTAGGGCTGGGCAGCGAAGCGCGTATGAATACACCGGCGACGGCGGGCGGAAACTGGCGATGGCGCTGTCCGCAGGGTGCGCTGACTGTAGATCTCGCCCAACGCCTGCGCGCCATGGCGGAAATGTACGACCGTACGGCAACTGAGACTACGCAAACATAGAAAACGGCTCGAACTCGCCGTTGAGTAACATCCGCGTATCTCTATAACCTAGCCATCCCGAGATCATGGTCGCGTACACACGACGGAAATCGGTGGTGTGGATCAGATTATCGCCCTCGTCCAGCTTTGTAAGACTCGGGATTTGGCCGTATTGGCCGCCCTTCACTTTATTCCCGGCGACGAACATCAGATTCGCAGCGCCGTGGTCGGTCCCCAGGCTGACGTTTTCGGGTACGCGCCGGCCAAATTCGGAGAACACCATCACCGCGACATCGTCGGCGCGGCCGATTCGCTTCAAGTCCACCAGAAACGCGGACACCGCATCGGAAGCATAGGTCAGGAGCCGCTGGTGCACGTCGTTTTGGAAAACGTGCGTGTCAAAAGCGTTGTTGCGGTAGGAAGTGTAATAAAGCCGGGTGGGGAAGCCGGCTTCGATGAGTGCGGCGACCTTCGGCAAGTCCAGTCCAACTACGCCGTAATCCACCGGAGAACGGTACTTGGCCCAGGCCTCCTGAACCAAGGTGGACGCGCTCTTGGCGCTTTGCGCGATGTCCAGAAGAAATCGGCGCGAAGGATTCTCTACCTGAGTGCTTGCGCCGGCAGACGCAAGCACGTCGCGCTCCTCTGCGAAGGATTCCCGGGAAAACTTGTTGGGATCATCAAAAACTACCGGAACATGGCGCCGGCTGCGAACAGCCAAAGACTGGTTTGCGCCGACGTTCACCAGGTAGTTCGGCGGCGCTTGCGGAGCCATCGCATCCGCCAGGCGGCCCACCCACCCGTACTGTTCGCCGCTGTTCGGTGCCGCGGTCTGCCAGTATGCCATGGAGGTGAAATGTGAAAACGAGGGATTCTCATACCCGCAGCCGTGTATGATCCCCAGCCTGCCATCCTTATATAACCGCTCCATGCCGACCATGCCGCGGCTGAAGCCGAAGTGGTCGTCAATGGTCCGGAGTCCTTTTTTCGGAATGCCGATATTGGGCCGGCGTTTGTAATAGGCATCGTCGCCGTACGGCACGAGCGTATTCAACCCGTCGTTGCCTCCGGAAAGTTCCAGCACGACGAGGATCTTGCCGTTCGATTCTGCGTCCGCGGCAAGCGCTTCGGCCGCGCGCCCGAACACTCCCAATCGGAGGGCAGTGCCTCCAACCACGCTGATTCCTGACAAACCGGCTCGCAACACCTCCCGCCGGTTAACTTTGCTGAGCGAAGGATGTCTCTTCATGCTTCTCCCCCTCTAGCCGAGTTGATACTCGGGCTGGCTCATAATCAGATGGAGAACCAGCCGCAGCGAGTCTTCCATGTAGGTCTGTGCTCTCGAAATGTCCGAGGTGCCCAGTTCCTTGTTCAGGAACGCAATCATCTTCTGCCTCGCGTCGTCCCCCGGGGCAACGCGCATGAAGCGATGAACCAGATAGTCAATCACCTGGGTGGTGTCTCTAAGGTCGGCTCGGACAACCATATTCGAAAGGTCGAGATGGGCCGTGTCCCGCGGAATCGCCTTCACTCGTTCAATTGCCATCTGCCACCCGCGGAAGCTTCCGTAGCGCGTATTGAAGTCCTCGTCGCGGTCGGCCAACATGTTGGATTCAGCCATTACACCGCTCTTGCTGTCTGGCTTGGTCGCGGCGGTGATGTCCAAACCCTCCCGAAGGCGATCGGCAACGCTGCGAATCTCTCCGTTTCGGGTGTACCGGTCGGGCGGAAGAAAATTGATGTCAGGGAATAGCACGTCGCGCCCGAAGTTCCCGCGCTCGAGCAGCAGGCCAGGGGTAATCCAACTGCGGCCTCCGGCCCAACCCGCCACCGTCGGCGGCGAAAAAAGCTGCTGGCCCAGCGCGCCTGTGACGGAGTTGAAGTCCGGCACTCCCGGCACGCTCGTCAGTCCCATCTTGTGGTACGTAGAAACGGCAAGCTCCACAGGACTTTTGATCTGCGTTCCGACCGACTCCGGGCAATAAAAATCACGCGACAAAAAGATAGTTTCGAGCAGCGGTGCTATCTCATAGTTGGATTGACGGAGGACCGCACCCAATTTCTTGCGAAGCTCAGGTGAGAGATCCTCGCGGACAAAGAACCGGTAGATCTTACCCGCAATGAACTCGGCGGTAACCGGCTGGTCTACGATGATGTTGACGACGTCCACACCGTCGAAGCGGCCTGCCTTGCCGAGAAAAGTCTTTTCCCCGTCATCGTGCTGGTCCTGATTGACCACAAATTTCAGATCTACGAAATTCCAGCCGGTAAACGCCCGCGCCGCCTCGCGGATGTCCTTCTCGGTGTAGTTGCCCACGCCCATAGTGAACAGCTCCATGATTTCGCGGGCAAAATTCTCATTGGCTGCGCCCTTCACATTGACGCCGGCGTCCAGAAAAGAGAGCATTGCCGGGTCTTTCGCCACCGCGATCATCAGCTCGCGAAAATTCCCGGTGCCCTGTTTTTGGAAGAGGTCCAGCATGCCGAGCAGCTTGCGGTAATCGCGCACCTTTGCTTCATTCACCGCGAAGTGCCCGTGCCAGAAGAGAGCCATCTTTTCCTGAAGCGGCCGCGGACTCGTCAGCATGCGATTCGCCCACCAGTAGGCCACGCGGTTGGTCTCGAGCACACTCGCCCGGAGCCAGTAGAAGAACTTGTCGACAATCGGCTGCAGGCGGCGATTGCCTTCGGGCTTAACCTTGATGCCGAGCGCCTCGCCGGTAGCCTTAGCCTGATCCGTAACCGCGGGACGGCTTGGGGGAAAAGGCTCTAGGCCGGGGTCGTGAATCCCAGAGTGCTCGAAGGGCTGCAACCCGCTCGCGTCGGTCCCCTGGTACCGCACGATACGCGCGATCGCTTGCGCGGGCGTCATCTTTGCCAGAACCGAGATCTCTTCCGGCGTTCCGCCGAAACCGGCGCGTTCAAGCAGATGTGCGGCGAACTCGGAGTTCCAATCTGCGGCAGTAATCGGAGTAAGATCGTTCTGCCAGGCGGACGGCCGGCCGGTCTCGGCCAACCCGGCGGCGGCCAGCAGAAGAACAAAGGGCACGACTCTTCGAAGCATGTTCAACTCCTTGGGATCGTGTTACGTAGGTATATCACGAACCGAGGGCAAGTGCCAGCGGCGATCCTGCGCGCTATTGGTTTAGCTCGCCGTTAAGTGCAGCCATCGTCATGCGGAATCGCCCCCGCCTCGCTCGTGGTCAAATAGGAGAATATTCAAAATGGCTTTTCGGGGCGTGGATTATTTCGCGGTGGATTCACTGTTCCGCGAGGAGGAGCTTCTCGTCCGCCAAACGGCCCGGCGCTTTGCCGACGAGCGCGTGCTGCCCCTCATCCGCGATTGCTACCGCGAGGCTCGCTTCCCACAGGAACTGATTCCGGAAATGGCGGCCCTGGGTTTCCTCGGCGCCAATCTGGAAGGGTACGGATGCGCGGGAATGAGCAACGTCGAGTACGGGCTTGTAATGCAAGAGTTGGAACGCGGCGACTCCGGGTTACGTAGCTTCGTTTCGGTTCAAGGCGCGCTCGTGATGTATCCGATCTATAGCTTCGGATCAGAGGAGCAGAAAGAGCAATGGCTGCCGAAGCTCCAAAGCGGCGATGCGGTCGGATGTTTTGGATTGACCGAGCCGGATTTCGGATCAAACCCCGCCGCTATGCGCACGACGGCAAAGAGAGAAGGCGCCTGCTGGGTTCTTAACGGCGAGAAGACCTGGATCACCAATGGCACGCTCGCGGACGTGGCGGTGGTCTGGGCAAGAACTCCGGACGGCATCCGCGGATTTCTGGTCGAGCGCGGCACACCCGGTTTTACGGCCTCGGACATTCACGGCAAGTGGTCGATGCGGGCATCGGTGACATCGAGCCTCTCATTAGCCGATTGCAGGGTTCGGGAAAGTGATATGCTGCCCGGAGCCCAGGGCCTGAAAGCGCCTTTGAGTTGTCTTTCGCAGGCGCGGTATGGGATCGGCTGGGGTGTGCTGGGCGCTGCCATGGATTGCTATGAGACGGCCCGTTCCTATTCCGTGCTCCGCAAACAGTTCGACGACCGGCCGATCGCTTCGCACCAGTTGGTGCAGGAAAAATTGGCCTGGATGATTACGGAGATTACGAAGGCCCAGCTGCTGGCGCTCCATGCCGGGCGTCTCAAGGACGGCGGAAAACTCGAGCCCGCGCACGTTTCCATGCTCAAGCGAAATAATGTTGCCGTGGCTCTCGATTGCGCTCGCCTTAGCCGCGACCTGCTGGGCGCGAACGGAATTACGGACGAATTCCCCATCATGCGTCACCTTTGTAACCTCGAAACCGTCAAGACCTACGAAGGTACGGATCACATCCACGCGCTGGTAATCGGCGAGAAGGTGACGGGAGTCGCCGCTTATAAGTAGAGTTTCGGGCCCGGGGGCCGGTGAGGACTATGGTTATTTACGCTCTGACGATCCTGGTGAGCGCTTTTCTGCTGTTCCAGGTGCAGCCGGTGATCGCCAAAATCATTTTGCCTTGGTTCGGCGGTTCAGCCGCGGTGTGGACCACGTGCATGCTTTTTTTCCAAACCGTGCTGGTGCTCGGTTACCTTTATTCGCACACCGTCATAAGGCACCTGCGGCCCCGCGTACAGGCGGTAGTACACATCGGGCTGCTGCTGCTCAGCCTCGCGGCGCTGCCCATCCTGCCCAAGCCGGAATGGAAGCCGGCGGGAGGCGGCGATCCCATCTGGGGCATCCTGGGGCTTCTGGCGCTCACAGTCGGCCTTCCCTACTTTCTCCTATCCACCACCGGCCCTCTGCTGCAGGCCTGGTATGCGCGCAGCCACAAAGGCGCGGTGCCCTATAGGCTCTTTGCGATTTCGAACGCCGGTTCGATGTTCGCCCTCATCAGCTACCCGTTTCTTTTCGAGCCCGTATTCACTACACGGCAGCAGGCCACCATGTGGTCGATCGCCTACGGCTGCTTTATCGCGTTGTGCGCCTTCACCGCGTGGCGGTCGACTACTTCTTTCATCCTGGAAACGCCTCAGGAAGTCGAAAGAGCCGAAAGGCCCCCCGCCTCGCAATATTTGACGTGGATGGGCCTGGCCGCCTGCGCGTCAACGTTGCTGCTGGCCGTCACGAACCACATGTCGCAGAACATTGCGGCCATCCCGTTTCTGTGGGTTCTGCCCTTGAGCGTCTACCTGCTCACGTTCATTCTCTGCTTTGAGGGCAGCGGGTGGTACCGCCGCAATCCTTATCTTCAGTTGCTGGCAGTCGCCTTGGGCTCGATGGCTTATGCGATGGGGGGCGACCTGGAAGGCAACGTCAGCATCAAGATTCTGGTCGTTCTTTTCAGCCTGGGCCTCTTTACGAGTTGCATGGTTTGCCACGGGGAACTGGCCGCGATGAAGCCCCATCCACGGTATCTGACGCAGTTTTATTTAATGGTTTCCGTAGGTGGAGCCATGGGCGGTCTGCTGGTGGGGCTGGTCGCGCCGCATGTGTTCAACGGCTTCTATGAGCTGCCGCTCGGGCTCGTGGCAACGGCCTTCATGGTAATCGTGGCGCTGAAGCAGGATGCGCAGGCGAGATGGTTCCGCCACTGGCGCCAGCCCGCGCCGCTGGTGGCTGCCGCACTAGCCATCGCACTCGCGGTGTACCTGGGAATGCAGCTTCGCGAAACCGACCGGGGCGCCAGGCTGATGGTCCGGAATTTCTATGGCGGTCTGCGGGTGAAGGATTCCGGCGCGCAGACGACACAGGGCACGATACGAACCTTAATTCACGGCACGATCAATCACGGCGAAGAGTACCTCAGCCTCGCCAAAAGGGACCTTCCGATCACCTACTACGGCGGCGATACGGGAGTCGCGCTCGCCGTGCACGACCGCCAGAGCAAAGGCCCGATCCGGCTGGGAGTGATCGGTCTGGGCACCGGGACGATGGCCGCTTTTGGCAGGGCCGGCGATTACGTCCGCTTTTACGAAATCAATCCGCTGGTTCCCATCATTACGCGCACGCAGTTTTACTACGTACCGGATTCGAAAGCGAAGGTCGATATCGCTATGGGAGACGCCCGGCTGTCGCTCGAGCGTGAGCAGCCCGAGAATTTCGACGTGCTGGTGGTAGACGCATTTTCGAGTGATGCGATCCCAGTCCACCTGCTTACACGCGAGGCGATGCAGCTCTACTTTCGGCATCTGAAGCCGGATGGATTCTTAGCGGTGCACATTTCAAATCGTTACCTCGACCTCAAGCCGGTGCTCGCGGGCGAGGCCGCCGTGACAGGAAAGATCGGGCGGATAATCGAGACGGAAGACGATGATACTCAGGACCTGTTCGGCACCACCTGGGTCCTGATCCGCTCACCCCAAAGTCCGTTCAGCCCAGCCATCCAGGGCCACTCCTCCGACATCGCTACCGCGCGCAAGATCCGGCTTTGGACCGATGACTACTCCAACCTGTTTCAAATTTTGAAGTAGGCGAAATCAAGACGTGATTATTAACGGAGCTTCCCTTGACCATTACCGAAACTCTTCTCCCCGAGTTTGATCATGAAATGGCGAACACCAGGAAAACTCTGGAGCGTGTTCCCGACGACAAAATGAGCTGGAAACCCCATGCGAAGTCTTTCTCCTTTGCTCAACTGTCAACGCATTTAGCCATGCTGCCGACCTGGACGTCGGAGACTATCGAGAAGGATTCGCTCGACCTCGCGCCTCCCGGTGGACCCCCGCCCCAGCCGCCGCCAATGGCAAGTACGCAAAAGGAACTGCTCGAAAAATTCGACGAAAACGTTACCAAAGCACGAGCTGCTTTGGCAGGCGCGAGCGATGAACACCTCTTGAAAACGTGGACGCTTCTCATGGGAGGAAAGCCTGTGCTCAGCATGCCGCGGGTGGCGGTGATCCGAAGCTTTGTGATGAGCCACACGGTCCACCATCGCGCCCAGCTGGGCGTCTATTTGCGTCTGAATGACGTCGCGGTGCCTTCGATTTACGGACCCTCGGCAGACGAAGGTGCCTTCTAGGCACAAGCGACTTTACAGATCAGGTAACTTCATCTCGGCAGTAGCGTGCCAGGAAACGTATACGGCTTCCCCGGCCGCAAACCGGACCTGTGGGCACGGGATCTGGGCCACAGCCTCTTCGCCGGTCGAGAGCTTGGTGAGAACCCGCACGCAATCCCCCAGGAACACCGTCTCAGTGACCTGAGCCGGACGCGAGCGGGACGGATCGGGGTCCGGCTCATAGCTGACACGGGTCGACTCGGGCCGCACCCCGATGCCCGCGATCCAATTGACCTCGCCCAGAAAACCGGCCGCAAACCGGCTCGTGGGCTTCAGGTAGACCTCTTCGGGGGATCCGATCTGTTCGATCCGGCCGCGATTCATTACGGCCAGCCGGTCCGAGAGCGCAAGCGCCTCTTCCTGATCATGCGTAACGAGCAGGAACGTGACGCCGACGCGCCGCTGCATGGCCTTCAATTCGAGGCGCATCTGCCGGCGAAGCTTAGGATCGAGAGCAGCCAAGGGCTCATCGAGAAGAAGTACATCGGGCTCGAGAACGAGCGATCTGGCCAGGGCCACTCGCTGGCGTTCCCCGCCCGAGAGCTGCGACGGGCGCCGCGACTCCTTGCCGGCCAGACTTACCAAGTCGAGCATCCGAGCGACGCGGCGTGCAATCTCGGCAGCCTTGATCTTCCGCCGCTTCAGACCGAAAGCAATGTTTTCCCACGCGCTCAGATGAGGAAACAGGGCGTAGCTTTGAAATACGGTGCTGACGTTACGTTCATAGGGTTTGAGACCGTTCACCGGACGGCCTTGCAAAAGAACTTCCCCAGCGGTCGGCTCCTCAAAACCGCCGATCAGCCGCAAGGTCGTAGTCTTCCCACAGCCGGAAGGTCCAAGCAGGGAAAAAAAACTGCCGCCCTCGAGTGCGAACGTCACCCCATCTACGGCGCAATGACCGGGATACTGTTTTGTCAGGTTTCGCAGTTCGAGAACGGGAACCACGTCATTCTTTTTCGTCGCGGATCTGCTGGGAAAGGTAGCGTTCGTAGCCAATCTCTCGAATCTGATGTAGCTGTGCCTCGAGCCAGTCTACGTGCTCTTCCTCGTCTCTCAAGAGCTTCTCGAGAAGCTCCCGCGAGGCGTTGTCATGATTGTCGCGGGCAACACTGATCAGCCGGTTGTACATGCCCACCGCGCTGACTTCGAGCTTGTAATCACTCTCCAGTTGCTCTTTCACGTTCTGCCCGACATTCAGACGCATCAACTCGGTCAGGTTCGGCGTACCGTCTAGAAACAGGATTCGCTCGATGAGCGACTCGGCATGCCGCATTTCATCGATCGACTGTTTGCGAATGAAGTCACCGAGCTTACTGTAGTGCCAGTTCTCGCACATCTCCGCATGCAGGAAATACTGGTTGATTGCGGTCAGTTCCTCTTTTAACGCCTCGTTTAACGCGGCGATCACAGTTGGGTTACCTTGCATTGTTGAGATTGTAACAGCGATGCCGAAAGAGCCGGGAGAGGAATCGGGAATTTGGAGCGGGAGACGGGATTCGAACCCGCGACATCGACCTTGGCAAGGTCGCACTCTACCAGCTGAGTTACTCCCGCCCGAGAGAGACTTTTATTCTGTACCAGAAACATTCGGGGTGTCAAACGTTTGAGTTAAATCATTGAAGGTGTTTCACTTATATTGTTGCGGCAAGACCGCGCCGCTGTGCTAGACTACAATCCGGCTGGCCGAGAGGGTGAATCCGGCCGGCTTGCTATTCGCCGAAATTGCGCACCGCGCGATCCTACCAGTAAGGGAACGGGGGTGCCAGTAGTGTGTCTAAACGATGAACTATTGGGATCAGATTCGCAATTACCTGCAGCCCAGAATCAGCGCGGAAAGTTACGAAAATTGGCTTCGGACGGCAAAGTTTCGGGCCCTGGACGGGAACAGCTTAGTAGTTTCCGTGCCCGACCGCGAGACGCGGCTCTGGCTCGAGAGTGAATACCAGATTCTGGTGGCGGAAGCGATCCGGGAACTGCGATTACCGATCCATAGGGTGGTGTATGAGAGCACGATGGACGGCGCCGCACCCGCGCCCACGTCGAGCCCGGAGAGCGCCCCGGAAAGCGATTCCCCCGCCGGTCAATTGAACCCGAAGTTTACCTTCGACTCGTTCGTCGTGGGTTCCTGCAACCAGTTCGCGCATGCCGCCGCGCGTTCGGTGGCTACAACCCCTTCCCGAAGCTATAACCCGCTGTTCATTTATGGCGGAGTGGGCATGGGCAAGACTCACCTGATGCATGCCATCGGCCGCGCGTTGATGCAGAATTTCGTGACGATGCGCGTGGTTTACACCTCGAGCGAACGCTTCGTCAACGAGATGGTCAGTTCGATTCGCACTGACAGAATGCACCATTTCCATCATCGCTACCGCGAAGCCGACGCTCTGCTGATCGACGACATTCAGATTATCGGCAGCAAAGAGCGCACGCAGGAAGAGTTCTTTCATACCTTCAACGAGCTGCACGATCATCAAAAGCAGATCGTGATCTCGAGTGACGCGCCTCCCAAAGAGATCCCGGGCCTGGTGGAACGTCTCCGGTCGCGGTTTGAATGGGGACTGATCGCGGATATTCAGCCGCCGGATCTCGAAACCAAAATGGCTATTCTGGACAAGAAGGCCGAAGCGCAAGGGGTCCTGCTGCCCGATGACGTCCGTTCTTTCCTCGCCTCTAAGACCAAACACAACGTTCGGGAACTCGAAGGCGCGCTGATTAAACTGATGGCGTATTCGTCATTGACGAGCGTGCCCATCAATCTGCAGATGACGCAGCAGGTGCTCCGCAATCTGGTGCAGTTGCAGGAGCGGCGCGTAAGCATTGATGCCATTCAGAAGGCCGTGGCCGAACGCTTTCAGATCCGCCAGGCACAGCTCAAAGAGAAGAGCAATACCAAGAAAGTGGTCTACCCGCGGCAGGTAGCCATGTATCTCGTCAAGGAATTGACGAACGCTTCCCTGCCCGAAATCGGGCGCGCCTTCGGCGGCAAACACCACACGACCGTCATCCACTCCATCCAAAAAATTGAGCGGATGCGCAAGACCGAACCGGAACTCAACAGATTGCTCCACATCCTAATGGACTCATTGCAATGAGGTTTTCCGGCCTTTCCACAGCCGGCCATTAAAACCCTCTCAGGAAATCTGTGCAAAAGCTCTGGACGCGTCGATTTTCCGGTTTTTACGCACCGGTTCTCCGCAGTCTGACGTAGCGAAAAGTAGTTGAATTTAGTATAATTTAGGTGCACTTCGACAGTTTGCACAGGCCTGATAAACACGGTATTTATATTGTGTTCTTTACAGGCTCCAGGAATAGGAGTTAGCGCCGATGGAATTCACCGTCAGCAAAACGGAACTGACACGCGAGCTCAGCCTCTCGCAGGGGGTGGTGGAAAAGAAAACCACGATTCCGATTCTGTCGAACGTGCTGCTCGAAGCTGCCGGTGATCGAATTACGCTGACCGCGACGGATCTGGAATTGGGAATTCGGTGTTCATGCCCCGCGCGTGTGAAGAAGGAAGGTTCAGGCACGGTGCCGGCGCGCAAGCTTCTCGATTTCGTGCGGCTGCTGCCCGACGCGGACATCAATATGAAGTTTCTCGACAACCATTGGGCGAGTATCACCTGCGGTCGGTCGCGAACCAAAATCGCTGGGATGTCGCGCGAGAGTTTTCCCGAGCTGCCGGAAATGCCCGATGCGATGGCCGAAATTCCAGTGCGTCTTTTGGCTTCGATGATCGCGCGCACGGCATTTGCGATCTCCATGGAGGAGTCGCGTTTTACTTTGAACGGCGCGCTGCTGGTGATGCGTCCCGAAGGTCTGACCATGGTGGCCACGGACGGTCACAGGCTGGCGTATGTGCAGGCGCCTTCGGCCGAGGGCGGATACGTCGAGAGACAGTTCCGCGCGTTGATTCCCAAGAAAGCCATGGGCGAGCTGGTTAAGCTGGCCGATGAGGGCGGGACGGAAGCAAAAGCGATCTTCGCCGGGGATGAGAATCACTTATTCTTTCAGGTCGGCCATCGGTTGCTGATCACACGCAAGCTAACCGGCAATTTCCCGGATTACGAAAAAGTGCTGCCTAAGGATCATTCTCTGCTCGCGCAACTGCAAAAAGATGAGATCCGCGCGGCCATTGAGAGAGTGGCGCAGTTTGCCGACGAACGGTCGCGGGCCATCCGGGTGGCCTTCAGCAACGGCGAGGTACGCGTCTTTTCCTCCTCGATCGAGATGGGCGAAAGCGAGGAGAGCGTGCCGAGCGAGTATCAGGGGCCCGACCTCGAGATCGGATTCAACGCGCAATACCTACTGGACTTTTTGCGCGCGATTCCACAGGAACGCGTCGCCTTCGAACTCAAGGATCAGAAGAGCGCGGGCGAAATGCGCCCGGCGGGCGAGAGCATAGACGATCAATACCGCTACGTCGTAATGCCCATGAGAATTTGAAATCGGAACCAAATATGCCTGATGACGTAAATCCTGGCCGGGGAGAATCGGATCAAAAGATGTCGAATGGTTTGAATACGGGCTCGAACGAGGTTTATGACTCCAGCAGTATCAAAGTGCTGGAGGGCCTGGAAGCGGTGCGTTTGCGGCCGGCGATGTACATAGGCTCCACCGGAGAGATGGGCCTGCATCACCTTGTCTACGAGGTTGTCGACAACTCGGTAGATGAGGCTTTGGCTGGTTATGCCACTGAAGTCAGCGTAACGATTCACGACGACAACTCGGTCACTGTGGTCGATAACGGACGCGGCATTCCGGTTGGAATGCATGAAGAAGGCGTTTCGGCGGCGGAGGTCGTGATGACCAAGCTGCATGCCGGAGGAAAGTTCGATTCGAAGAGCTACAAGGTCTCGGGCGGACTGCATGGCGTTGGAGTGAGCTGCGTGAACGCTCTGTCGGAGCGGTTGGAGCTGGAGATCTGGCGTCCGGAGGGCGATAGCGGCCCGAGTTATACGTGGCAGCAGGAATACGCCTGCGGCATTCCTAAGGGACCCCTTACCAAGATGGGAAAGGCCGGGCGGAAAACGGGCACGCGCGTCACTTTCAAGCCCGATCCTTCCATCATGGAGATGACCACGTTCAACTACGACACGCTGGCGCAGCGCCTGCGCGAGTTGGCGTTTTTGAACAAGGGCCTGAAGATCATCCTCACCGATGAGCGAGTGGATCCGGAGAAAACGACGGAGTTTCTCTATACGGGCGGCATCGCAGAGTTCATCAGACATTTGAATCGCGGCAAATCGGTGCTGCACGAAAAGCCGATTCACTTCGAAGCCGACCGGGAACTGCCCAACGCGGGCGTGCTCACGATGGAGGTAGCGCTGCAGTATAACGACGGCTACTCGGAGAACCTGTTCAGCTTTGCGAACAACATCAATACTGTGGATGGCGGCACGCACCTGACCGGGTTTCGCACCGCGCTCACCCGAACGATCAACGCCTTCGGCCAGCAGGCCGGGCTGTTCAAGGATGTGAAGGAGAATCTTACCGGGGACGATGTTCGCGAGGGATTGACCGCGGTAGTGAGCGTGAAGGTGCCGCAGCCGCAGTTTGAAGGGCAGACCAAAGGCAAGCTGAACAGCGACATCGCCGGCTACATGACCCAGTTCGTCAACGAGAAGCTGGGCGAGTATTTCGAGAAGAATTCGGCGATCGGCCGGAAGATTGTCGGCAAGGCGATCGAGGCGGCGCGCGCGCGCGAAGCGGCCCGTAAGGCCCGCGACCTGACGCGGCGCAAAGGAGCGCTCGATTCCGGCGGTCTGCCGGGCAAGCTGGCTGACTGCCAGGAGAAGGATCCGGAACGGTGCGAGCTGTTTCTGGTCGAGGGCGAATCGGCCGGCGGCACCGCCAAACAGGGGCGCGATCGCCGGTTTCAAGCCATCCTTCCGCTCAAGGGTAAAATCCTCAACGTAGAGAAGGCGCGCTACGACAAGATGCTGGGCCACGAGGAGATCCGGGCCATGATCACCGCTCTAGGCACCGGCATCGGCAAAGACGATTTCGATGTGGCCCGCCTGCGCTACGGCAAAATCATCATCATGACGGATGCGGACGTGGACGGCTCCCATATCCGCACGCTGCTGTTGACGTTTTTCTTCCGCCACATGAATGAGCTGATCATGCGCGGCCGTGTGTACATCGCCCAGCCGCCGCTCTATCGCATCAAGAAGGGCAAGAGCGAGAAGTACATCAAAGACGAAAAGGAGTTCGCCAAGGAGATCATGCGGCGCGCCACCGAGAATCTCTCGGTGGAGACTCGCGCCAACGGCAAGAGCAACGGTTCCGGCGGCATGCTCGAAGGCGCCGAGTTGCGCAATTTCCTGCTGAGTCTGGATGAGTTCGAGCAGATCTTCCACAAAGTGGAGCGCAAGCTTCGCGATCCGCGTGTGGTGGAAGTGCTGGGCAATGTAGAGTTCCATGTAGACAACAAGGGCGAGTTCCAGGAGGAAGCAAACCTGCGGCCGGTTTTCGACGCGCTGAAAAATCTGAATCTGAATCCGGAGCTGCGGCGGGATGAAGAACATTCCGCATACGAGGTGGTGTACCACGATTCGACCAACGCGGAGCGAAGCATCGGCATGGCGCTCGCGGCGCAACCCGAATACCGGCGTTTCCGCGCGCTTGCCCGGACCATTGCCCGCCACAACTACCCGCCCTTCGCGGTGGTGAAGAACGACCACCGCGAAGCCCAGCCCGACTGGAACGGCCTGCTCGAGTACATCAAGAACGAGGGCAAGAAGGACGCTTCGGTGCAGCGCTACAAAGGCCTGGGTGAAATGAACGCCGAGCAACTCGCTGAGACTACCATGAACCCCGAAAAGCGCACGCTGCTGCAGGTGCGGTTAGAGGACGCGGTGGAAAGCGAGGAGATTTTTTCGACCCTGATGGGTGAAGATGTCGAGAGCCGGCGCAAGTTCATCGAAGAGAACGCCCTCGAGGTGAAGAATCTGGATGTGTAAGGCCCCACGTCTCTCGAGAAATCCGTAACCAGACCTCACTCGTATCACATTCGGAAGGCCCGCTCGATGCGGTTCCGAAACTCCAATCTGGTTCGCAGCATCTAATCCAGTAAAGAGGCAGGGAGTATGAGTGAAGTAAGGAAGCAGTTCACGCGAATCAGCGACTTTTGGTGCACATTGATGCACCGGGGCGCCACGTGGCCCATTCACGGCCATTACCACTGCGCGAAGTGCCGCCGCGTGATCGCCGCACCTTGGGACTAAACGCGCAGCCGCCCAGGCCGGCGAAGAGTCCCAATGATCACACCCGACGCGCTTTGCTAATTCAAGCTCATCCGAATGAGCTGCTCGGCATGTTTGAGCGCTTCCGGAGTCAGCTGTTGGCCGGATAACATGCGGCCGATCTCTCGAGTGCGGCCTTCGTTGTCCAGTTCTTCCACCTCGGCCACAGTCCGCCCGCCGGTATGACGCTTTTTGACCACATAGTGGTGGTCGGCAAAGGATGCGATCTGCGGTAGGTGGGTGACGCAAAGCACCTGATCGGCTCCCGCCAGCCGCTTCAGACGCCGGCCGATCCCTTCTGCCGCACCACCGCCCACGCCCGCATCCACTTCGTCGAATACCAGTGTGCGCATCCGGTCCGTCTTTGGCGCGCTTAGGCAAGTTTTGAGTGCCAGCGCGATGCGGGAAAGCTCGCCGCCCGAGGCCACTTTTTCGAGCGCGCGCGGCGGCTCCCCCGGGTTGGCCGACACCAGAAACTGAATTGCGTGGGCTCCGTGGCTCGCCCAATTCGCGGCAGTGATTTCGACGCGAAATGCAGTGCGCTCCATGGCAAGGTGGGCCAACTCCGCTTCCACGCGTTTTTGCAGCTTGCGCACCGCCGCGATTCGCACATGGTGCAGTTCCCCGGCCAGCTTCTCGTATTCGGCCGCGTAGCCCGCCTGCAAACGCCGCAGTTCCTGCGCTCGCTCGCCCGCGTTCTCTACGGTAGAGATCTGTGCGCGGACCTGTTCGAGAAAACTCAAGATCTCCTCGACTGACTGGCCATACTTGCGTTTTAACCGGTCCATCGCGGCCAGCCGTGCTTCGATCTCCTCCAGGCGGGCGGGATTCGGTTCGAGCCGCCCCAAATAGTCGCGAAGCGCATAGGAAGCCTCATCGAGCGCGATTGCTGCGGCTCCCAGTTGTAAGAGAGCCGGTTCTAAATTGGGGTCGATCCGGCACACCTCTTCCGCGCGTTTGGACGCGGTGCGGGTCAAGCTTAGCGCCGAATCAGGACTGTCGTAAGCGGCTGCGTACGCCGCGCCCGCCAATTCCTGAAGGCGCTGCACATTCAGCAGGACGCGCCGTTCGTTTTCGAGGGCCGCATCTTCGCCGGGCGAGAGATCGGCGGCCTCAATTTCGTTGCGTTGATAGTGCAGCAGGTCGGCCAGCCGGATCTTCTCCTGCTCGGAGCGCTCCAGTACCTCCAGTTCTTCCACCGCGCCCCGCCATCGTTCAAATGCCGCTGCGACTTCGGCTCTCAGTTCTTCGCATCGCGCGAAGCCATCGAGCATCTCGCGCTGGGTGTCGCTGTGAAAGAGAAGTTGCTGGTCATGCTGACCGTGAATATCAGCGAGGAATGGCGCCAATTCTCTCAGTAGCGACACTGCCACAGGCCGGCTGCCGATAAATGCGCGCGATTTTCCTTCGGCCAGTACCTCCCGCTCGACCAGTAACTCGCCCTCATCGGGCTCAATACCGGCTTGGTCGAGCAGCGGCCGGACGGCGGCAACTTCCCGCACATCGAAGATTCCCGCGACTCTGGATCGTACCGCGCCGCTTCGCACCGCTTCTCCCGAGGCACGCGCGCCCAACAGGAGGCCCAATGCATCTACGACGATGGATTTACCGCTGCCGGTCTCGCCTGTGAGGAGATTCAGCCCCGGATGAAAACGAACGCGCGCACGCTCGATGACCGCGTAGTTCTCCACGACCAACTCGAGAAGCATTCTGAGGCGATTATAACGGACCGAAGCAGTGGCGGCGTCGCGCGGCGCATGCGTAAAGCGGTTTATAGATGCCCCCAACTGTGGTACGGAACCACCCGCGTTTTAGCGTAGTCTTTCGAGTGCCCTCCGCCGTCTATATGATAGATTTGGACAAGGAGACGAATTGACATTCGAGACTCCCCTCGCCCTCCTACTCCAGGTAAATTTATTGGAAATGGTGCAGCGCACGGATGCGCTGGAGGGGGCGGTCGTGGGCATTCTGATCTGCTTCTCGCTTTTTTCCTGGACTGTGATCTTCGCCAAATGGAGCGCGCTGCGCAGCGCCCGGCAGACCAATGCCCGCTTTCTGCGCGCGTTTCGCAAGGCTAACGGCCTCGAAGGCGCCGTGGTGGCCAGTGAGCAGTTTCGACCATCTCCCCTGGTCGGTGTTTTCGATTTCGGGTACGAAGAGGTAGAGCGCCAGGTAAAAAAACGAGGTGCTGTGACCAACCGGGCCGCGGTCGAGCGCACCTTACAGTTGGGCGTCAGCGAGGAGCTTGCCAAGCTCGAGCGCAACATGCAATGGCTCGCGACTACCGCCTCGGTGACCCCCTTCATCGGCCTGTTCGGCACGGTTTGGGGAATCATCCGGGCCTTTCAAGATCTCGCGCAGGAGGGCAGCACCAGCCTGCGTACCGTCGCGCCCGGCATTTCCGGGGCGCTGATCGCTACCGCCTTCGGCCTGTTTGCAGCCATTCCGGCGAACATCTTCTACAACCAGCTCGGCCAATCCATTCGCCAGATCGCCGCTCGAATGGACGATTTCTCTCTCGAATTTCTGAACCTGGCCGAGCGCAATTTCGGGGATTGAATGGCGTTCTCCACTAATGGCGGCGGCTTCAGCTCCAGGCGGCGCACCTCGGGAACTCTCTCGGAAATTAACGTCACGCCTTTTGTCGATGTCGTCCTGGTGCTGCTGATCATTTTCATGCTCACCGCCCATGTGATGGAGTTCGGTATCCAGATCGATGTCCCCAAGGTTCGAGCAGTGCGCGATACCGCCCAGGAGTTGCCGGTCATCAACCTGACCAAAGAAGGCGACACCTACCTGGACAAAGACCCCATAAACATCAACGAGCTGGCCGCTGCTATACAAAAGCGCTTCGGCAGCAAGGCCAAGGCAGTCTATGTGCGCGCCGATAAGGACACGGTGTTTCAGCCCATCGCTCAGGTGCTCGCGACCTTGGGCGCCGCCGGTTTCCAAGTCAATGTGGTGACACAGCCCGAAGACACCAGGGCTCAGGGCCGGAGATGAGCGCGCATGCCGATATTTTCGAGCGGCCGGATCCGCTTGGGAAATGGTTCTTTGGTTCGCTTGCCCTTCATCTTCTGATTGTGGCGTCCGTGGCGGGGTTCAACTTTTGGGCGGGAGGCCGTCCCAAGACGCAGTTCGGCGATTTCAACGGGGGAAGGTTCGGCTCCGTGGCCGTCACCGCCGTCTCCAAAATACCGCTGCCCGCGCGCAGCGGGCCCATCAATCCCGTGGCGAGCAATAGCGAGTCGCGGGTTCCCGAGCCGCCCGTCAAGGCCAAACCAAAACCCGCAATCAAAGAGCCTGAACCGGATTCCATCCCGCTCAAAAGCCGTAACGCGCCCAAAAAGCCTTCCGAGGCTGCTTCGGAACCGAACAAGTTCCGGGAGGCCCAAAAGGATCTTCCGAATCAACTCTACAGCGAAAACAAGGCGCTGGTCTCGCCCATGTACGCACTGCCCGGAGCAGGCGGCGTGGGCATCGGGAACAATTCTCCGTTTGGTTTCCAGTTCGGCTGGTACGCGAATCTGGTGCGCGACAAAGTGGCCCGGAACTGGCGTACCACCGACATTGATCCCCGCATACAGTCGGCCCCTCAACTGATTTTGACCTTCACTATCGAGCGCGATGGATCCGTGCCTTCGGGCTCGGTCCGCGTGGAGCAGCGCAGCGGAATTGCTGCGCTCGATCTGTCCGCCCAGCGGGCGATTCTCGATTCCGCGCCGTTTCCGGCGCTTCCTTCCGGATTTTCGCGGAGTTCGGCGGACGTGGAATTTGTATTTGAATTGAGGCGTTGAATGAGAAAATTCATCTGGTTTTTAGCACCGGTATCCGGCTGTTTGGTGATGTTGTGGGCGCAAAATCCCGATATTCGCGGGACGATCACCGGTTCGAATAAGCCTGCGATCGCTGTCCCCGATCTTCGCGGGAGCGGCGCGGCCCAGCCGCTAATGGGGGTCTTTAACGATACCCTTCGCGCCGACATAGCTGCCGCCCCGGTGGTTCGTCTCGTCCCTAAGACGATGTACCCCACCACCATCCCACAGCAGCCGTCCGATTTCCGCGAACCTCCTCCGCCCGCGGCTGAAACGCCCCGCGCCCGGAACCGCAATGAGATCGTCGTACCGAAGAGCGGCGGCGGCCTATGGCTCACGGACTGGTCCGGCCCGCCCGCTTCCGCCAATTACCTGGCATTCGGCTACACTGCCGTAACCAATAACGTATTCGTGCTCTACGGCTGGCTGTTCGATCTGAGCCGCGGTACTGCGGCCAACGCCCAGGTCATCGCGAAACGGTATTTAGGACCGGTCGATGAAGCCGGCGCGCGCAAAGTAGCCCATGAATTCGCAGCCGATATTCTTGCTCTTTTCGGCGGCCAATCTCTTTTTGGAACTAAAATTATCTTTGTTTCCAACCGGACCGGAAATTCCCATGATAAAGAAATATGGATGATGGATCCCGACGGCTCCAATCAGCGGCAACTTACTCATTTCAATTCTCTTTCCATTCAGCCCGCAATTTCTCCCGATGCGGCAAAAATAGCGTTCACTAGCTACGCGCGCGGTAATCCTGGTATATTCATTTTTTCAGTGGATCCGGTTCGGCAATTGCCGTTTTATAACCAGGTCGCTTCGGTAAACGAAACGCCAGAGTTTACTCCCGACGGAAAACAG
>JAFAWA010000426.1 GCA_019242155.1 Terriglobia bacterium | reverse complement strand
CAAGGTGCTGCGCGCGCTTGAAGAGCAGCGCTTCGAGCCTGTGGGCGGTTCGCGCCCGGTGCAGGTGGACGTTCGCGTGGTAGCTGCGACCAACAAGAACTTAGACGACGAAATTGCGCGCGGCAATTTTCGCGAAGATCTCTTTTACCGCCTGAATGTCATTCCGTTTTTTGTCCCGCCGCTGCGCGACCGCCGCGAGGATGTTCCCGTGCTGGCCGACCATTTTCTATCCGAGTTCACCACCGCCTACGGACGCAAGCCCAAGGAACTCACCCCGGAAGCCTATCGGATATTGGTCGAGTATCACTGGCCGGGTAACGTGCGCGAGCTGAAAAACCTGATTGAGAGAATCGTAATTTTGAACCCGCAGGTTCGGGTCGACGCGCGCCACATCCCGCTCAATAGGCTCCGCCGTCAGAACGACCGGCCGCCGGACCGCTCGGGCAGCCTCCAGGAGGTGCGCGAAGCCGCCGAGCGCGAGTACATTCTGAAGAAACTGGAAGAAGCCAACGGAAATGTTACCCGCACCGCGGAACTGCTGGGGTTGGAGCGCAGCAATCTATACCGCAAGATGAAGACGCTGGGGATTCACACGGAATCACGATAATCAGGCGAGCTGCGGCGTCAGGCAAGCTGGGCCATCAATCAAGCTGGGCGGCGAGCCAACTGCGCCCGAAATCCCAGTCGCGTTTCAATGTCGTGATCGAAATATCCAGCGCCGCGGCCGCCTCGCTTTCGGTCAAACCTCCAAAGAACCGCAGCTCGATCACTTTGGCGGCGCGCGCGTCGAGCGCTTCGAGCTTGGCGAGCGCCTCATCCACGGCCAGCACTCGCTCATCGATCTGCAAAAACGCGTGGTTGCCGTCGAACAGAGTCCCGGGCGATTTGCCGCCGCCGCGCTTTTCGCTGCGGAAGCGGCGCGCATGATCCACCAGCACGCGCCGCAACTGTTGCGCCGCAACGGCGAAGAAGTGCGCGCGATCGTGCCACTCGATGGGCTCGGCGCCGCACAAACGCATATAAGCCTCGTGGACCAGGGCCGTAGTTTGCAGCGTGTGTCCGCCCCGTTCGCGGCGCATTTGCCGGGAGGCCATTTGGTGCAGCTCGCGGTAGACCAACTCCATCAGCCGGGCGGAGGCATTCTTGTCTCCGGAGCGCCACTCAAGCAACAGGCCTGTGATGGCGTGAGAGTTTTCAGGCATCGAGTTTTGCGGGCCACAGCCGTTGGCCCGAGAGAGTCGTAACGAAGCCGTACAGCGCCAGTCCGGCCAGTGTAGCCACTCCAATTAGGGCGTCCGGCGCGTACCATGCCGACCAGTTTGTAGTTAGCGGAACGAGTTCAATGATGAATCCCGCATAAAGCGAACTGACGGTCGCGAGCACGCCGAAGCGGATCAGGGCAAACGCAATCATCGTTTGCATGATCACCATGCGCGCGGTAGTCAGAAACGCGGGCCGGCCATAGCTCGGAATCAACGCCAATGTCAGGACCAGGGCAAAAAGTAACCCGGCCAGCCACCGACGCTTAGCCGCTACGGGTATCAAACTCAGAAGCAGCGAACAGCCAAGACCGCCCAGAACCACCTCGATCGTGACCCAGCAACAAAGCGCAAAGAAACCGACGTTTGAATGCGACAACTGTGGCTCGAAGATCCCACGAAACGGCACGGTCGTCAAAGCGGTCATAGCGGAAAGCGCGGCCACCCCCAGGGCGATGCCTGCGAGCAGGTGTCCGCCCACCATCGGATCGCGCAACCTGCCGGCGAGTAAGCGGCTCCAGGAAATAAGACTTTCCGGAGTCCGCTTCCTCACCTTGGGTTCGAATGCCATGTACAGCAGCCAACCTAAGGCTCCCATCCCGGTGGCGTATCGGAGGGCGGCGAACAGCAGCGCAAATTCGGCGAGCGTCGGGACGTGGTGCATGACGCCAAGGTTCCCAACCAGGGTGAATAGGAATAGAAACGCGGCCAGCCGAAAAGCGCCCCGGGAATCACCGCGGCCGTTGCGCACATTGCGCCAGGCCAGCAGTCCCGCGGCCGCGGGCAACGCGAGTACAAAAAAAATGAAAATCGGTGAGGGAAACCCACCGAACGAAAATGAAACTGGACGGCTGGGACGCGCCCATGGACCCAGAACCCGGAAGGACACGGGAGATCCTTCAAAAGCCGCTGCTTCTACCCTCAGCTCTTCACTTCCTTCTGTCGAGCCGGTCCAAGCCCCTCGCGCATCGAAGGGAGTGGTTGGCGTCAATTCCGGAACGGCGGTATGAAACTTCCGAGTATCAAGGCCGGCGGCGGCAAAGAGTTTCGCCCAATCGAACACCGATGCCTGACTCCCCGCGGAGATTCCCGCGCGGGGACGCGCTTCGAATTCCAGCAACCTTCCTTCGGAATCGAGAACGATGGCCTGCATGCCCGGTTCGAGCGTGTCCCGATTAAACGAGTACACGTCATAATCGAGCTCGGAGTTAATCGGATAGCGGGGGCTTTGGCGATACCAAAAATACACAGCGGGCGGGTAGGGCGTATATAAATGAGGCGAAGTGTTCTTCAGCTCGCGCGCGAAGCGGCGGTAATCCTCATCGTATTCCCATGCGTAGATCGAGTCCGCCGGCCGTTCCGTGTAACCGAAGGATCGGATGATCTCCCGGGCCTTGGCTGACAAGACCTCCGAAGAGTTCTCCATCGGAATTTGGTTGATCAGATCATACTTCTGCCGCAACACACACAGCAGTCCCAGGCCAACCAGCACCACCGCAAGACACGTCACCGCCACCCAAGGACGCAGGCCTTCCGCCGGACCCGATTTAGCCACCATTTCCGGCGCCGGCGTCTCCCCGCGCGCGAGTGCCGCCGCGAGCGGATCGCCGCCGGGTAACGCGGCCGAGACCGTCAATGCAGACTCAGGCCGCCTCTGTGGTTCTGGTTCCAGACACCGCTGGATTACGCGCTCCACCGCGGGCTCGATCTCCGGGCTGTTCACATCGAGCGGTGGCCGTTTGCCGGTCAGCAGCTCGCATAAAACCATACCGAGCGCATAGATATCGCTCCGTGTTGTCACCTCTTTGCCCGCCAACTGTTCCGGCGAAAGATAGGCGGGCGTTCCACTGCGCACGTCCCGAATCTGTTGCGCCATGCCCGCAATCCCGAAATCGGTGATCCGCGCGTGCCCTCTGCCGTCGAGCATGATGTTCGCCGGCTTCAGATCGCGATGAATTACACCCTTGTCATGCGCCGCGGCTAAACCCGCGCACAGTTGCCGCGCGATTTCCAATGCCTTCTGCTGCGGGAGTTTTCCGATCCGCCGCAGGAGCGAGGCGAGGTCCTCGCCATCGACGTACTCCATACTCAGGTACGTCAACCCGTCGGCTTCGCCAATGTCATGCACGCGGCACACATTGGGATGCGAAACCTGGCGGGCGATGCGCACTTCGTTGCGGAAGCGGTTCAATGCGGAGGCGGCCGCGGTAGCCGCCGCGGGTAGAAACTTGAGCGCGACCGGTTGACCGAGCAACAGATCGTCGGCGCGGTACACCTCGCCCATGCCGCCGCGCCCCAGTAAGTGCACGATGCGGTAGCGCTGCGCCAGCAATGCCCCCGGCGCAAAATGCACGTGACCGGCGAGCGTGGGATCGGTCATTGTGGGACGAGAGTCGAGTGCACCGGCCGCGCCCAAGACTGGTGCGCCGAGCCATTCGGGTGCTCGCTCCCGTGCGCCGAGCAGGCGCTCTACTTCTTGTCTGAGATCCGCATCGCCTTCGCACTCGCTTTCGAGAAGAGCCGGACGAGCTGCAGCCGGCGAATCGACCGCGGCTTCGTAGACGGCGCGAATTCGATGCAAGCGTTCGGGCGTCATAAGGGACCGGCCGGTATGGGCAATATCATAGCTCGATCCATCGGGCGGTTCCGCCCCGGCTCCCTCCACCTGTATTAGCGTAAAGCCGCCGCGAAACAGCCCACAATTTTAGGCGAGGCTCGGCTACGCAGGCGTTCGTGTAAGGCCAGGCTAGCGGGTGAGGGCAGTCAACGGCAGCTCATCCCAGGTCCGGCCGTCCAGTTCGCGTCCGGTGCGCTTTTTGTTGACGCCGCCCCATTGTTTGAAAAAGAACGCCACACCGGCGCGCAGGCACTGGTCGCGAATCGTGGCCACCCAGCCGGGCTGCATAGGCCGTGCTCCAGGCCCGGACTCGCCGCCTACGATCACCCAGTCGATTCCGTGAAGGTCCAAATCCGGCAGCGGGCCGAGCAGTGGTTCTACTGACAGGAACTTCACGCGGGCGGCGGTGCGGCGCAGGTGGTCGATGCGCGTAACGTAATCGGCATTTTCGACGCTTACGCCCATCCAGATATGCGGCGCCCAGGGCAAGCGATGGCTCAGTTCTTCGAGCCGGTCCGCCCGTTTCGTAAGCACCTGGTATTGATGCCAATCGGCCTGGCGCATCACGCCGAAAACCTGTTGAATGTAGTCCAGGGGAACGTCAGCGTGGAAGAGATCGCTCATGGAGTTGACGAAAATGCGTTTGGGAGTTTTCAACCGCAAAGGCAGATCCAGCATGTGGGACTGCAAGGTCACTTCGAAACCGTTGCGGTAGTTTTTCTGTCCCATTAACTGCAGCCGGTTGGCCATTCGCTCGGCGTAGCAATGCTTGCAGCCGGGACTGATCTTGGTGCATCCGGTCACCGGATTCCACGTTACGTCAGTCCATTCGATTTGAGAATTGGTGCCCATTCAATCGAGGCAAA
>JAFAWA010000224.1 GCA_019242155.1 Terriglobia bacterium | reverse complement strand
GTGACTACGTCGGCGGGTGCGATGCCCTTGGATTGGAGTAGCGCCGGTTCCAGATCCACCATGACTTGCCGCTGCTTGCCTCCGTAAGGCCAGGGAACCGCGGCGCCTTTGACGGTGGCTAGCTGTGTGCGGATTGCATTAGCCGCGTAATCGAACAGTTGCTGCTCGGAAAGCCCGTTACCCGAAAGCGCCAACTGCAGAATCGGGACACTCGACGCGCTGTAAACGATCATGAACGGAGGCGTAGTGCTGACCGGCATTTGCCGCAGTGTGGCCTGGGCGACCGAGGTCAACTGCGACATTGCCATATCGACTTTGGTCCCGGGATGAAAGAAGATTTTGGTGATGCTTCTCCCGTTCACGGTCTGGCTCTCGATATGCTCTACGTCGGTGACTACGGTGGTTAAGGAGCGCTCGTACTGCCATCCGATTCGCGCCTCCATCTCTTCCGCGCTGAGGCCGCCATAATTCCAGAGAGCGGCGATCACCGGGATATCCACGTCCGGAAAAATGTCCGTGGGCGTGCGAAGGATTACCAGCGGGCTAACGATCAGAATCAACAGAGCTAGGACAATAAAAGTGTAGGGCCTCTTGAGCGCGATGTTTACAATCCACATAGGGGGGCGAAATACTATTGTGATACAGCGATGGGTCCCGGCCGATCAGCCATTGAGAGCTATGCCCGTCGAGGGCTGACGCAAATCTCCGATTTCACCGAGTTAGCAATGAAGCACTGGTCATGGGCCGCATGGTGCAGTTGGTCTTCTTCTTCCCGCGACGGAAGCTTGGCCCCGGTGTACACGATGCGCGGGCACAGCACGACCTTGCTGACCCACGGGATGCCGTTTTGGTTCTTCTCCACGTGGCCTACGGCCTCGTCTTCGTAACTGACAACGGCAAAACCGGCGCGATATGCCACATATAAAAATGTAAGCATGTGGCAACTGGCGATGGAGGCGACATATGCCTCTTCGGGATCCACGTTGGCCGGATTGGAATATGGCGGCCGCACATTGGAGGGTGAAGGCGAAGCGGGCACCACCGCGCCGCCGTCAAACCGCCAGTGATGCTCGCGGGAGTATGTGCCTTTCAAAAAGTCCCCGCTCTGGTGCGTCCAGGTGATTACGGCTTTGTGCTCGGACATAATCAAGTAGATTCGAGCGGCTTCGGGTATAGAACTATTATAGCCAGCGATAGACGGGCGGCCTGGGTCAGTCCGCACTTTGGCCCTCTGTGTGTAAGTACTCTATTGGGACAACATACCTATGCGCACATCACTAATTCTGCCTATCCCACTGATAGCCTTAATTTCCGCGCCTCTATGGGCGCAAACACAGCCGGCGAATGCGACTGTGACGACTGTTGATCTATCCGCTTTAGCTACCAGCGTACTGTCCGAGGCGCGGCAGGCGCGCACCGCGGTGGCCGAGAATAATCAAGCCGGCGCGATGACTCACCTCAATCAGGGGCTCTCGCTAACATCCCAGATTGCGCAATACACGCATGCCGGAACGCGGCAACTGATACCGATTTCGACTGAGATCGACACCACTTCCACGTACCGGCCGGTGAAACGTTCCAAGAGTGATGAGTTGACCGCGGACCGTCTCAAGAGAGATAGCAATGTACGAGACAGTACAGCCGAGATCACGCGTTCTTCTTTGGACGTAGCTAAGGCGCAAAGCGCGCTGGAGTCCGCTCGCGCCGCGGTTCAGTCGAACGACTTCTCATCGGCAGAGCGAGCCTTAGGCGATGTACAAAACTCGGTTGTGCGCGAATCGGCGAGTAAGGATGTGCCGCTCTTGCGCGCTCAGCAAAACCTGGATCTGGCCCGCGCTCGCGTGATGGAAGGAAAATACAAAGACGCGGCGGTACCTCTTCGCTCAGCGGCCGAGGCTCTTGAAGAATATTGCCGGACGCCCGAAGCGCCTCACGCGGCGGACGCTCAGTCTATGATTAGCCGGATGAACGCTTACGCGGATCAGATAAATAAAGACCGGGGAAATGCTCTGAACAACATTGACATGTGGTTGGATCCGGTTCGCAACTGGTACAACCAATCGATCCGCTAAAGAGCGAATCAGCGGTTCCGGCGCAGCCACGAAAAGCCGTTCGGGTTCGAACCGCCGCAGCAGCCGCTTCCGAATAATTCTTCGCCGTCGCTGACGTCGATGGAGTGCGGCCCGGGCGCGGGAACCTGTCCAAGCACCTTTCCGTTCGAGGGATCGACTTTGATCATCCATGGCGAGGGCCGGGCCTCCTGACCGCGGCCGCCCGGCTCCAACGTCATCAGCGCTACCCAAAGCGAGCCGTTCACGATCTTCAACGCGAAGGGCCGTCCCAGGTGGGTCCATTCGCCGAGATAATGGCCGTCGAGGTCGAAGCGTTGGACGCGCGCATTCTGCCGGTCGGCGACGTACAGAACGCGGCCATCGTTCGCAATCCCGTGGGGGATCACAAACTGGCCCGGACCGTTGCCGGCGCTTCCCCATACACGAATACGCTGTCCGGCAGAGTTGTACTCCAGAATTCTCGCGTTGCCGTATCCGTCCGAAATAAACAGGCGTCCGTTGGGACCGAAGGTGACGTCCGTTGTTCCGCATAGCGTCGGGAAGGCGCACTTATTC
>JAFAWA010000557.1 GCA_019242155.1 Terriglobia bacterium | reverse complement strand
TATGGAGAAGGCTGGCCTGTGGTCGACTGGTGGACCGGAGGCTGGATCGGCGGCATTGCAGGCGGACTGCAGCGTATTCAAAGCGTCGCCAACCGCGATACCAAGATCGTTCCCGCCCAGGGGCCTGTGCTCACACTGGCCGATATTGCAGCCCAGGCTGAAATGTACGGCACCATTTTTGATCGCCTGAATCAGATGCTGAACAAGGGGCGCGGCCCTTCCGAAGCTGTCGAGGCCAAGCCCGCGAAGGAATTTGAAGCTAAGATGGGCAACTCGGATGCATTCATTCGCCGCGCTTTCGAAAGTCAGTGGGCGTATCTTTCACCGGACGCTTAGGGAGTCATGAACGCGATGCGACGAATACAAAATTCGATTCCCCTGGTCGCCGCCATTAGCCTGGTGGGCGTCTTTGCCGCCTCCGCGCCGGGCCAGGCGCAGGATTCGGGCGATGCGCAGTTGGCCACCGTCAAGCAATATTGCTCGGGATGCCATAACGACAAGGCGAAGATCGGCGGCGTCAGTTTCGAAGGCGTTACCGCCCAAACTATCGCTAAGGATCCCGAGCTTTTCGAAAAAGCAGTCCGGAAGCTGCGGGGACGCGTCATGCCGCCGCCCGGAGCAAAGCAGCCCGACGGCAAAGCGGTCGACTCGCTGGTCGCCTGGCTCGAAGACTCGCTCGACAAACTTCCCAACCAGGCGCACATTACCGATCAGGTCGTGCTGCACCGTTTAAATCGCGAAGAGTACCAAAACGCCGTACACGATCTGCTGCGGGTAGACGTGAACGGCGCCGATCTGCTCCCCCCGGATGACACCGCGCAGGGCTTCGACAATATCGCGTCCGCGCTGCAGGTTTCGCCTTCTTTCGTCGAGCAGTATGTCCACGCCGCACATAATGTTGCGACGCTCGCCCTCGGCAAGCGCGATACCCGGCCGCAGGGCTGGACGTTCAAAGCGCCGCCCGGCAATCAGCTCACCCACGTCCCCGGGCTGCCTCTGGGTACTCGCGGCGGCATTCTCGCCAAAGTGGATCTCCCCGCCGACGGTGAGTATCACATCAACATTGCCGACATGGCCACCCACATCTGGGGCAACGGCATGGAGTACGAGAACCCGCTGGTGGTGACGCTCGATAACAAGATCGTCTACCAGACCGTGATCGGCGGCGAGGAAGACTCGAAACTTTACGATCAGGTGCAGAGCGGCGCGCTCGACCGGGTGAATGCCCGCCTCAAGAATATTAAGCTGCAGGCTACTGCCGGGCCGCACAAAATCGCCGTCACTTTCCGGCGCCAGAGTTTCGCCGAGTCCGACGATCAACTGCAGCAGTTTGCGCCCGGCGGCGGTCAGGACCGCTCGTATCGCGTGGAATCGTTCCAACTCCTCGGGCCCTTCGACGTCTCCGGCCTGAGTTCCACCCCGAGCCGCGATCTCATCTTCACCTGCAATCCGGAAAAGGATAAAACTAAGACCCCCGAGGCCTGCGCGAAGGAGATCTTCTCCCGTCTAGCCAAGCGCGCCTATCGCCGTCCCGTAACCAATGACGATCTCGCGGAGATCATGGAATACTACGCCGATGGCGCTAAGCAGGGCGGCTTTGAATCCGGCATCCGGGAAGGGATCACCGGGATCTTGGCCAGCCCGTTTTTCCTATATCGCGGCGAGCGCGTTCCGGCAGGAATGAAGGCCGGCGACAAGTACGCCATCACCGATCTCGAACTCGCATCCAAACTCTCGTTTTTCCTGTGGAACTCCATTCCCGACGACGAGCTGCTCGACGCCGCCGCTAAGAACAGGCTGAGCGATCCGGCGGTGTTGCAGAAACAGGTGCAGCGCATGCTCGCCGACCCGCGCTCGAAGACACTGGCGAGCAACTTCGTCTTCCAGTGGCTGGATATGAAACGGCTCGATGACGTGGTTCCGGACCGGGAGGTCTTCCCCTACGCCTCCGGCCGGTTGGATCCGCGGCCCGACTTTCGCACCGAACTCACTCTGTTCGCCGACAGCATCTTCCGCGAAGACCATAATGTCGTCGACCTGCTGCGCGCCGGCCACACTTACTTAAATGAACGCCTGGCTCTGCAATACGGGATTACGGATGTCAAAGGCGACCATTTCCGCCGCGTCGAACTGAAAGACTCCACCCGCTGGGGGCTGCTGGGCAAAGGCGCTATTCTGATGGCGGCAGCTTATCCGAACCGCACCTCCCCGGTGCTCCGCGGAAAGTTCATCCTGAACAGCATAGAGGGTGTGCCGCCCGCCAATCCGCCGCCCAACGTTCCGACGCTCGATGACAAGGATATCGGCACCACTAAGGCGCTTACCGTGCGCCAGTTGATGGCGAAACATCGCGCAAGCCCGGCGTGCTCCTCCTGCCACGCTGTTATGGACCCGCTCGGTTTCGCGCTCGAGAACTTCGACGCGACCGGAGTATGGCGGGACAAAGACCGGTTCGCCAATACGCCCATCGATTCCGCCGGCGAACTGCCTGACGGCACCAAAATTAACGGGCCGGACGACCTCCGCAACGCGCTTCTGCGCCGTCCCGGCCAGTTTGTCCAAACGTTTGTGGACGGCCTTTTGACTTACGCCATGGGCCGCACGCGCGAATACTATGACATGCCCACCATCCGCAAGATCGTGCGCGACACTGCAGCCAAAGAATACAAGTTCTCGGCCATCGTTTTAGCGGTGGTCAATAGCGATCAGTTCCGAATGCGCCGCGTACCGCAGCCGCAAGCGCAGCCCGTATTGAGTGCGAGTACCAAATAAGGAGACGATGCCATGTTCCTATTCAAAAAACAGCTTCCGCGCCGT
>JAFAWA010000208.1 GCA_019242155.1 Terriglobia bacterium | reverse complement strand
CGGGTGCCGCCCCCCAGTTTTTTGGGAATCCTGATTTCGCGGATCAAGGGGATGGAATTCAGCAGGAGGCGCATCTGGTCCGGCTCCAGAATGGGTGTCACGCCCACCTGCCGGCTGAATTTCGGGCCTTTGACGAAGAGGGCAGGGTTCTCGGGCACGACCTGCCTGATGACCAGCCAGTTGAACATCCCGCGCAGCGCCGCGAGATGCTGTTTGATGGAAGGTGCGGAGAGGCCTTTGCTTTCGATATAGGCGGAGACGTGCAGCGGCCGGATTGTTTTCAGCTCCAGCTTGTACTGCTCACACCAGCGAAAGAACTGCGCCACCGCCTGCACATAGGCCGCGCGCGTGTTCGGATTGCGGATCGTTGCCGCGAAGAACTCCAGGAAATGCTCTGCCGCTTTTTCTCCGGCGTCGGCGATGAGCGCCGGCACGGGAATTCCCCCGAGGCACACGGGCAGGAGCGGGCTGGGGGTTAACTCGCCGGCCACGGGCCCTCCTGTTTCACACGCTGAATCGTTAGATGTCGCCTCATCCGCTCAGACTCCTTGTCATCGCGATATCCTGCTGCTCTTCCGAGAGCGACTCTATGGGCTCAATCCACTCCAGGGTGCCGTGGGTGAAGCGAAGCACGTAATCAGCCTGGGTATTGTTCTGGTATCCCGTCAGAACAATGTCGCCGTGAAACTCCAGATCGATGTCCCGCGGCGCGAGCGTACTAAATTCGCCGGGGCAACTCGCATCCTTCACATAACCCTGCGTGTGTCTGATGAGGCGTCCTTCTTCGGTAACGGTATAGGTCTCCATCATTCGGCCCAGTGATTTCGTCTTGAATTCGTCCCCAGATGGCTTGATGATCTCCGGGAGTTCACCCTCAAAAACCAGGTGTCAAACAATGTCATACCTATTCCTCCTTCCTCTGCTCGTCGGCGATCATCGCCGGCGCGGGAATTCCCCCGAGGCAGGCGGGCAGGAGCGGGGAGGGGAGCGTTTCAATTGGCATGGCGGATCAGCTTGACTTTGATGGAAAGGGTCGGCAGTGACATCCGGCGCTCGGCGGTGAGCACTTTCAGGTTCCGGTGCACACCGAGAGCGAGGCAGGCGCGATCTGCGAATGACAGGCCATGCATTTTGGTCTGCGGATAGAGCGCGGCGCTGGCTTCTGCCATGGCCTCATCAAACGGCACGATATCGAGCGAAGCACCACGAATAAGGGCCTTAAGGGGATCGGTCGGGATGCTGCGCTCGATCACTTTCTTCATCGTTTCGGAATAGTTCACAGCCGAAATGGATGCGCCGACCAGCGCTGCCCTGACTACATCGGCGCCAGGCTCCTTATTGAAGAGTGCCAACAACGCGGATGCATCGAGGACGACGCTAGTCACGCTCGATCTCGGAGCGCCGCTCTTGGTTTACTTCGTCACCGAGCGACACGCCCGGCGGTACAAATTTTGCGACGTGGGCTTGCGCTTCCTCAACGACCTGATCGAGGGTCTTGATATGAAGCCCGTCGGGATCGTCGACGACCACCAGGGTATCGCCACGGTCGATGTGGTGACGGTCGCGTGCTTCGGTCGGCAGCACAATGCGACCCGAGGGATCGACTTTAAGGCGGTAAACACGGGGGGCGGGTTGCATTGCAGGATTGCTACGCTGACAGTAGTTTCTGGATGAAGTCTGGTGATACTGCCACAAGCCAGACAAGATGGCAAGCAAAATCTGCAACCCGCGTAATGTGTCTGATGGTAGGAACGCTGATTAAAACCGCTAGAGCCCACCTTACCCGTCCCAGTGCGACCAACGGCTTCACCACCCATAACCTCCTTTATGGGAGGCAATCCTGAGAGCAACCGCCTATGCAGAAAAACCAGAATATCCGTAAAACAAATATTTTGCGTATTCTCCGCATTGGTGCTAGGGTTCTCCAGATCATCCCCGAACTGAGCCCAATATGCATCACGATCCCATACGCGTCACCGCCAGTGAGTTCCAGAAAGCGTTCGGCGCTATAAGTGACAGGGCACTGAAGACGCCGGTTACCATCACCAAACAAGGCCGCGACCATCTGGTCGTCATGGCCGCTGATGAGTACCAGCGCCTCAAGCGTCGCGATCGTATCGTGTATTCCATTGAAGAGCTCCCGCAGGAGTGGATAGAAGCTCTCAGGAACGCGAAGATGGATTCGCGTCACGACCACCTCAACGCACTGCTGGATAAGTAACCGGTGTCCCTTCCGGCACCCGAGCCAGGCCTCGTTATCCGCTATTCCTACCTCTGGCTCGATGAATACCGCGAAGGCCGCGAAGAAGGCGTCAAGGACCGCCCCTGTGCCATTGTGGCCGCCATTCGCGAAGAATCCGGGCGACATCGCGTGCTTTGTCTACCGGTCACCCATCTGCGTCCTCTTCGCCCCGAATGGGCCATAGAAATTCCGCACTCCGTCAAACTCCGCCTGGGCCAGGATGATGAACGCTCCTGGATTATTGTCAGCAAGGCTAATGAATTCGCCTGGCCTGGCCCTGACCTGCGCCCGATTCCAGAGGGAAAACATAATATCCTCACCTACGGCTTCTTACCGCCCTCGTTTTTCAACCAGGTGCGCGGGCTTTTTCTGCGGCTTGTTGCCGCCCAGCTCACAATATCAGTTCCCCGATCGGAGTGAGGCTCGATGCCGCATGTCGGTATGAACCAAGCCAACGCGAAATACCGCAGCTAACACAGAGGAGCGAACGGCCATGTCCACCAAGAATGCGGCCATTACCGCGATGTCACTCGGACGGAGATCCTCAAGCTACCCGGACTTCCTACAACCACCCAGACAGAAATGGCCATCTTTCAGACTGGCGCGCACGCCTGGTGGCAGAATATAGACGCGGTTCGGCTGGGGTTGCCCGCCATTTTCAATTTCTGTCACAAGCATTGGTATATGGCGGGCAAGAATCTCCACCAGCTGGCTCTTGTGGTCCGCTAGCAGATGCGGCAGCACCACGAAGGCCATCCCGGTGTCCCCCGCAAGGCTGCTGAAGAGTTCAATATACGCCTCTAGGCCTCCGGCGGACGCACCAATCCCCACCACTGGATAGGGGAGCATACTTCCGCTCTCCACGTCATCAAGTTCGTCATCCCCACTTTCCGGTTTCACTGTCTCGTCGACCGTGCCGGGCTCTGATGCGGGTTCTTGTCGTCCCACGGGAGTTTGGCCGTCGGAACCATTTTTTTCAACAGGATCGTGCATAAGGATTCTGCCTCAGCGCAGATGTCTGTTTCAGCCGCCGCGCCGGCCATTGCCGTCGAGCGAACGCGCGTGTACGAAACCGTGGACGGTACTGGGCGCCGCGGAAATGCGGCAGTGTTCTGCTAGCACTTGGGCAATCTCGCGGTAAGTACGGCCCCGATTGCGCATCTCGCGAATTAGCCCTCGTACGGCTCCAGCCGCGACCGCGGCGATTTGGGCGGCAGTCCATCGAGGATCGCCTTGAGCGTCTTGGCCATTGTTGAGCTTTCTCAAATTGGAGTATACTACCGAGCGAACACGAGCAGATACCTATGGAACAACTAACGAAAATACAACGAACTTAGACACAACGCGTGGGGGGGCGCCCTGGCATAATTTCGGTCCTGATAGTATCGGTTATCGGCAGACTTCCGATAATCATAGGCGGCATGCTTTCATCGGGATCATATCGGCGCAGTCGGGCAAAGCCGCGCCTCTCGCTCGTTGCCGGTCGTCCCGTTATCGTTTGCAAGGCTCAGGCCGAGTCTTCTATTTCTCCAAACGCTAGTGTTTTAAAGCGATATCCCGAAAGTGATTAACTCGTAACGAAACCGGAGGCTAAACGGGCCGTCTGTTGACAACGAGGTAGTGTTCAGGCACCGCGAACGGCGGTATCCTGGCGCTACGTCCACGCCCTCCAGGATAATGGGTTCTAACGTTGAATACTTAAATGCAGAGGATGAATTGCGAGGCGATCTTAACAATACCGGGATAGAGTTCCTGCTAACAGATCTCGACATGGCTCTGACGTTCATGGATATAGCAGCAATCTCACAAATCCAGGAAACGGTGGATCGCAACCACGAGAACGCCCGCGATGCATACGACACGGTTTTGCGGCTTCTGCAAAACCTCACGCCTGATACCGATCAACGCAGCGCGATTGACCACAGGATGGGGATTTTGAAGGCGCGGCTCGAGGCAGTCGGATGCCAATTTTGAATTTGAAAGGCGAAATCCACCGTTCGTGGAATACTGCACGGGAGAGAGGCATTGCAGCTTGCCAAAAGAATACGACGGACACATCGACCTGCTTGTCTCGAAGGTTCAAATGCCCCTGCCCTGACCGAGCGCGGGTCACGAAAATAACAGCTGGACATAAAGATCGCGCTCATGTCGGGCCGCAGTGTAGAAGTTGCGAGCGCGTTTATACGTGGGCTTTATCGCGAGGCTCCGTCCTGGCTGGTTCCCCGGCCGGGACGCTCGCAAGCTACCAAGTACTAACGACAACTGCTTGGGTGGGACCGTTCCCCAGTGGTAACCCGCGCCCTTGGGGCGCACTGCGTGAATCTCGATTGCTGGTACCCCAACTTTCGACAAAAGGGCTCATTGGTTGAGAGTATGGGCATTAGCGAAAGCTTGGCACATTGAACAAAATGCAGGCCATTGGAGGAAAATGATCGGTGCCTGCTTTCAGTTCAGCGTCTTACATTCGCCCCGGCTCCAGCGTCATAGGATTGGCCCTTCACCACCTGACGCGACATTTCGCTCAGAATAAGAAAAGGAGTAGAAGGGTTCGGTTTAATGGAGAATGCCAGTGCTTTTGAACAGAATCATCTTGAACGCCGAGTGGCGGAATTGGAGGCCAAGGAGGCACTATGGCGCATGGCGGAAGAGGAGGCGTTAAGGCTGAGCGCAATGGTCCAGTCCGCCAACGATGCCATCATTGGAAAAACCACTGAGGGCATTGTTCTGACGTGGAATCCGGGTGCAGAGCGCATTTACGGTTACAGTGCGGCAGAGATGTTAGGCCAGGACATGACGGCCATTCTGCCGCTGGACCGCAGCGACGAAGAGCGTAAAATCTTGGAACAAATCAGACGCGGCGAACGGGTCGAGCACTTCGATGCGATCCGCATGCGCAAGGACGGGCGCCTCATCCACGTCTCCATCGCGATATCCCCTATTAGGGACAAAAATGGTCAGGTCGTTGGGGCTTCCCACGTAGCGCGGGACATAACCCAGAGCACCGAACTCGAATTGGCCCGTGGCCGTTTAGCCGCCATTGTCGAATCGTCCGACGATGCCATTATCAGCAAGGACCTTAACGGCATTATCCAGACCTGGAATAAGGGAGCAGAACGGCTGTATGGCTATTCCTCGCCCGAAATGGTGGGCCGTTCCATGGAGCTGCTTTTACCGCATGATCGCCCGGACGAGGAGAGGCTGATTTTGAAGCGTCTGGCGAAGGGCGAGCGCGTGGACCATTTTGAAACGGTTCGCTTGCGCAAGGATGGCAAATCGATTGAGGTATCGCTGTCGATTTCTCCGATTTCCGACAAAGACGGGATAGTGCGAGGAGCCTCACATGTGGCGCGGGATATTACGGAACTCCATTTGCGCGAAACACAACGCCTGCATGCGCAGAAACTGGAAAGCCTTGGTGTGTTGGCGGGCGGCGTGGCGCACGATTTCAACAACCTTCTCACCGGCATCCTCGGCAATGCCAGCCTCGTAGCCGACTCCTTGCATCCGGCAAACCCGAATCGCCGCATTCTCGCTGAATGTATCCAGTCCGCAGAGCGGGCGGCCAAATTAACGCGACAGCTCCTGGCCTATGCGGGCAAGGGCCGTTTTGTTGTCGAGCCTATCAGCCTTTCTGAACTCGTCCGGGAGATCAACACGCTCATTCAGACTTCCATTTCCCGCAAGGTGCAGGTCCGGTTGGAATTGGCCGACAATCTGCCGGCGATCGAGGGTGATGCAGGCCAACTCCAGCAGGTGGTCATGAATTTGATGATAAACGGGGCGGAAGCTATTGGCGACGGTGTTGGGTTGGTGGTGTGTTCGACCGCCTCGCAAAGGGTTGATGAAGCCTACATGAGGACATTGGGCGCGGAAGCCTCCTACCTAGCGCCAGGACTTTATGTGGTGCTCGAAGTTCATGACAGCGGATGCGGGATGGATCAAGTGACGCTCTCTCGCATTTTTGAACCGTTCTTTACCACAAAGTTTACCGGGCGCGGTCTGGGTCTCGCCGCCGTTTCCGGCATTGTTCATGGACATAAGGGAGCAATCAAGGTGTACAGCTCGCCGGGAAAAGGAAGTACGTTCAAGGTGCTCTTTCCCGCAATGCCTGTAATGGGAGATGCACATATAGTAGAGAATGCTGATGTCCAAGCGGCTTATGAAGGCAACAACAAAACAGTGCTCATCGTAGATGACGAGGAGTCGGTGCGAAGCACGGCCCGAAACACATTGCAGCGGCGCGGCTATCGAACGCTGGAAGCGAGGGACGGGCGGGAGGCGCTTGAGCTTTTTCGGCAATTTGCCCACGAAATCGCGCTCGTTCTGCTCGATTTGACCATGCCTTATATGAACGGCGAGGAAGTTCTCCGCGAACTCAAAACCATCCGTCCTGAAGTTCAGGTTTTATTATCGTCTGGTTTCAACCAAGTGGAGGCGGTGCGCCGCTTTACCGGAAAAGGGCTAGCCGGCTTTCTGCAAAAGCCTTATACAGCGGCCATGCTGGCGGAAACTGTCAAAAAGATTATTACCGAGCAAATTCGTCAGTTCTGAGCAGTTCCATGCTCCGAGATAGCAGCCGATTTCAACGGCTGCTCATGTTCGAAGCGGGTTCAGGGCCGTCAGATACGGGGAACTCTCGACAAAATGGAAGACCGCGAAATCTCAAAAACCGGCTAGCGTCCGGGGATGCCGTGCCCTGCTGTTGACGAAGATTACTGATCTATTCGGTGACCGGTCCCGCAGTGGCGTTAGGCTCCAGCCACCGGATAGCCTCGTCGAGACTGGTGAAAATCCCCATATGTATGCCTTTGTTATCGAGATAAGCCGCACCCATTCGCGCAACGCCGTAATCATAGGCTCGTGGCCCGATCACGACCGCACAACGCGCGGAAAGACCCTTTGCCCGGCGGGCGGCGAGCGAAATGGCCCATTGCCGAAAATCGTCCGATGTCGGATCGTGGGTACATCGCCGGACATCCAGCAGGAGCGACATTCCCCTTTTGAATGCGGAATCGGCCATGGCGGCGTTAAGCGCCGTCGTCACTTCGTCACCGCATGTGCCAAGCAGCGTAACCAAAAGAATTGAGCCGTCGATATTCCATGTCACCGGCATAGGCTTTTGCTCTACTCGGTTCCTCGATCTTAGCCAGTCCCGACATATAGGTCGCGCGGATATGTTGAAGTGTCGCCGGTATTACTGGCTAATCTCATCTTTTTGATCGTGCGGAGAATGATTGCGCGCGGTGTGATGATTGAGGCCGGAGGATTTTAAAAATCCCCACCCGCTCGTCTTCATCAAGACTGATTTCGTCCGAGCGCCGGACGTAGCTTGGTGTTTTTGCGGCGAGGAATGGTTCGCCATGGTTCTGAACAGCGGTCCGTCACAGTATGGGCGATGCCGGCCGCGGAGATGAGGACAGGGGGCTTCGTATTTCTTGACGGTTAATTTCGAGAGCGATATGCCTAGTAAGAGTTTGTTTAACGTTTTTCCCTACGGCGTTTGTTATTTTCGGGAGTGGATTTTGTGGCGGCCCACGAGACTTGCCCGGCAATGAATTGTTTTACAAGCCGTCGATAATTCCGGGACGCTGTTATATACGCGCGTGCGGAGTTGCTCATGCCGGTTTGGTTCTCGATGGCAGTGTGCAGGCGAAGGTGGGCTTCTCTCAATCGGCTGCGGCTTTTTTCGATGGTGCAACTAAAATCATATGCCATCGTTGACCGTATAAACGTACTATAGAGTCCATTGATATATAAGATCTGCCTTATCACACACGTTATTAATGGTGCTTGGTTCCTGGTCGCTAATTGGTGCCGTGGGATGATTATAGTTATCGAAAAATTCTTATAACCCCATTGTTGTGTCAATTTTCCACAGGATTTTTTACTGGAACGAAAGCTGCCCGCATGGACCACGAACGCTACTTGAAATGATTCGCGACCTCTCCGCCCATAAGAAAAAGTTCGATGAGGTAATTACCGTGCTCGAGCAGGTGCAGGCCGGTACTCACCTCCTCAAAAGACGTGGACGCAAGTCCATGGATAAAGCGTCGCGCGAAGAGGTGTCCGCACGGATGAAGAAATACTGGGCCGCCAGAAAGGTGGCAGAAACACCGTTCACTCCACTATCCGAGCACGAACTGAGGCAGGCGATGCGCGCTGCACAGGCGTGACGCAAAAAATGGTTCCTGATGCTGGCGGCGAGACTCAGCCTAATACGCACACACCCTATCGGATCTTAATCGTTGACGATGAAGTTCCAATCCGAGAAATGCTCGCAGGTGCCTTCACCGGCGCCGGTTATGAGGTTTTGGGCGCCGGGAATGTGGGAGAGGCCATGGAGCTCCTTCAGCGCGAAGCGGTGGACGCGGTTCTTTCGGACGTGCAGATGGGTTCTCACACCGGCCATGACCTCGTCCGCTGGATATACGTGCAGTACCCAAATGTTATTTGCATGCTCATGAGCGGCCTTGATGATGCCGCTTGCAAAGAGTGCCCCTTCCCCTCCGGATGCAAATTGCTGCGCAAACCGTTTAAGCCCAAAGAGGCGGTAAGCGCTGTTAACGCTATCATTTTTGACTCGCGCGGTTTTCGTGTAGGTCAGAACGCAGGCCAAGGAAAGAACGACGACCTATCACTAAGAGCGGCCTACCAAACAAAACGCCCGCGATGAAATGAACACCGGCCTCTTGCGCGTTTGTCGCGTTATCTATGATTAATTCTAATATGATAATTTTAACGTCATGCGAGACCGGCAGTACATCGCAGCGCCGACCAGTGGAAACGCTGGAGCGGATTGACGCTAGCACCTGCCGGTTCCGATATTTTCACGGCACTCGTTTAAAACGGGGCGTTGTACCACGTCCAGACGCCGATGTCGGGGCTATTGTTTTCTCAGAGAAGCCGGAGAGCGACGGGAGTCGCTCAGATCAGTAAGGAACACGGGCGCAGTTGGCGGGGTAGAATCCGAGAGCCGGAGGGTGGCGACAGCTAAGACCGTCTCATCAGTGGTGGCTTCGAGCCCGGATGCAAGCATGGTTCCAGGCTTTCGCGTTCATATCAGTGGTGACGGTGGGCTTCCTTGGCGGCATGTGTTGATTGTCCCGCAAGCGTAGGCTTTCCGCCATCAACAGTCAATCGTTTGGCAACTATAGGCTGGTGCTTGGCTCCGGGTCTGCCGTTCTGGTAGAGTCGAGGATGGGCGCGGGTGCTGACTGCGGTGAACCCCAATCGTGAGACACGAAGTTAAGGGAGCGCTTGCCGTTCGCTGCTTTTTCGTTGAGCGTGCGAGCGACACGGTTGATAATAAGCCTACCTGAACCGGACGGGATAGGGCAATGCTGGGAAGCAACCCGAGCGACCGGTTCAGCGGCCGGAAAGGCGGGGGACAGGATGATTCTTTCGCGGCGGCTTGTTGGATTTCTTCAAACAGGCATCCCCGCCATTGACGATGGCCGGCGGATGATAGTCCCTGAAATGCTGCAAGGCTTTTTTTAAGAAATCATTCTCCATGGTGAGCTGACCGATCTTGCGCTCCAGCTCCGC
>JAFAWA010000388.1 GCA_019242155.1 Terriglobia bacterium | reverse complement strand
TTCGCCGACAAGTTTCTTTTTTCCCTCGATGAGTTCGTAGCGCGGCTTGAAGTCGTGCTCTACATCCACCGCCAAGTCTTTCTTGGGGAGGTCCTTAATGTGGCCGAGCGAAGCCTTTACGATGTACTGCTTGCCCAGGTATTTGTTGATCGTCTTCGCCTTAGCCGGCGACTCTACGATTACCAGCGCCTTTGCCATATCCTATTTTCAGCGACCGTCCAGCGCCTGTTTGGTATTGATTCAAAATAGTCCAACTGAAGTTACCACACTTTAACAAAGTTCTTGCCCGGCAGTTGTTTCACCAAACCCATCATCTCCAACTCGAAGAGCACCGCAATCAGCTCCGTGGTGGAGGTATCCTGCACAATTTCCAACAGATCGTCTAACTGTATTGAGGCATCCACCTTGAGCACTTCAAGAGTGCGCCGGGCGAGGGGTCGAAACTCGGGACCCAAGCTATCCAATAATGATGCAGACGGGCCGCCCGAAGTTGCAACCCCACCTTCGGCGAGAATCCGTTGGCGTCCCTTCTCTATGAGATGCCGGCGCGATTCCGAAGGGAGCTCCGTCACCACGTCGTTCCAGTCCTGCACGAGCTTGGCGCCTTGCTTAATCAACAGGTTCGGGCCCCAACTCAGCTTCGAGGTGATGTTGCCGGGAACGGCGAAGACCTCACGCCCCTGGTCCATGGCGAGTTTGGCGGTAATGGCTGAGCCGCTGTACTGAGCGCCCTCCACCACCAGCACTCCTACGCTCATACCGCTAATGATGCGATTGCGAATCGGAAAGTTCTGGGGGAATGCAGTGCTTCCCATAGGGAACTCGGATAGGATCAAGCCCTTCGCGGCGAGTTCCTGAGCCAGTTTGCGGTTTTCCGAAGGATACACGATGTCCACACCGCAGCCGAGTACCGCGACGGTGCCGCCGGATATGCTGAGCGCGCCTTTATGGGCAGCGGTATCGATGCCGCGCGCCATTCCGCTCGCGATCGTCAGCCCCGCATTTGCGAGATCGATCGAAAGACGCTCGGAAGCCGCTAAACCGTACGGCGTCGGCCGCCGCGTGCCCACCACGCCGATCATAATGGAACCGAGCAACTCGAGCCGGCCGCGAGCAAACAGCAGAATCGGCGGGTCGTAGATTTCGCGCAGCAGCGGCGGATACTGCGGATCACCGATGGTTACGGCCACCGCCCCCGTCTCTTTCATCTTCTCCTGCTGCATGGCCGCATCTTCAAACGCGCAGCCGCTCGCGACACTTTGTGCCACAGAGCCGCTTAGGCCGGTGCCTTCGAGTTCCGTGCGTGAGGCGCGGAAAATGGCTTGTGGTGTACGGAAGCGGTCAAGCAGGCGCTTGGAAAAACGAGCGCCCAATCCTGGAACCAGCTTGAGAGCCAGCCAGTAAAGTTCTTCTTCCTGGCTCAGAACCTGAGAGGGCATGAAGTCCGGCTTTGCGGTGATAAATCCAATTCGACTCTAGCAATCAGTGGGCAGCTTGGCAAGGGAAGCGGCCCAAAAACCGCCGGGGACGCATCGGCAATTCTAATGTATCTCGCTGATGAATCGCAACTTACATTAGGAAAGCAGGCCTGCCCAGAGGCGAAATGTTGCACCCGGCAACTCGAATTCTTACAGAAATTCGCTCCCTGGAGGTCCGGTACAACTATTTGCACCGGGCTCATTACAATGGGGCGCGATAATTACTCACAAATGCCAACGCCTCATCACTTCGAACTCGTATTCGGTTTTATCCGTATATTTGGTTGAGATGCATAGACGCCTCGTGGTTTCGATCTTTGCAGGCATCGGATTCCTCTCTGCACAGCAGCCGGCGAATGACTTTTTCATCAAGCACGTTCGCGTGTTCGATGGTACGAGGGTGATCCCGGAATCGAACGTTTGGGTCAGAAATGGGAAGATCCAGGCCCTCGGCCGCGATCTTCTCCCGCCGGCAGGCGTAAACACGATCGATGGCTCAGGCGACACCCTCTTACCTGGTCTGATAGATGCCCATACGCACAGTTATGTCCGGGATGCTCTCCGGCAGGAATTAATTTTCGGTGTGACGACGGAACTCGGTATGGAGAATGATCCCCGGTTTATCGCTGAGATCAAACGGGAACAAGCGGCCGGTACAGCGCGGAATCTGGCCGACATGCGCAGTGCCGGCTGGCCCGCCACCGCTCCCGGCGGGCACGGAGCCGAGGGCGGCGTGCCGGTGCCCACACTCACCTCGTCTGATCAGGCGCAGGCATTCGTGAACGCCAGAGTCAAAGAGGGGTCCGATTACCTGAAGATCATCGATGAAGACGGGAGCCTCTGGAATCTCCACACCCCTCATCTCACGAAGGAGATCATCGCGGCGCTGGTTCGCGCAGCCCATAAGGACGGCCTCATGACCATCGCTCACATCGGCAACGAGCCGGAAGCATACGAGGTGATCGATGCGGGCGTTGACGGGCTGGCGCATTTATTTGTGGATCGTGCGCCGGACCCGCACTTCGGGCCGTTCGTGGCGAAGCACCATGCCTTCGTCGTACCGACCTTGACTGTCCTTGAAAGTGTGGCCGGTGTCCCGAGCGGGGAATCTCTCGTGAACGACGCCCGTCTGAGGCCATATCTCACATCGCAGGCGATCGGCAGCCTTACAAAAACCGTTCCGCTGAAACTCGCCCGGCCGGCGAAACTCGAATACGCCTTGAAAACGGAAAGGGATCTTCTCGCCGCCCGAGTGCCGGTGCTTGCGGGAACTGATGCGCCGAATCCGGGTACATGGTTCGGTGTCAGTATGCATCGCGAACTGGAGCTTCTGGTCCGCGGCGGTATGTCGCCCGTGCAAGCCCTGCAATCTGCCACATCCGTTCCAGCTTTCATCTTCCATCTCGGCGATCGCGGTAGGATCGCTCCAGGTTTGCGCGCCGATCTCCTGCTTGTACAAGGCGACCCATGCACCAACATCGCCAATACCCGTGCCATTCTCGCTGTCTGGAAACAGGGTCTTCCCGTCGACCGCGAACTGTTCAAATCGGAAGTGGCGCAAAGCCAAGCACGGGAACAAGCACTTCGCCGTGCTGCCCCGCCGCCCGGATCGGATTCCGGCTTCGTCAGTGATTTTGAAAACGGCAAGCCAACGGCGGCTTTCGGTGCCGGATGGAGTGTAACCATCGGCTATCAGGGTGGCAAATCCACGGCGTCCATGAAAATTGTTGACGGTGGCGCGAATTCGAGCCGTTACTCCCTGGAAGTATCCGGGGAAATCGTAAGCGATGTGCGCTACCCGGTAGCCGGTGCAATGTTCTCCCCCGGGGCCAAGCCCTTCGCGCCTGCCAATCTGTCGAGCCACAAGACTCTCAGTTTTTGGGTGAAGGGCGATGGCAGAACATATCAGCTTATGGTCCCCACCGCGGCCGGCGGAGGTGTACCCGCTATCCAGCCGTTCGTAGCCGGTCCGGACTGGCGGCATGTCGCATTCTCGTTTTCCAGTTTGGGGAATTCCGATGGCTACGACATCACCGGTTTTCAATTCGTTGCCGGACCCGACGCGGGAAAGTTCCGCTTCCAACTGGATGATTTAAAGCTGGAATAGATGCTTTACGCCAACTGTCGCCTTGCCGTTCTCGGCGGGCCACACAGGAGTAACGCTCACCGTTGCACAAGGACCGGCGCCGTCGAAAGTCGCTGGCCTAGGAGTTCAACGCCTTCTTCCGTGTACGTATGTTTGTTGCGAAGAATTAATAACATACGGCTGCCCTTTGTTTGATAATGCTGACTGTTTCTGGGTCTTTTGTTAGTAGTTTGTTAGCACTTTTCGCAGCATGATCGCTGCAGCTGGGCGTCGAATTCTCTAGAACCGATTGCATACTGGAGGTAGACATGCCGCTCCCGTCTGATCCCGGACTTGAGGTGCCCGGTACGATCGTAAGGAGCCGTTTCACTGGGTCGCCGGCGCCAGGCGCATCATCCGGAGGATCAACAAACATGGACTAACCTCAGAAACAGCAGACTAGACTCATTACCTTTCAGGGTTAGAGGAGCAACACCAGTCGACGAAGGCACCGTATGGAAGAGCAAAGCGACGTCGTATCTTTTGGCCCATTTCGGCTTTTTCCAGGCCAGCGCAAATTGCTCTGCCGAGGCGTCGAAGTTCGGCTTGGCGGCAGGGCGATGGACGTACTGCGGGCGCTTGCGAAAAAGAAGGGCGCCCTCGTGCATGCGGACGAGCTTTTCGCTGCGGCTTGGTCGGACGTGTTTGTTCATGAGAGCAATTTGAAAGTTACCGTGGCATCGCTTCGCCGAACGCTGCGTGAGTATTCTCCGTCCCACGACTATATCCGAAACGTTGTCGGCCGGGGGTACTGGCTAACCTCAGATGTCCGCCAGTTGTCATCTTCGGAGGACATACCGAGGTCCACACCCCTTCCGGAACTCCGGACGATAATTGGCCGCGACACGGAAATTGCAGCGCTTTGCGAAACCATGGCCAATTATCGACTGTCGACGATCGTCGGTGCGGGCGGAATGGGAAAGACGACCGTGGCGGTTGCCGCGGCGCAAATATTCGCGGATGAAGCGGGTCACACCGTGACCTTCGTCGATCTTGCGCGCGTTGTGAGCGAGGAGTTCGTCGCATCCACGATTGCCGCCGCATTGGGGATTAGTGTCGGGGGCAAGGATGTTCTTCCGGCCGCCGCATCGCTTCTTGCGCGGCGCAAAGCACTGCTCGTCCTCGACACATGTGAACACGTGCAACGCGAAGTCGCGCGAATCTGTGATGTCCTGCTGAATGACACGGCTAACTTACGGGTCCTCGCAACCAGCCGCCGGGCACTGGG
>JAFAWA010000278.1 GCA_019242155.1 Terriglobia bacterium | reverse complement strand
TTGAGGCCAAGTCCGGCCCCGGCGTTTTTCCCCAATGGGTGCGAGTTGCCAATCCCGGCCAACTGAGCACCAGTTGCGCCGCCGTCAGTAGGCCGATGATCCACGCGCCGAACGGAAGCCGCGACAAAACAAACACCATCACCATCGTGATAAGAGGAAGTATCAGTATCAAAAAACGCGCGCCCACATTGCCGGCATAAGTGGCGCCTACGACCAGAGCAGCGATGAGCGGAAACCGGCACTCCGGCCAGAAAAAACCGGCCAGCGCGGCCGGGGCCAATATATACATTGGTCCCAAATTGTCCGGAAACTTGGGGCCGCCGAGCGTAAGCTCCTTCGGAATTTCCCGCCACTCCACTCCGCCCCAGTGAGCCATGCCACGGATGTAGCCGGCTTCGAGCGAAACATGAAAGTTGGGGTTGCGAAAGATCGCGTTTCCAAAAGGCGCGATCGGATTCTCATACCAGAGCCAATTCCGTACCAGATAGGGCAGCGGCAAAATCGCCATGCTTACCGAAGCAGCCACCAGAGCCCTCATCGCGAATACGCGGGGCTTGTGCCTAAGCTCCCAAACAACAGTCCCGGCTACCAGAAAGAGAACCAGCCCGCCAGTGTACTTAATAGCGAAACAGTAACCAGCCAAGAGACCGGCCGCGATTAAGGCGCCGCTGCTGTGAGTCTGACGCCAGATCTGGAGTAAATAGACCACCGCGAATACGGCCGCCGCCAAGCCGACATCGTTGTATGCCACCGACCCGTCCCAGCCGACGAGGGGCGTCACGAATACGATTAATGCGGCACAGAGCGTGCTGCGCGTGTGCCCGAAGCGGATGCCATAAAGCAGCATCAGCACGGGCAAAAGCATGAGGAACGAAAAATGAACCAGGGCAGCGGCGGAATGGCGGCCAATGGAAAATGCGTAAAGAAACAGCATTTCGATTCCCTGAGGCATCGCGGCGTACATATCCGTGATATGTGACATGCCGTGCGCGTGGTTCCACAGATTCACAAATCCCAGATGGTACGCGCCGCCGTCAGGACTGCGCTCGGGCGCGAGAGCGTGGCGAAAGTAGAGCACTCCGTAAACCATCCAGGAGCACGCAAAACCCCACCGCAGCCAAATCGGGATCACGCCCCAACCTGTGGGCGCCGTGCGCCGAAGCCACGGCAGCATACGCCACAACAGGCCGAGAGACAGGAGCGCGATCGCAACGAAAACGCCTTTGCGCGCGAGAAATGCAAGCGACAGCCCTAGCGTCAGCAGACTTACGATGGCGCTTCCGAGCACGTAACCGAGCGAGACGAACTCCCACTTGCTCAGTTCCAATCTGAGGGCTCGCAGCGCGGTTAAGCCCGCCGCCAAACACGCTACCGCGCAGGCGCAAAACGCCAACACAATCTGCTGGGGGGCCATGCTCTAACGACCTCGGCTTATCCTTTTTACTTCAAAACCGGGAAAGCTTGTTCACACCGTTGAAGGCCGCTTGCTTGTAGCATTCGGCCAGGGTCGGGTAATTAAAAACGTTTTCCACGAAATAGTCCAGGGTGCCATTGAGAACCATCACTGCCTGGCCGATATGCAGAATCTCCGAAGCGTCCTCGCCGATGATGTGAACGCCCAGAATCTCGCGCGTTTCACGGTGGAAGATGATTTTCAGCCGCCCGGTCGTATCGCCGCGAATCTGGCCGCGCGCCGTCTCGCGGTAATACGCCATTCCCACTTCATAGGGCACGTCCTCATCGGTCAACTGCTCCTCCGTTTTGCCGATGAAGGAGATCTCAGGAATCGTATAAATTCCGTAGGGATAGTTCGCCGGGTTAGAGTTGACGAGTAGGCCGAAACAGTGGGCCGCAGCCAACCGCCCTTGCTCCATCGATACCGAGGCCAGGCTTGGAAAACCGATGACGTCGCCGGTGGCGTAAATGTTTTGAGTTTTGGTGCGGTAGTAGGAATCCACAGTAATCCGGCCGCGTGTGTCGCATTCGATTCCCGCAGCCGGCAGGTTCAGTTCGTCGACGCTGCCCTGTCTTCCAACCGCGTACAAAAGCGCGTCGGCGGAGATGCGTTTATTGCTTTTCAAGTTCGCTACCACGCCGCGATCCGGAATCTCCTCCACGCTCGCAACTTCTTCGTTCAGCCGCATGGTCACGCGGCGGTCCCGCAGGTGATAGGAGAGAGCTTCCACAATTTCGGTATCCGCGAATTCCAACAGGCGAGGCCGCTTCTCGACGATAATTACGCGCACGCCCAGCACCGCAAACATGCAAGCGTACTCGACGCCGATTACGCCGCCGCCCACCACAATCATGGTTCGCGGAATTTCCGGCATGCTGAGGATCTGGTCGCTATTCAGAATATTGCGCCCATTAGTCGGAACCAGCGGAGAAACCGCGGGTTTGGTTCCCGTCGCGATGATGGTGAAAGGTGCTTCCAGTTGAAAAGTGGCAGTGGACCCGGTCACCTGCACGTGCGTCGAATCGAGAAATGTGGCGCGTCCGTGGACTACATCGATTCCATTGCGGGAAAGCTGCGACTCGGTTACTTCGGATTCGGTCCGGATCACGTGGCTTACCCGAAAACTCAGATCTGCCATGGTGATCCGTTCCTTAACCCGGTAATTGGACCCGTAAATACCGTGCGCGGAGAAACCCGTCAGGTGAAGCACGGCCTCCCGCATCGTTTTGCTAGGAATCGTGCCGGTGTTGATGCACACGCCGCCTACGATCTCGCGCTGCTCCACGACGGCGACACGGCGGCCGCATTTTGCCCCCTGCACTGCGGCCCGCTGGCCGGCGGGCCCGGAGCCTAATACAATCAGGTCGTACTTTTGCATAAATCCGGTCCGGGCCCCCAGACCCAGGCTGCTCAAAACATGTTTACTTACCCGCCTGGAACCGGTTCTCGATCTCCTCCCAATTCACGACGTTCCACCAGGCGGAGATATAGTCCGGCCGGCGGTTCTGATACTTCAGGTAATAGGCGTGTTCCCACACGTCCAGGCCCATGACCGGATGTTTCCCTTCCATTACCAGGCTGTCCTGGTTTGCCGTGGACGAAATTTCCAACTTGCTGCCTTCCTTCAGCAACCATGCCCAGCCCGAACCGAACCGCCCAGTGGCGGCCTGCCCGAACTTCTCCTTGAAGGAATCGAAGCTGCCGAACGTGCTGGTAATGGCCTGCGCTAAACTCCCGATCGGGGGACCTCCGCCGCCCGGCTTCATGATCTTCCAGAACATGCTGTGATTGATGTGACCGCCCGCATTGTTGCGTACTGCCGTCCGAATGTTCTCGGGCACGATGGCGCAATTATTCGCGAGCAGTTCCTCTACGCTTTTATCCGCCAGATTGGGTGCGGACTCCAGAGCTTTATTTAGATTTGTGACGTACGCGGCGTGATGTTTTTCGCGGTGAATCTCCATCGTCATCTTGTCGATATGGGGCTCCAGCGCGTCGGAAGCGTACGGCAGGGATGGAACGGTAAAGGGCATAATCTCTCCTCGTCTTTAAGGTATGGAACTGGCGGATCAGTCCGGCCCGCCAGCTGTTTCAAACGCATCGGCGAGCCGAAACATCGTGGTCTCGTCGAAATGCCTGGTCAGGATTTGCATTCCCACAGGGAGACCTTCCGTCGTGGTTCCACAGGGGACACTCATACAGGGAATTCCCGCCAGGTCGCCGGTAATGGTGTAGATATCGGATAAGTACATCGCGAGCGGGTCGTCGACTTTCTCGCCCAGACGGAAAGCCGGAAAAGGGGACACCGGCGTCACGATGGCGTCCACTGTTTCAAATGCCTGGGCGAAGTCTCTGGCGATCAAAGCTCGAACCTTCTGCGCCTTTAAGTAGTAGGCATCGTAATATCCCGCGCTCAACACATAGGTGCCGAGCATGATGCGCCGCTTGCATTCGACGCCGAACCCTTCCCCGCGCGTGTTACGGTACATCTCGGAAAGTGTCCGCGACTGGTTCGAGCGGAACGTGTACCGCACTCCATCGTAGCGCGCCAGGTTCGAGCTGGCTTCGGCTGTAGCAATAATGTAATACGTCGCCACGGCGTAATCGGTGGCAGGCAGGCTGATCTCGCGCACATCGCACCCCAGCGTTTTAAGCGTCGCTACGCCGCGCGCGAGCAGGTCGCCGGTTTCGCTGGTCAGATCTTTAATGTATTCGCGAGGCAATCCCACTTTCAATCCGCGAACGTTGCGGTCGAAGCAGGCCGCGTAGTCGGGCACGGGCGCGTTCGCTGAAGTGGAATCGGCCGGATCCCGCCCGGCGATTACACGCAGCACCGCAGCCGCGTCGGCGACGTTCCGGGCAAGTGGTCCAATATGGTCGAGAGAGCTGGCGAAAGCCGCCAGGCCATAGCGCGAAACGCGTCCGTAGGTGGGAGTAACGCCAACCACACCGCAGAATGAGGCGGGCTGCCGGATGGATCCGCCGGTATCGGAGCCTAATGCCGCGACCGCCGCGCCCTGCGCCACCGCTGCCGCCGAGCCGCCGCTCGAGCCGCCGGGCACACGGCCGGGCGCTACCGGATTCCGCACCGGACCATATGCCGAGTTCTCGTTGGAAGAGCCCATGGCAAACTCGTCGCAGTTGGTCTTCCCGATGATTATGCCGCCGGCCTGCTCCACACGAACCACGGCCGTGGCATCGTAGGGCGGTATGTAGTGTTCGAGCAGGCGCGAGCCGCAGGTGGTGGTGAGTCCACGCGTCAGGATTACATCTTTGATCGCTAACGGGACGCCTGCGAGCAGTCCTGCATCTTCGCCGCGAGCTAGCTTCTCGTCCACCGCCTTCGCCGCCGTAATCGCCCGCTCCTCGGAGAAGGTCAAAAAGGCGTTGGTCTTACTGTTTTCCGCTTGCGCAAAATGTAGCGCTGCTTGGGCAAGTTCCACTGCGCTGAAGTCGCGCGCATGTAAACCCCTGCGCACTCCTTCGATGGTCAGAGAGGCAACATTCATCGCTTAGCGCTCGATGACTTTTGGAACTTTGAAATACCCGGCGCCCGGCTGCGGCGCATTCGCCAAAGCCTCCGCCTCCGGCAGCGGCGGAACGGGAATATCCTCGCGCAGCGTGCCTGTTTGCGCTTCGTACAAAACTCGCGCCATAGGCTCTACTCCCGAAGTATCCAGCTCATTCAGCTTGTCGATGTGCGTGAGGATTTGGTCGAGGTCGGCTTCGAACTTCTTCACTTCATCATCACTGAGCGCGAGATTGGCGAGGGCAGCCACATAGCGGACCTCCTGCTCGGTGATCTTCACGCCCGCGCCTTCATACGGGATGCCTTGTAGATGCCGCGTAGCACCGGGTCAAGAATGAAGTCTGCATCGTCTGCGCCGGTTGCTGTAGACGCGGCGGCGCGCTGCGGTCCCCGGCGCGCGGGAACCAGCGCCACAATCCGGAACTCCAAGTCATCCACAGCCCCTGCGCCGATCTGTTTTTCTAAGTTCGCCAGAATCTGCCGGGAGAGCGCAAACAGCTGCCGCTGCCATATACGGTCTTCGACTTCCACGATCAATCGCGTACGCACCATACGCGCCGCGCGCGTGTGGTCGGCGATTTTCTTACCGACAGCGCCGGCCCAGGCACGGCAGACGAGTTCTTCGGCGGTGATCGTTTCGCTGGGCAGTCTCAGTCCCCGAATGAGCTTGCTCGCGCGTTCCATGGGAGAAGAGACTTGATTTTAGCATGGGAGGGAGCGGCACACGGTCTGAGTGGAGGGTACGCCAGGCTTCAGAGATTCTGATCGCGAGATCCTACGATCGGGATGGTCTGAACCTGGCGTCCTCGAGTTACTTCACTGGTTACTGTTCGGCATCGTCAGTATAGACTTGCACGCCCACTCCGGTAACAGGGACAAAAACGCGGTTATTTGCGCTGTCTGCCGCAACCGAGTGAGTGGAGAAAGGCGTCGTCCCGACCGTTATTTGTGTGACCACCTGGTAGGACATCGCATCGACCACCGAAACGGGATTCAAGCCGAAATAGACACGGTCGTCGCCGGGGTTATACCAGATCTCATCCGCGCCCACTCCGGGAATCGCAGCGATCGTGCCTCCGCTCTTCACATCCAACACTACGCCGCAGCTCGTGATCAGGCGCTGTCCTGGAAGCAGAGCCAATCCCGCCGGACCACACGAAGTCTGAATCGGAAACACCCGCGTGATCTTCTCCGATACCGGATCGATCTCGTCAACCTCTCCGTTGGGGTTTGTCACAGTCGCCGGCACGGAGAGATAGAATTTTCTGGTTTGAGCGTTCCAGACCGACTGCTCCAAACCATGGTTCACCGGGGCTCCGCCGGGCGAATTCGGAAACACGGCTTGCGGGTAGAGAATGTGGCCCAGCACCGTGCGATGCTCCTGGGAAACGAATGTCAGGAACGGCGGAGTGTCCGCATCGTTGGCAATTACAATGATCCGATCCAGAGGATCATAGGCCAGCTCATCGGCGCGCAACAGGCCGCCGGTGGGAATCGAATACGGCACCGCGGCAGGTCCCGCGCTCAAGTCCGCCACTTTCAATGTGCTGTTGCCGTCGCCCGCCCACACCTCATTGGCCCTCGGGATGGTGAGCACTCCCGTCGGACCTCCAGTGGCGCGATTGCCTGTGCTTCCCGTGAAGCCTGCGATGGAATACAAAAATACGTCCCCCTCGGTATCGACTACATCGATGACTCCGAGGCCTGGACCCGAGCCGTGGTCGGCTAAGTAATACCTCCCGCTGGACGCGTCGGCCCAGCTAATGTCAAAACCACCGGCAAGATTGCCGGGGATCTGAATGGTCGTCAACAGTTTGTAGGGGCCGAGTTTGTCCTTCGCGAAGGAGACGGCAAACAGGGCCAAAATCGTTGCAGCGAGCAACGGAATTCCGAGCAGCTTTTTGCGGCTCATATAGTGTCCTCCTCTCGTCCGAATCACGGACCTGCTGTTGGGAATGCGTTAACGCCAGACGTGGTCGAGCGCCTGTGCGCAATGCAGTTTGGAAGTGATTTCCACTTCGGACATGACTTGCTTCATCCGAAGTGCGAGTAGCATATACCAAACTCATCACGCGTTCGACGTATTTTTCGCGTGAATTTGTACTGTTGCCTACACTCTGCCGGATTCCGATCCTAAGTCATTTAGAATTGGGAGATGTCCGTCCCACTGTTGCATTTCGATAACGTAACTGTGCAGCGAGGAGCCCGAGTCATCCTGGATCAAGTCAGTCTGTCGATTGCGCAGGGGGAGCACGTAGCGATTCTGGGACCGAACGGGTCCGGAAAATCGACTCTCGTAAAAGTGGTCTCGCGAGAGTTGTACCCGCTGCTGAAACCGGAGCCTTCGTCGGTTCAGATCCTGGGGCGCGAGCGCTGGCACCTGTTTGACTTGCGGAACTATCTTGGAATCGTCTCCAACGACTGGATGGAGATGTGCACCCGGGACTACTCCGGCTTCGAAATCGTACTCTCGGGCTTCTTTGGGAGCGTTGGCATCTGGCGCAACCATACGGTCACCGCGGAAATGGAGCAGAAAGCGCTGGAAGTGATGACGCTTCTCGAAATCGAGCATCTGGCCGATCAGAATACGGACGAAATGTCCTCTGGCGAAGCGCGCCGAATTCTGATCGGGCGGGCTCTGGTGCACGGGCCGCAGGCACTTATTCTGGACGAACCGACGAACAGTCTGGATCTGCGAGCGACCTGCGAACTGCGCGAGATCCTGCGCAAGTTGGCGGCCAATGGGATCAGTCTGATTATGGTGACGCATCATCTGCCGGACATTATTCCGGAAATGAAGCGCGTGATCCTGATTCGCAATGGGCGAGTATTTTGCGACGGTCCCAAAGAGCAATTACTCCGTTCGGAGATTCTCTCCGGAGTCTTCGGGATTACGGTGGAAGTGATCGAGCGGAACGGCTACTACCATGTGTTGTAAACGGCGCTATTCACGGTAACGAAGCATTGCAGCTACTCTCGTTCAAGCAGAGCTTGGCAGTATGCCGCTGCAGCAGGATCGTTTTCCGCCGGCGCCCACAGCGCGAATTCCTTGTCGCTCGCGGGGTCCCAGGGCCCTGTCTTTACTTCGAAACAGACGCATTTTGGCGATCGCGAGACGGCCGTGTGCCAAACTCCGGCCGGCAGGTCGACGCCCCACAAACGGCCTTCAGGCGATTCCGAGCCCACGCGGAAGCGAGCCGTAACCTCTCCGTGATCGTCAAACAGAAGCATGTCGGCGGCGCCCTCGAGCACGAGAAACGATTCTGCCTTCGGCGGATGTAAGTGGCGATGCGGCCGAATGTAGCTCCCGTAGAGCAGGACATTCAGAAACCGGTGAGCGTTGTCGTTCGGACTGGAATGAAAGTTATGGTTCATCCGGCGGCGCGGAGACGCGGACGCGAGAGCGCCTACTGACGTGAATAGCGCACTGGAGATCAACTTTACGCCTGGAGGCGTGTTCCCGGTCATCTATCGATTATCGCTTTCGCTCGGCCGAGGTCACTGTGCCGGCCCCGAGTCATCCGTGTCATCCGTCTAACCGGGTGCACGGGGGAAGAGTTCCTGATAAGCTGGCGGGCCGGAGCAGGATTATGAAGCCGATTGTTTCGATTGCGCTACTTCTCCCGATTGTTAGCGTGCGTGTTCCGGCACAGCCCAACGCATTTCAGGCAGTAACTGAAGCTCTATTACGAAATCCACCTCCTGGTGATTGGCTGAACTGGCGGCGCACGGATGATGCTTGGGGCTATAGCCCGCTCGATCAGATCAACCAACGGAACGTGCGCCAACTCCAACTGGCATGGTCATGGGCTATGGATGATACTGGCGCGGGAGAGGCGACGCCTCTGGTTCACGACGGCATCATGTACCTGCCCAACCCGCGCGGTGTGATTCAGGCTCTGGATGGCGCGACGGGCGACCTGATATGGGAATACCGTCCGGGAGCGGCTCAGACGCCCGCGCCCGCCGGCGACGCGGGCGGCGAACAGACAGCCATTCCACGTCTCAGTCAGGCCCCCGCCCGCTCCGGCGCCGCGGCCGATTCCGATACCGGCAGAGGGATCCAGCGAAACATCGCGATTTACGAAGACAAGATCTTCGGGACTACCAACGATGCGCACGTCATCGCCCTAAACGCACGTACCGGGAAGCTCGTTTGGGATACGAGAGTAGCCGCTTCCCAGTTGGGTTACGGATATACGTCCGGACCCATCGTCGTTCGCGGGAAAGTGATTGCCGGGGTCACAGGATGCAGCCGCTATAAAGAAGACGTTTGCTTCATCACGGCGCACGATGCAGCCACGGGAAAGGAACTCTGGCGCACGTCTACCATCGCGAGGCCTGGCGAGCCGGGCGGAGAGACCTGGGGCGATTTGCCGTTGAGACTTCGCGCGGGCGGCGATGCCTGGATCCCAGGCAGCTACGATGCGGAAACCAACTTAGTGTATTGGGGCACAGCGCAGGCGAAGCCCTGGGCGAGAGCGGTGCGCGGCACGGACGGCGCCGCGCTCTATACCAGTTCCACCCTGGCGCTCGATCCCGACACCGGAAAAATCAAATGGTACTACCAGCATCTGCCGGGCGAGACGCAGGACATGGACGAGGTATTCGAAAATCTCCTGATTAATCTCGACGGGCGAAAGTCTCTCTTCAAAATGGGCAAGCTGGGAATCCTTTGGCAGCTCGACCGGACGACCGGCGCCTTTATCCGCGCCACCGATCTGGGCTACCAAAACATTGTGCAAGTGGATGGCACGAGCGGCAAAGTCTCGTACCGGCCCGGGAAGGTTCCATACATAGGCGATGAAGTGGACATGTGTCCCAGCACTTCGGGATTTAAAAGTTGGCGCGCGATGTCATTCAGTCCGCAAACGAATGCACTGTACATTCCGCTGACATTGAATTGTGAGAAGGCCGTGTTCAGCGCGGTCGCAAATAAGGAGCTCGGCGGCGGCGGCACCGGCCCTGTGCGGCGGGCCGATTACCGGCATCCCGATTCGGGCGGCAACCTTGGGGAATTTCTCGCTCTGGATATCCGCTCGGGTAAGGTCTTGTGGCGTCATCGTACGCCCTCCCCGTCGAACGTAGCCGCGCTTTCTACCGCGGGCGGACTGGCCTTCGGCGGCGACTGGGATCGTCACATGTATGCCTACGATGCGGCTACCGGCAAGATTCTTTGGCAGACACGCCTGCCGACATCGGCACAGGGGTTCCCGATCACTTATCTGGCGAAGGGCAAGCAGTATGTCGCGATGCCCGCCGGCATCGGGGGCGGCAGTTGGTCCACACTGATTGCGCCGGAATTAGCGGCGCAGGTGCGGCGGCCAAACACCGGCAATGCCATGCTCGTTTTCGCATTGCCCGAGTGAGAGGGATCGTAGAATTACAGAGGCAGCGTCCACGCATAGAGGGCCGATCCTCCCGCCATCACGATGTATTGCCGGCCATCCAGTTCGTAAGTAATCGGCGAGTTTCCCATGCGTCCAATGGCCGCATGCCACAGCGTGGCGCCGTCGCTCGTGCGAAGCGCCAGGGCATTTCCGTTTACATCGCCCGTAAAAGCAATGCCGCTGCCCGTAGTCAAAACACCCGCGCTTCCGACCGCTTCGCCGATCTGGTGACTCCATCGTATTTTCCCGGTCTGATAATCGATGGCGCGCACGGCCGACTGTGACCAGACCTCATAATCGGCGCCGGCCCAACCGTATTTGCCGTGTTCCTGTTTGAAGAAATAGATTCCGTACCCATCCACCGCGCTTACCACCAGCAGTCCGGTTGCGGGATCGAAGCTGGGCGAACGGTAATTCGTGCCGCCGGCTTCATGCGGAGCCACCAGCCGCCCATCGCGATGCGGTTCCTTATCGGGGTTGGGTTTCGGCCGCCCTTGCTCGTCGATGCCGCGGGCCCAGTTCACCGCAGCAAACGGTGTGGTGAGAAGGCTCTTGCCGTCGGTCCTGTCCAGAACAAAGAAGTAACCGTTCCGCGACGCCTGCAGCAACAGCTTGCGCCGGGTTCCATTGAAATCTCCGTCCACCAGAACCGGTGCTTCTACCGCGTCCCAGTCGTGAGTATCGTGCGGCGAGGGCTGAAAGCCCCACGCCAAAGTTCCGGAGTTCGGATTGAGCGCGACGATGCTGCAGGTCCATGGATTATCGCCGGCGCGAGCCCCGCCGTTGAGCACCGGTGTCGGATTGCCGGTCCCTACGTACAGTAGATTCAGGCCGGGATCATATGTGCCCGTCATCCACATCTGGCCGCCGGTCGCGCCTCCACTAATAGAACCGGGTGTTCCCGCGGGCGGCGTGCTGTGGAATGTCCATTGTAGTTTTCCCGTATCGGGATCGAACGACGTGAGAAGTCCCGGCAAATTATCGAAATCACCGGAAACGCCCACAATCAGATGATTCCGGATAAGCAGCGGCGCGTTCGAGGACCAGTAGCCCCGTTTTGAATCCGCAATCTTCACGTTCCACTTCAGCGAGCCGTCACGCGCGTCTAATGCCAGTAAGTGCGCATCGGGCGTGCTGATGAAAACCGAGTCCTTATAGACAGCCGCGCCTCTATGGCCGATATGAAACCCGTCGTTTTTCGGGTATGTGTAATGCCAAAGTTGCCTTGCCGTCCTGGCGTCGACGGCCCACACGTTGTCGGGTGTCGTGATGTACACGACGCCATTCGCCACGATGGGGCTGGCCTTGATCTGTTGGGTCTGGTTGGTCTGAAAGGCCCAGGCGAGCGTTATCTGATGCACGTTCTCGGGCGTGATTTGCGAGAGCAAGCTGTGTCTTTGGCCGGAGTAATCGCCGTGATAGGTCGGCCACGTGTCCGGAGTGGGGTGGAGAAGCAGAGAGGGATCGACGCTCTGCGCCTTAAGGCCTGCGGCACAGAGAGCCGCGAAGCAGACAGCGCGGACGAGTTGGATTTGGCTTCGGTCTGTTCTTAGCGGCATCGGTTACTTCAGCGTTTGTAGAAACGCGAGCACGTCGTGGATGTCATCATCGGTATATTTGGCAAGCTGTTCCGCATGGGCCCTGAGCGGGTCTTCGCCCTCAATCTTCACGACGCTCGTGGGCCAAGAGCGGCTCCAGCCATCCGGGTCGAGCAGGGTAATCGAAAACTCGTCGCGGTAGGCGAGTTTGCCGCTGATCGTTTCTCCCTCCCCCGTAGTAACCGTGAAGATCGGCAGAGATGCCTTAGTTCGCGCAGCGCCGGCGAGGCGCGGGTAGAGCATCCGCTGCAAAAGAGGGAGCCCTTCAAAGCGCGAGCCGACGCTCGCAAACGGTCCGCTCAAGGAGTGGCACCTAACGCACCCGCCGGCACCCGTGAAGTACCGTTTTCCTGCGTCTGCGTTGCCGGTTTTCAGATCTGCCGCATCCACTGTCCGGCGCTCGCCGCCGGATGGCCTTACGAAAGCGCT
>JAFAWA010000009.1 GCA_019242155.1 Terriglobia bacterium | reverse complement strand
GCGCGCTACGTAGTGCATCTCTTCCGTGACGATGCCCTTGCGGGCGTAGTGCAACTGCGTGCGAACGCTGTCGTTTTTCCGTTTTGCTACCCACTCTGTGCGCATTGTTGGCTCCTTTTTCGGCCGCGATTCCGGACGGGGCGAGTCTCGGTACCAGGGCGGAGAGACGCTCCGCCCGGCCCGCTGACGCTATTTCTTCTTTTTAGGCTTCTTGGTTTCCTTCTTGGGACTGCGGTCCTTCGCCACGGAAATCCTCCCTTGGTGAAATTATACTCGCTGGTCCACTACCCTTTCTTTCAAATCGTAACGATAGCCGCGCCATTTGATGGTACTACCGAACGAAGAGGAAAGTAGTGAGATCAGCCACAGCCACGTGGCGAGAGGTACGAGAGCGACGTGAACCCAGCCATAGCGGCGAAACCAGCGCGCATATTCGGGTAAGCACGCGCGGGCGAGGGCCAGCCTGTGAGCCGCTTTGCCCATGCCGGGAAGCAACAAGGCGGCAAGCGTCCACCAGGCTACGTGATGACCATGGAGCCCCGCGGCCAAACAGGCGGCCATCGCGCCGCAATAAAAGAGATGGGCGACGAGGCCGCGGAACCACATGCGAAAGTTGTATGCGCGGGTGATCATCATCTGGCGGCGGGTCCACGAAAAAAGACCAAGCGCAGAGATGGGCTCGGGCGAAGGCGTTAAGGCACCGGGCGCGAAGGCGATGGTGTAGCCGGCGGCGTGGACGGCTTCAGACAAACTGTAGTCGTCACTGATCGCATTTTCCCAATATTCCAGCACCCCCGATTCGGCGAAGATTTTTTTTGGAAGAGCCATGGCACCGCCCCAGACGAAGGGGTTGTCTCCAGGACCGAGCATGCCTGCGGGCACCGCATCCCACACGCCCCGGAGCAGGCTCGGGAGACGGCCGGATTCGGGCAGGAACCAGCGATAACCGGTCGCGGCGCCGACACCGGGCTCGCCTAAAGGCGCCACCAGGGCACGGAGCCAGCCCGGGGTGACGCGTCCATCGGAATCGGCGAAAGCGAAGATCCGGGTCTGCTGGCGTGTTGCGTGCACCGCCGCCGCGAGATTTTGCACCTTCTCGGAAGCTTTCGTTTCGCTGCCGTGAGCGAGTACGATTTTGGCGTTGGCCGGTAACACTGCGGGGGGAATATCGGCCGCGGCGTGGGCGGTGATAATCAGCTCGTAATCGGGGTAGTCGAGCGAAGCCAAGGCAGCGAGGTTTTGGCGAAGCCCGTGGTCTTCTCCTTTTACGGGCACAATGACGCTGGCGGGAGGTAGGCCGGTGATTTCGGCGTGGAGGCGGCGTTCAATGTAAGCGGCGCGGCCACGTTCGGAAATTAGGGAAGCGAGACTGAGCAGCAACGCCGGTGCGGCCACAAGCCAAAACCAGAGCACAAGTGGTAAGGATAACAGCGCCTCTCGGCACGACCATACGGGAACAGTTAATCGCTGCCCGTATGCGAAAGCGGCTACTCTGCCGCGACCGCTTTGAGCGACTTCAGACGGTCCCGCAGTTGCGCGGCTTTTTCGAATTCGAATTTGCGCGCGGCTTCACGCATCTGTTGTTCGAGGTCAGTCAGGAATTTTATCTTCTGTTCGGGCGTAAGATTTTGGACGTCCTCATCGGGTTCGAGTTCGACAGTGACGTAGTCCGCTTCCGCGACAGCCACCAGGCTCATATCGATAGGCTTGATGATCGACTGCGGCACGATGTGATTGACTTCGTTATATTCCTCCTGGGTGCGGCGGCGGCGCGCGGTTTCGTCCAACGCTTTTTTCATGCTGTCCGTCATTACGTCGGCATACAGAATGGCGTGCCCTTCCACATGGCGCGCGGCGCGTCCTATGGTCTGGATGAGCGATCCGGCGGAGCGCAGAAAGCCCTCTTTATCCGCATCCAGAATGGCTACGAGCGAAACTTCGGGCAGATCCAGCCCTTCCCGCAGCAGGTTGATTCCGACCAGCACATCAAATTCGCCCCGCCGCAAGTCGCGTAGGATCTTGATGCGGTCGAGCGTGCTCACTTCGGAATGCAGATAGCGGCAGCGTACGCCCACTTCGGAGTAATATTCCGTCAAATCTTCCGCCATTCGCTTGGTCAGCGTCGTAACCAGGATTCGTGCGCCGGCCTCGACGCGTTTGCGGATTTGGCCGAGCAGGTCGTCCACCTGGCCGCGGACCGGACGAATCTCTACGCTAGGGTCTAGCAGGCCGGTAGGCCGTATAATCTGCTCCACTACGACCCCGGCGGCTTTCGTCAGTTCGTAAGGCCCCGGCGTAGCCGAAACATAGATCACTTGGTTTACGCGGTGCTCGAACTCTTCGAATGTCAGCGGGCGATTATCCAAAGCGCTCGGCATGCGGAAGCCGTGGGCTACGAGAACCTCCTTGCGCGAGCGGTCGCCATGATACATGCCGTGCAACTGCGGCACCGTTTGATGACTCTCATCAAGGAAAATGAGGGAATCGTTCGGGAGGTAATCGAGCAGCGTCGGCGGCGCTTCGCCCGGAAGCCGTCCCGAAAAATGGCGGGAATAGTTTTCAATGCCGTGGCAGTAGCCGATCTCTTTGATCATCTCCAGATCGAACATGGTGCGCTGATATAGGCGCTGCGCTTCGATCAATTTTCCCTGCTTCTCCAGTTCTCCGTGCCACCACTGGAGTTCTTCGCGGATGCTCGCCATGGCATCGCGCTTCGTCTCTTCCGACATTACGTAGTGAGTCTTGGGATAGATCGGCAAGCGGACGTACGTCTGTTTGACCTGCCCAAGCAGCGGGTCTATTTGTGACAAGCTCTCGACTTCGTCGCCCCACAACTCGATCCGGTACGCGTAATCGTCATAAGTCGGATAGATCTCGACGGTGTCGCCGCGCACGCGGAATGTCCCGCGCCGGAAGTCAACATCATTCCGCTCGTACAGAATCTCGACCAGCTTAGAGAGGATCTGGTTGCGCGAAATCTTCTGGCCCTTTTCGAGCATGAGGAGCATGCCATAGTAAGCTTCGGGAGAGCCCAAGCCATAGATGCAGCTAACGCTCGCGACAATTACGCAGTCCCGGCGCTCAAACAGAGACTTGGTGGCGGCGAGACGCAGTTTGTCCAACTCATCATTGATGGTGGCTTCCTTTTCGATGTACACGTCGCTTGAGGGCATGTACGCTTCCGGTTGGTAATAGTCGTAGTAGCTTACGAAGTACTCGACGGCGTTATCGGGAAAGAAGACTTTGAATTCGTGGTAAAGCTGCGCTGCGAGCGTTTTGTTGTGGGCCAATACCAGAGCGGGGCGTCCCATGGCCTCGATAACCTTGGCCATCGTGAACGTCTTTCCCGACCCAGTGACGCCCAGCAAAACCTGATGCTGCTCGCCCTCCCGAACGCCGCGCGTCAGCTCAGCAATAGCGGTCTCCTGATCGCCGCGGGGGCGGTAGTTGACCGACAGACGAAAGCCCATCCTTCCAGTATAGAGAGAGCCGACCGAGGTTTCGATTCAAGCTATATCAGTGGGATGGGTATCGGGACAGATCCGGGCAACATTTACGGGCGACACTGTCTTCCGGCCCCGGCTGGCTTACGGGTTATCGATCACGGCGATGATTCTGTAGGTCTCGGTTT
>JAFAWA010000149.1 GCA_019242155.1 Terriglobia bacterium | reverse complement strand
GGACGTGTTGACGCTGCAGGTTAATTGCGTGCCGCCCCCTCCTCCCACCTGTGCGCTAGCTAACCCGGCAAACAACGCCAGACCGGCTAACGCAGTTATCCATCTGCGAAAATCTGCCATTTCCTTCTCCTTGTAAATTGCCATGTTCAATCGGCCGAAGTTCTCTTCTAACCTGAGCCTCAATGTTCAATCCGTTCAAGCAACCTAGGGAACTTCTCCGTGTCGGGCGGAGAATCAAACTTTACCGGCGGCCGTGACCACCAACTGCCGGGCCTTGCTGAAGCCCTTACCAGCGGCACATGTCTTTTTACTACTTATATTCTTCTGTGCTCGCCGAGCCACAAACGCAATAGTGCAGATGAACCGGACGCGGTAAAGCTATTCATAACTGATGGATAAGGCATTGTCAAGAGAAATTCTTTCCCTTCAACAAAAACCGAGCCATTTGGGCACGTTTACACACGACCGAGGTGAAGCCTTGTTAATAAATCTGCAACAACCTTTGTTACAGCCTTGTGATCCACTATAAGCCAACCATCGCGGGTCCTCTCGACAAAACTGCGCATGGATGGGACGTTTTATTACCCAAACCCGGTCCCGACGCGAGTGTCGCGCGAAATCGCCCAATCTGACGAGAGGAAGAACCTAGGAAGCTCACAACAGTCCTTGGAGCAGCAATGATCGACACTCGCCGGGGCGGCAGTACGTCCCTGAACTGGCGCGCGCCCGGATGCCCGTTCACTATTCAATATTCACAACACGTCTTGGAAACGATTCGCCTCGCCGTGGTCGAGGCCTTTTTTCTGCTGCCGCGCGGCGGCGCTGAGGTGGGCGGAGTTCTGCTGGGTACGTTCGAAAATCAAAGCGTTCTCATTTCCGGATTCGCACCCTTTGACTGTGAACACGCCTTCGGCCCCTCCTTCACCCTTTCCGAGCGGGATGAGACGTGTTTGCGGGACCTCCTTTCCGACCTCCGGAGCAAGGGAGACGTGGTTGTGGGCTGGTATCACTCCCACACCCGCAGCGGCGTATTCCTTTCGGAGAGCGACCTGCACATTCATGAGGCCTATTTCCCCGAGCCTTGGCATGTGGCTCTGGTTCTGCGGCCTTCGATGTTTGAGCCGGTGCGGGCGGGCTTCTTTTTTCGGGATAGCCAAGGACTAATCTCTGCCCAGGCGAGCGCTTACGAATTTCAACTCCACCCCGCTTTGGGAATGGGTGAGAAAGCGGAGGCCCGCCATCCCGACGCGGCCGGAGCGTCCATGTCCAGCCGCGCTCCTGAAATTCCGGCTCATGCCGCGGCTATTCCACAACCGGAACCGGCCGACACAAAGGTTCCCGAGCCGAAGGCGGCCGAAGCATCCGTATCTAGCCCCGCTCCCCAAGCTTCGGCTGAGGCGGCGCCCACGCCAACTCCACAGGCGGAAGCCGCAGCGCCAATCCCGCCGGCACCCGAGCCGGTTATCTCTTCGCCAATTCCAGTAGCCCTCCCCCGTTTTCTCGAAGCGCAAACGCCGCCGCCGCGCCGGTGGGCATGGGCCGCTGCAGTCTGTGTGCTTGGCGTGGCTCTCGCGCTTGGGGGAGTCGCCGCCCGCGAGATGTGGTTACCTGCGGCGGCCGCGGTGATGCCCTCGATTGCGACGGCGCAATCCTCGGCCGATGCCTCCGCGGCTAAGTCACCGCCCGATGCTCCACTGGTTGACCCGAACGCTCAATTGCGCCGCGAGCGGGATGAGCTTGCGGCCGAGAATATGCGGTTGAAAAGCCTCTTGGATGCGGAGGCGGCGCATGGGCGGATGCTCGAGCAGCAACTGGAGCGTCTGCGCAAGCAGACCGCGCCCAAACCTCCGCTGCTCGATCCGCTTTGAACAGCTCATCAGTGTCCGATGGCGGACAAGACGCAGTTCGCGTGGCGGGACTGGAAGCGGGATGTTTGGTTCTCGGCTATGATGATCCGTAACAGGTGAATCGATGCTGCTCCACATCCTTGTGAGTTGGTTCGTGAGCGCACTTGCCTTGTGGATCGTGGCTCAGATCATTCCTGGAATAGAGCTGCGCAGCTTCCGGGCAGCTCTGGTCGCCACCGTCGTAATCGCGCTGGTTAACGGCACTATCGGAGTGATCTTAAAATTTCTGGCGTTTCCGCTTACGCTTGTGACACTCGGTCTATTCCTGCTGTTGATTAATGCGTTTCTCCTGAAATTGGCGTCCGTCTTCACCCCCGGCTTCTCGGTTCGCGGCTTTCTCTCTGCTTTGCTTGGGTCGGTTGTCCTGACGATTCTCACGTCAATCATGCGCGATCTGGTGTTTTTGCCGTCGCGGGAACGCCTGTTCCTCTAAGCATCCGTCAGTAACCCAGCTCCTTTTCCACAATGTTCCGCAGCGGTTCCCCGCTGCGAAACCGCTCGTACTGTTCCACGAAAAACCTCATTCCGTTCGCGAGCCAGTCTGCCGTATGATCGGCGCAGTGCGGCGATAGCAGAACGTTGTCCAAGCTGTACAACGGGTGGCCTGGGGGCAGGGGCTCCTTATCAAATACATCGAGCGCCGCGCCCTTGATGCGCTTTTCGGCCAGCGCGCGCACCATGGCGGCCTCATCGATCACCGCGCCACGGCCGACATTGATGACGACCGCATCGGGCTTCATGGCCGCGAATTCCGCCGCGGCGAGCATGCCGCGGGTTTCGGGCGTGAGCGGCGCGGCTACCACGATGTAGTCGCACTGCTCGATCATTTCGATGCGATCGGCGGACGCAAAGACCCGGTCGACTAACGGATCCATGTTGTATAACAGCGGACCGCGCCGCGTCACACCTAAAACGCGCATGCCCATGGCGCGGGCGCGTACGGCTACGGCGCGCCCGATATCGCCATAGCCCAGAATCCCCAGCGTCTGACCAGAGATCTCTACCACGTCGAAAGGGTCCCACTTGCCTGCAGCCTGGCTCGTTATCAGCCGGCGCAGCCCCTTAGCGAAGTGGAGTACGGCGGCCAGAACCCACTCTCCCAAAGTCTGACTGAACACGCCGCTGCCATTAGTCACTACGGCCGGGCTGCGCACTAACTCCGGGAACAGAAGATTGTCGATTCCGGCGCTGCGGGTATGAACCCAGCGCACGCGAGGCGACATATGGAAAACGGCTTGGAGCAGATCGCGCGAAAAGGCCCAACTGAAGATCACAGTGGCATCGGAAGCGGCGCGTTCAAAAGTCTCGGGCTTGAGGCCGACGGCGAGATTGGTTTCAGGCGGCAGCGCGTCGAGCTGCCGTAGCTGGGGCTCGGTGGGTTCGGCTAAGACCAGGATCGTGTGGTTGTCCATCAGGAGAAAACCTAACATGTTTCAACCGGGCTCTCGCACGATCGGGTGTTGCTTCCGTGCTACCGGCTGCGTCACACTGAAATTGCCAAACGAATGCCGGACTTTTGCAGTTGCGGTGCGGAGTTACCTCCTGATGCGCTGTTTTGCCATAAATGCGGCAAGCCGCAGCGGGAGATCCTTGCGCCCGAACCAGAGAAGCAGCAACCTGCCGGGTTTCAGCCGGCGCCGCCTCCTCCAATACGGGAGATTTTGCCGCTCAATTTTCGCAATTCGGCGGCAGTGCGGATAGCTTTATTGGTGGCGGTAACCGCTACGGTGGCTTTCTTCATCATGCCCTTTTTAAACTGGGTGTTCGGCGGGTTTTTCGCGGTCTTTTTCTATCGCCGCCGCACGGGGTTTCTCTTGAATTTGGGCGCGGGTATGCGCATGGGCTGGATGACGGGAGTGTTGGCGTTCGGGCTCTACATGGTTCCCTTCGCGATACAGATGCCGCAGATCGGCAATATGCTGCAGGATCGCCTGCGCAGCATGTCCCCGCAGGACCCTGCGATGGCGCAGGAGATGATCCGCTTCTTTCAAACCGGCTCGGGCTTTGCGATCGCGATCGGGTTTTCCCTGATTTTCATGTTTCTGATCATCACTTTTCTGTCGATCGCAGGCGGCGCTCTGGCGGCGAAAGTTGTGGGTCGCGGATAGGCTAAGTACTGTCGTCTAAAGCGTTTGAAAACAATTACTTTCGCGGAAAATCCGAACGGAATATTACGTAAGTACCGTTACGAATGATCGTTTTGTGTTTTTCTCCGGCTTGTTATACTGACCCCGAAGCAACCAACGGAGCCTAGCGAAAAATGCGAGTAACTGTAATTGGAACGGGGTATGTAGGTAGTGTCACGGGAGCCTGCCTGGCATATCTGGGGCACACCGTCACTTGTGTCGATACGGATGAGACGAAAATCGCCAAATGGAACCGCGGCGAAGCGCCGATTTACGAGCCTTACCTGGAGGCGTTAATTTCCGCCAACTCGGGCGGCGGGTCGATTGAGTTCACGACGGAACTTTCCGAAGCTGCGCGCCAGAGCGATGTCATCTTCATCGCGGTGGGCACGCCGCCGCTGCCCAATGGCGGCGCAAATCTGATCTATCTGGAGACTGCGGCACGCAGCATAGGCGCCGCAATGGACAGCTCCCGTTTCCGCGTCGTCGTGAACAAGTCCACCGTTCCGGTAGGCTCGGGAAATCTCGTGGAGACGTTGGTTCGCGAAGGCATCGCGGACACTCACCCGGCCGAGCGGAACCAGATCCGCTTCGGCGTGGCCAGCAATCCCGAGTTTTTGCGCGAGGGCTGCGCGGTGGCCGACTCGCTCTATCCGGACCGCATCGTAGTGGGCGGATCCGACCAGACGACCATCCAGATAATGAAAGATCTTTACCGCCCGGTAACGGAACAGTCGTTTGTTCCTCCGCCGGGAGTTCCCCGCCCTGCGTCGTTGGCTAGGGTACCTCTGGTTTGCACCACTCTCACCAGCGCGGAGATGATCAAATACGCGGCCAACGCGTTCCTCGCGATGAAGATCGGCTTTGCCAATGAAATGGCCAACATCTGCGAACGGGTGGGCGCGGAGGCAACAGAGGTCATGCAGGGAATCGGCCTCGATTCGCGCATCGGCTCCAAATTCCTCAACGCCGGCGTGGGCTGGGGCGGCAGTTGCTTCGGCAAGGACATCAATGCCCTGCTTCAGACGGCATATGAGTACGGCTACACGGGGCGACTGCTCCAGGCTTCGCTCGAAGTCAATACCGCGCAGAGGCAAATGGTGATCCAGAAGCTTCAGGAGAAGCTGTTCATCCTGAAGGGGCGCACCATAGGCCTGCTCGGGCTCGCTTTCAAACCCGACACCGATGATTTACGCGACGCTCCGGCGCTTCATATCGCGGAACGGCTGATCGAAATGGGCGCTCGCGTGAAAGTCTACGATCCTATCGCCATGACGGCCTGCCGCGAGCAGCACCCGAAATTGAAGATTCGCTACTGTGATTCACCGCGTCACGTGGCCGAGGACGCCGACGCCCTGGTCATCGTTACCGAGTGGAACGAGTTCCGTAACCTTCCCCTCCGCGATCTCGCGGCTGTGATGACGAAGCCCGTACTGGTAGACGGCCGCAACATCTTTCAACCGGAACAGGCCATGGCCGCGGGATTCGATTACACGGGCATCGGCCGTTACCTCAGGTTCCGGTCCGAACAGCGCGAGGCCCGGCGCGAAGCCGCGGGTTCCGTCATCTAACTTTGTGCGACTCCTCGCGGATGGCTGTGCCCATCGCGCGTCCGAGTACTTCCGCTCCGGGGATCACGCTGCCGATTACGCTTACGCGTGATCCCCCGGACGGCACACCACTCCGCGAAACGACGAAGATCTTTCCCGTGCCGTCATCAATCTGGTAGCCACCGGTTCCCAAAATCCCCACCGAAGTCACTACCGTACCGTTTACGTGCACAACGTGGTTGCGAAATCGGCTGGGGTCGGCGTTGATTCGGGCTATGGTCACCGGAGCGCACGCCGTGAGGCAGATGGCAGCCGCCCCCAAGGCTGTGAAAGCGAGTCTCGTCTTCATATCCTGTCTCGGAGACGCGCCGCGACCTCTTTCGCGTTTCACCCCTTAAGACGCCTTAATGCGTAAGATGGACAATATGGCGTTAATTAAGGTGGCCGCGTTGCCGGATCTGCCTGAAAATTCCGTTCTGGAGGTCAGCATCGGCGATGACCTCTACGCGCTGTGCAATGTCGGTGGAACCATCACAGCCCTAACTGGCGTCTGCCTGCACCAAGGCGGTCCGCTCGGGCAGGGCAACGTGGTGGACGGACGGGTTGTGTGTCCCTGGCACGCCTGGGAATTTGATTGCCGCACGGGAGCAAACACCGAGGATCCAAGCGAGTGCGTCGCGACCTTTCCGGTGAAAGTGGAAGGCGACAATATTCTGTTGCAGGTCCCGTGAGTGCCCGAACTTCCCGAAGTAGAGACGGTGGTGCGGTCTATCGCGCCGCTCATCGGCCGGCGCATTATCACGGCGGAGCTCAGGTGCCCGCGAGTTCTACGCGGCTCCGATCCCGACGAAATGGCCGCTTCACTCGCGGGCCGGAAAATCGCCGCGGTCAAACGGTACGGCAAGTTTATCTTGATGTCGCTCGAAGGCGGCGGCTACCTGATGGTTCATCTGGGTATGACGGGCCGTTTGCTTCTCGGCGGCGCCCCCGGTAAGCACACCCACGCCATCCTTACGCTCGATCGCGGCACGCTGTTCTACGATGACAGCCGCCAGTTCGGCTGCTTCCAATACTCCGCGGTTTTCCCGAAACGGGTCGCGCGGCTCGGGCCGGAACCGCTTGAAATCTCTTTCGACGATTTCGCGGCGGGTTTGCGCCGAAGGAAAACGCGGATGAAGGCGCTGCTGCTGAATCAAAGTTTTCTCCGGGGAATGGGAAACATTTATGTGGACGAGGCGTTATTCCGTTCGCGCATTCATCCGTTGGCCTTGGCTGCGCGTATTCGCGGCGACCGCGCCCGCTGCTTATACGAGGCGATAGGAGCGGTTCTACGCGAGGCCATCGCGGCGGGCGGCTCTTCGATTTCCGACTACGTAGATGCCGAAGGCCGGAAAGGCTTCTTCCAAATCAGCCACCGCGTTTACCAGCGCACCGGAGAACCTTGCGTGGACTGCGGCACGCCGATCCGCCGGCTCTTAGTCGCACAACGCTCTTCACACTTCTGCCCCAAGTGCCAGAAGCGATGACTTATCACCGTTTCAGCCGTACACTCACTAAATGTCCGCTCTCTGCGATGACCTCGTGCGGCAGGGGTTCGATCCGCGCCTGGTAAGCGCGCTTGTCGAGCAAAAACACGCGAACGGAACCTGCCGTAAGGGCGCGTTCCAGATCGTCCCGGGACAGGAGAAGCAGCGGCACATCATCTCCGTACCATTCGAGTTGGTTGGCCTCGTCGTGGCGGGGGTCGCCTTTATCGTAAAGGCCCACGCGTTCGCCGGCAGTGAGAACGCGGCTTTGGGCTTGCGCAATTGCGCGAATCTCGGTTGCGTGCCACTGCGCCGGGAACAGTGCGGTGATAGCAATCGCCGCCGCTACTGCCAGTGAAGGCGCCCAGTTCATGACGCGTTCGAGCACGGGACGGGAAACCCATCGCAGTAGGCCAATCGCCGAAAGGATCGCGAGCGCCGGATAAGCGGGCAGCATGTAGCGCAGCACGCGGCTGCGCGTCACAGCGCACAAGATAAAAACCGTACCTACCCAACCGATCAGTATGAACAGAGGGCGCCGGCGTTCGCGGACGACGGCGATGCCGCCCGCAACCATCACCGGCAGCCACGGCCAATATGATTTGGCAAGCATCCACACGTACTCGATCGCGCCGGTATAGCGCCTCCAGGGAGGATTGAGGCCGCCGTAGACCTCCCTTTGCAGCCAGCCGTCATGTACCGCGAGAAAGACTCCGCGGTAGCGAAGCAGCATGTAGCCGTACCAGGCGGTCAGGGGCAAAAACGCTAGAATCAGCCCGAGTATCAAATACCGCCATGCCGGCCGGCGCCGAACGACAATCAGATCGAAGGCGAAAATGACAGGGAGGCCAAATCCGATCAGGCCCCGGACCATCAGCGCCATCGCGGTAAAGATCCCGGCCGCGAGATACCAAAGGGGCTGATCGTCAGCCAGGGACCACGCGCAGATGGCGCACAGAAACAGCAGGGCGGCAGGAACATCGGTCATGGCGTGGCTCGCGTACTTATCGAAATAGGGAGTGGCAAGCATGACAAACATTGCCACCGAAGCCGCGAGCTTGTCGTTCAGCAGCCGCCGTGCCAGCCAGTACACCAGGAGCACTGTGGCAAAGGCCGAGAGAGCCGAAGGCAGCTTGGCGATCGGGTCGGAAATACCGAAGATCGCAAGAAACACGGCTTGCGTCCACACAAATAAAGGCGGGTGCTCGAGGGCGGGCGACCCTTTGCTTCTGGGGGTCAGCCAATCTCCGTTATGGACGATGCCCTTGGCTTCGCTTGCATACAAGGCGTCGTCGTAGCCGGGTAAATCGCCCCGGCGAACTGCGCCGAAAAAGAGAATCGCGGCTGCCAACGCGAGCAGCAAAAACCGGAGCCGAGGGTTCCACACTGATTTCATTCTGGCGCGGGATGCCGCTTCGCGCCATGCTAGCATGAAGTTTCCGACTATCTTGATCAAAGCCGTCAAAGGGACCAGGGATTTACTACCTCCATCCACCGAGTTGTGGAACCGCGTGGAAGAGACGGCTAGAAGCGTTTTCAGGG
>JAFAWA010000276.1 GCA_019242155.1 Terriglobia bacterium | reverse complement strand
TACGTTACGTACGCCATGACTCATTGAGCGCCGCGATGAACTGGAGTGCAACCGGCGCTACCGCGCTCGCTCTCGGCGTGATCCTTGGCGCTTTTGGCGCGCACGCTCTACGGGACCGCTTGGATGCCTCTTCCCGAAGCATTTACGAAACCGCTGTGATGTACCACTTCTTTCACGCTTTAGGAGTTCTGATCGTTTCCCTGATGCCCAAGTCCGGCCTGCTTACACAATCGCAAGCTTCATGGATTTGCGGCCTGCTCTCGGCGGGCATTGTCCTGTTCTCCGGTAGTCTGTACGGCCTCGCCGTCACGCGGATTCCGGTGCTAGGCGCGATCACCCCTGTGGGCGGCTTATCGTTCATAGCGGGCTGGCTCATGCTCGCCATCGTGCTGCTTCGGCGGTAGTCTCACCGGCCCGGCGATGCACGCACTGCCCGCTCGAACGCCCAGGCGCGGATGTGGCTGATCTGTTCCTTCATCGTTCGCGAAAGCGGGACTAACTTCACCGCGATGCTGATCAGGTCCTGCTCGGTGACTTGGCGGTCCTCAAGCCGCGCCTGTGTCACCGCCGATATTACGCACTGCTCAATCTCGGCCCCTGTCCATCCGTTCGTGAACTGGGTCAATTGCTGCAGATCGAATCCGGCTGGGTCCACAGCGCGCCGGTTCAGGTGAATTTTGAAGATCTCGATCTGTTCGCTTGCGAGGGGCAGGTCTACGAAAAACACTTCGTCGAAGCGGCCCTTGCGAATCATCTCGGCAGGCAGCAGATCAATCCGGTTCGCGGTAGCGGCAACGAACAGCCCGCGTGCCTTTTCCTGCATCCAGGTAAGGAAGAATGCGAACATCCGCCCTTGTTCGCCGCCGGATTCGGAGGAGGTGATACCCATTTCGATCTCATCGAACCACAGGACTGCCGGCGCCATCTCTTCCATGGTCCGGCACGTTTCCACGAAAACACCTTCCGGTTTACCGTGCCGCCCGGAGAATATCTCGATCATGTCGACGCGATAGAGCGGAAGTTGAAAGTGAGAGGCGATAGCTTTCACCGACAGGCTTTTCCCGCATCCCGGGATGCCCATCATCAGAATGCCCTTCGGCATAATCTCTTCGGTCAGGCTGTCGCGCATTTGGAAAAGCTTGCGGCGCTGCGTGAGCCATCTTTTGAGGGTCTCCAACCCGCCAACCTCTCCAAGTTCGGTAGTGACCGGAATATATTCAATTACGCCGCTCCGGTTAATGAGCAGTTTCTTCTCCTCGAGAAGGGCGGGGAGGGACTCGGATCCAAGGTGTCGGTTGAAGGCCAGGGCGCGGCGTATCGCATAACCTGCTTCGTCGAGCGTGAGCCCTTGCAGGGCACGCGCAAACTGGTGAAGAACGGCTTCGGAATCGCCCGCCGCTATCTGCGCGCGCGCCTCGCGAATCTCGTCTCGGAGATAATCCAATAACTCAAGAAAATCGGGCGGCCTCAGTTCTAGAAACACGATACTTCGTTCGATCTCTTCCGGAATGAATCGAACTGCGGAGCTGATTACGACAAACTTCTGCCGGTCGCGGCAGGCATCATAAAGATCGCGAACGCGGCGCCGTATTTCGGCCGATTCCCGTAGCGGCTCATGGAAGTCTTTGAGATGAAAGATCGCGGCATCCGGATGCGCAATGATGAAGTCTAAGACGGCCCGGGGCGTCTGTGGGCCCTCCACGGGCCGGTTGGCCTTGCGCATTCCTTCAGTTAAGCTCCACGTCCACACCGGCATTGGACCGGAGGCGAGAAGCTTCGTCCCTGCGTCGGTAAGCACTCGCGCGACTCGCTGCTCCTCGGAGGAACGAATATAACTTAATGGGCGTCCCGACTCAAAGACCTCGCGTACCATCTTCACTGCGCGGCTCTCGGCCGGCAATGCAGATCTCGCTTCTGCAACGCCCGCCGAGCGCATGGCTTCGGAGGAACTGGATAAAGTGGTCTCGGAGGCCATCCCGTAGTGTCTCCCGCGACGCATCGCGCCCGTGCGACTCCTCCCATTATGACTGAACCTCAGAATTTCTCTCTGCAACTGCTTTCACTCAGGGGGACCAATGCTCGCAGCCTGATACATTGGGGGAAGCTTGTGCAACTGCCCGCCGAGATCAGAATCAGAACCGAAGAACTTGCCGATGAAGTCGCATTCGCCGAATTAAAACGCGCGGCCACGGGGATTTCAGACGCGTACCGCGCGGGCCGCAGCGTGTCGCTCGCGAATTCCACACAGGTGGCCGCATATCTCGCAACGCGCATGCCCGCCACGTACGCCGCCGCGGAGGCGGTGTTGCGGGAAACGAAACAGGCCCTGGGTGACCGCGAGGTGACCAGCATTCTGGATGTAGGCGCGGGGACGGGAGCGGCTTCCATCGCGGCCCAGAGCCGGTTTCAACCGAAACGGATCACCATGATCGAGCGCGCATTGGGGATGGCGTCTGCGGCCCGAGTGCTGGTTCCGGAAGCGGAGGTTCGTGTCGATGATTTCACGCGGCCGCCCTCCTTGCCGCCTCACGACCTGGTCATCGCCGCGTATGCCTTGGGCGAATCGGGGAAACTGGAGGTTTTGGAACGGCTTTGGCAGGCGGCTAAGGTGGCGCTGGTCGTGATCGAGCCTGGTACCTCAGCCGGTTTTCAGCTGATCCGGGAGGTGCGGTCGAAACTATTGGCCGCGGGCGGCCACATGGTCGCGCCCTGCCCGGCAGAAGGAGTCTGTCCAATGCCGGAAGGCGACTGGTGCCACTTTGGAGCCCGCGTGGAACGTACGGGACTGCACCGGAGGCTAAAAGACGCGGAGCTAAACTATGAGGACGAGAAGTTCAGTTACGTAGTCTTGGCGCGCGAACCTGTATCTCTTCTCCACGCACGCATCGTGCGCAGGCCGGTGCAGCAGCCGGGCCTGATTATGCTCGAAACCTGTACGCGGCATGGCCTTAGAACGGTACACGCCCGCAAACGCGAGCGCGAGATCTTCCGCGCTGGGCGGCGAGCGAGTTGGGGCGCAACTTGGGAGCCGGGCAATGATTGACCGCCACCAGGCCTGGGACATCGTGTGCGAGTTCACGCACTCGGAAAGTTTGCGGAAACACGCTTTGGCAGTGGAAGCGTGCGTGACGGCCTATGCTAGGGATCTCAACCAAGACGAACAGAAATGGTCCGTAACGGCGTTGCTGCACGATTTCGACTGGGAGATTCACCCGCAAATGCCGGACCACCCCATGAAGGGCGAGCCGCTGCTGGCCGAACGCGGCGTGGACGAAGAGATTCGGCGAGCGATACTCTCCCACGCCAATTACAGCGGCGTTCCACGCATCTCGCTGTTGGAGAAGACGCTGTACGCGTGCGACGAACTGGCGGGATTCATCACCGCAATCTCTTACGTGAAACCGCATCGAAGCGTGTTCGAGGTAGACGTTCCCTCGGTGAAGCGCAAGATGAAAGACAAAACGTTTGCGCGATCAGTGAACCGCGAGGATATCTTACAGGGAGCCGCGGAACTGGACGTCCCCCTCGATGATCACATCGATTTTTGTATCAAGGCCATGCAGGCCAAGGCCGAAGCACTGGGAATTAAGGGGTCGTTGTAGCTTCAACCGGAGCGTCCAGCGCGACCAACGTCCGCGGGCGGTCGCGGGTCGATGCTTCGACCAGCCCGCGAATAAAGCGGTTCGCCGGTTCTTCGCAGTAACGATAAACCAAGATCGACAGCAGAATGACCAGGGCGATGTAGATCCCCGCCGGAGGAGTCGGCGACCATCGCTTCATCCACCAAAGTACCGGGACATGCAGGATGTACATCGCGTAGCTGGCTTTACCCAGGTACGCGAGCGTCGGCGACGCAAGCACGCGCGCGAATAGTCCCGTTCCTACTGCGAGCCCGATCAGCAAGACCCCATTGAACGGCCGTATGGCGCTATTGAGATCGAGTCTGTTCGGCAAAACGCCGGGCCAGGCAATCAGCGCAGCGATGGCGATCGTTGCCGGAATATAGAGTAATGGAGCGGCATTCACCCGGTTCCGCAAACGATCATACAGGGCGGCGGCCGCGATGCCCATCAGGAAGTCCGCGAAGTGTACCACCGGCTTCCACTGGTCCGGCATTCCGAGGAAGAACAAGATCGGATTGAACAGAGCAGCGATTGCCGCAATAGCGATAGGGTGGACACGGCGCAGCCCCAGCACGGCAATTGGAAAGCACAAGTAAAAGAACACTTCGCAAGAGAGCGACCACGCCGGAGTATTCCAGTCCACTGGTAAGTGCCGGATCCAGCCTTGAAGCAGCAGCGCGTACGTGCCCACGAACCCCGCCTTACCGGGGGTCTGATCCGCCCCTATAAATGGCGCCACAACTAGCAGACTGAGCAGATAGACCGGGTAAATTCGGGCGAAGCGGCCGACGAGGTACCGGCCAATCTGTTCGCGGCTCCAACTGCGCGCCCCGTACCCTTGCGCCAGCACAAATCCGGAGAGCGCAAAAAAGATAGTGACGGCGAGATACCCGCCGCGTATCAGGGCGAAAATAGGATGCGGCAACGAAGCGGCGGTCGCTTCCAGCGTTCCGCCTCGCCCCGACAGGTGATGCAGCATCACCCAGAGCGCGAGCGGAAAGCGAAGGCCGGTCAGAGCCGGCAGTTGTTGCCTCACCGGCCTCGAATGACCTCGACTCCGAGATACGGACGGAGCGCTTCCGGTACCACTACGCTGCCGTCCTTCTGCTGGTAGTTCTCTAGAATAGCGACCCAGGTACGGCCCACTGCCAAACCGCTGCCGTTCAACGTATGCACGTATTCCGACTTCTTGCCCGCCTTGAAGCGGATGCCGGCGCGGCGCGCTTGAAACGCCTCGAAATTGGAACACGAGGAGATCTCCTTGTAGGCGTCCTGGCCCGGCAGCCAGACTTCGATGTCATAGGTCTTAGCCGAGGAGAAGCCGGTATCGCCGGTAGACAAAACCACCGTGCGGTAGGGCAGGCCTAAACGGACGAGAATGTCCTCCGCATCGGCGGTTAGTTTTTCGAGCTCGTCGTAGCTGTCTTCGGGACGCGTGAATTTCACCAACTCGACCTTTTGAAACTGGTGCTGCCGGATGATGCCGCGAACATCACGGCCGTACGACCCGGCTTCACTCCGAAAGCACGGAGTGTACGCGCAGAGTTTGATGGGGAGCGCGTCGGCTTCGAGAGACTCGTCGCGGAAGATGTTGGTAACCGGAACTTCGGCTGTAGGAATCAGCCAGAGATCATGACCCTCGCACTTGAACAAGTCATCCTTAAACTTCGGTAGCTGACCTGTACCGAAGAGGCTTTGCGAGTTCACCAGAAACGGCGGGAGCACTTCGGTGTACCCATGGTGCCTGGTATGAGTATCGAGCATGAAACTTACCAAGGCCCGTTCCAGCCGTGCGCCCAAGCCCCAGTAGAGAGCGAAGCGTGCTCCGCTGATTTTGGCGGCGCGCTCTAGATCCAGAATGCCGAGCTGCGGACCGAGATCCCAGTGGGCCTTGGGCTCGAAATCGAAGCGGCGCGGCTCCCCGGCACGCCGCACTTCCACGTTGTCGTCGGAGTCCTTGCCGACCGGAACCGACTCATGCGGAACGTTCGGAATGCCGGTGAGGAGGTCCCGGAACTGTTCGTCTAATACATTGGCCTGCTCGTCGAGAGAGGCAATTTCCTGAGCAATCTTGCGCACCTTGGCCTGTTCGGCGGCGGTATCGGCCCCCTCACGTTTAAGCTGGGCTATTTTGGCGGTCTCCTCATTGCGAAGCTTTTTGAGCTCCTCGGTGCGTGTGATCGCGGCGCGGCGGCGGCCGTCCAGGTCACGAAATTGGTCGAGGTTCGGAGGGTTGGCGCGAGTAGCGAGACGAGGCGCGATCTGGTCGAAGTGACCGCGAAAGTAGGCAAGATCGTGCATCCCCTCCATGCTAACGCATGGCAGGAGTTACTCTTCGTCTTCTTCGACCTTGACCGGTTCGAGGTCTTCAGCTTCGAAAATCTGGCGGCAATCGAGACATTCCACGTAGTCCACGCCATCGCGCCGGGCGATGATTTGCGTGCGGTTATGATCACAGGGGACTGGCATAAAACAGCGCTTTATTGAGAATTATTCTAACCGGGCGAAAATCCTTGTCAAGCCCCCGATCGCAATAAAGGTTCCAGAGCGGGTAACTCCGCGCTCGCGGGACCGGGAAACGCGAGCCGATCCTTGCGAGATACAATCCTCATTACCATGCCTTTTCCGATTCATCGGCCCCGCCGCCTGCGCACCAGTGCGGCCATCCGCAACCTAGTACGGGAAACGCGGTTGGACCCGGCGCAGTTTGTGCTTCCGCTGTTTGTTTGCCCGGGGGAAGGCGTGAAACGGGAAATTGGGTCCATGCCCGGGAACTATCAGATGTCGGTCGACCAGGTCGTGGAGGAGTGCGCCGAGGTGCAGTCCCTGGGAATTGGCGGAGTCATTTTGTTCGGGCTGCCGGAGGAAAAAGACGAAATCGCGTCGGGAGCTTACGCTGACGACGGGATCGTACAGCGTGCTCTACGAGCGATTCGCCGCGAAACTCCCAACTTGCTGTTGATGACCGACGTCTGCAACTGCGAGTATACGAGCCACGGGCATTGCGGCTTTGTCCAGGGTGAGGACGTGGATAACGATACCACGCTCGAGTGGCTCGCGAAGACGGCCGTCTCGCACGCGCGGGCGGGGGCGGATATCGTAGCTCCCTCGGATATGATGGACGGGCGCGTCAGCGCTATCCGGCGCTGCCTGGATGCAAACGGATTCGAGAAGACCGCGGTACTGGCTTA
>JAFAWA010000227.1 GCA_019242155.1 Terriglobia bacterium | reverse complement strand
AATTCTCCACCTGCAATTTTGGGCCTCCGCCTTCGAGCAGCTTAAAGCGCGGCAGGCGGTTTACCTCGAAACCGAGGGTAAAAACGCCGGCTGCTGGGTGATGCCGGGCCTCTCCGAAGAGGGCAAAGTGATCGTTCGTTCCGACGGCACCGTGACCTATGTCGGTAAGGACATTGCCTACCAACTGTGGAAGTTCGGCCTGCTGGGAAAGGACTTTTACTATCGGCCGTTCCAAACGTATAGTGACGGCCGCGTGCTGTGGATGACCACCGGCGTCCCCTGTGCATCGGACGCCCGCTTCGGCAACGGCTCGCAAGTCTATAACGTCATCGATGCGCGGCAGTCCTATCTGCAGGATGTGGTCGCCGCCGGCCTTCGCGCGCTCGGCTACGAAAAGCAGGCCCAAAGCTCCGTCCATTTTTCTTACGAGATGGTGGCCCTTTCGCCGCGCTGTTGCGCCGATCTCGGCATTCCGCTTTCCGAGGAGGATCGCAAACGCCCCTACGTCGAGGTCTCGGGACGCAAAGGCTTGGGCGTGAAAGCCGACGATCTGATGGATTCGCTTATCGCCAAGGCTCTCGAAGAGGTGGCCTCGCGCCACGCCGAAGCCGGAGCCGAAGAACAGAGGCGCGTCGCGACCGGAATCGCCATCGGTGCGCTGCGCTATTTCCTGTTGAAGTACACGCGCAATTCAGTGATCGCTTTCGACCTCCAGGAGGCGCTCAGTTTCGAGGGGGAGACCGGACCGTACTTGCAGTATGCCGCCGTGCGCGCCCGCAACATCTTGCGCAAACTCGAGGAACGCGGCGAAACACTTCCCGACTTCGCGAGCGAACTCGACGCCGCCGCAATGTCGCGCCAGCTTCAAGCGGAGGATTCGTGGCAAATGTTACTTGCCGCGTCCAAAGTGGACTCCGCACTCGAGCGCGCTGTAACCGCCGGAGAACCGGCGCACGTCGCCAAGTACGCTTTCCAACTGGCGCAGGCGTTTAACAACTTCTATCATCAGTACCCGATTCTGCAAGAGCCCGACCGGGAACGGCGCATCTTCCTGCTTTGGATGACCGATTTTTTCCGGCGGCAATTGGAGCGAACCGCATCCGTTCTCGGAATTGCCATACCGCCGTACATGTAATGGAAGGACTACCGGTGCGACCCGGGAAAGCCCGAGATCGGACCCACATAAGCCAGCAAACGGCCCGCTGTGATCGCGGATGCCCAGCAGACCAGCGACAAAAACGCGAGCCGTTTCGCAGTTGCCGACACCGGCGCTTCATCCACTTTCGGGTCGCGAAACACTTTACTGCGCATCGCGGCGAGAATGAAGATGCCGCCGAAAACAAACACCATCTTCACGTAGAAATCCGGGTTGGTCAGCTTGGTAGTAGCGTCCGCAATCAGCAGAATCGAGCCCGTAATCAAGTTGATCGCAAATCCCGCCCACATGATCGGATAAAGCCGTTCGAACGGTTTGATCGGCACTCTGCTCGCAAAGCCCAGGAGCCGAAGATCGATCGCGCCGTTGATGCCGGCCACCAGCGCCATGCCGACCGTGTGCAGAAACAGAATCGTGGGATAAGCCCAGATTGAGTTTGACTGCAGCACCCACTGGCTGAACGGCATCTGTTCCAGCTTGGCGAGGAAGTCCATCATAGGCGCCACTTCCGCTCTTCGCGCTCTTCGCCCTTATCGATCCAGTAGCCTGCGAAACCCACCGCCACGATGACCGCGAGTACCAGCAGGCTCACTGTTAGCGCCAGGGGCATTAAAAAGAATTACCCAGAAAGGGGAGCATGCGCCCAAAGTACATCACCCCGAACACCAGAATGAGGGCGGAAGCAGCCGCGAATTTGGCCGTGGGCGGCGCATCGTCGCCGGATTCGAGCAGCCACGGCTCATCGAAAATAGTGAAGTAGAGGACGTTGGTGCCGGCCACCAGAATCAGAATGATCTTCCACTGAAACGCGATGTTCTGCGTATATTGGCCGGGATCGGCAATAAAGAAGAGCATTCCGGTTACGAGGTTGACGCCGAACCCCAGAATTGCCCACGGCAGCAGGCGATGTAGCGCGGCAAACGGCACGCGTTTCATAAAGCCGAGCATCCGTAAATCCACCAGCGCGCTCACCCCAAACAACAGGGACAGGCCTATGAAATGCAAGGTCTCGCATGCCGGCCACACGAACTTGTTGTCGGTAACGAACATGCCCAGTTCGCGCGCGTACGGCTCTGCGGCGGCTGTATTGCCCTTGTCCCTGATCTCCGCATGAGTGATCTCCCCGCCGAACGTAGAGGCTCTCGCCATCAACCCGAAAGTCACCGCGGAGAGCAGCAGCACTACGGCCAAAGTTCCTCGGCCGATTCGCGTATTCCGGCGATACTGCCACAGTCCCAACCACGCGAACGCGCCTGTGAACTCCATCACCCAAAGTCCCCACATCGCTGCGCCTTCATGCGCTTCGATCAGCGCCTTCGAAATACCGGGGCTCTTTTCAATAGCCTCCTGAGCGCCGTTGCCGGACATATACGCGGGGAGCGCTAAGAGAGCCATGGCTAGAAGAATTAGCAGGCCGGCTCGCTTCAGGTCATTGCTTCTGCCCGCGATCCCTACGAGCAGCACGAATATTCCAATTACCGTCCCGATTACAGGGAAGTAATTCAGCAAAAGATGGATATGCGCCAGGTCCAACGGGGTTACCGTAACTCGTAAACTTATTTTGCTTTCGGAATGGGCCTTGCGAACTTGGCCTGATCCACCGCAACGTTGGGCTGCAGTTCGCTCAATGCGTACTCTTCACGCCCGCTGACCCAGCCATAGGTCCACTTGAACGGCATCATCACGCCGGCTACGGGGCGGTAATCCGAATAGTCGAACTGTGTCGGAACGCGGCCCACCGCGGAAGTGGCGTACCGAATCACACGGGTCAGCAAGCCGGACTGTTTGTCGAAGTAAAATGTCGCGACCAAGCCCGACGAGTTGGTTCCCTGAATCACGTATACGTCCTTGCCGTCAATGGTGGTCGGATAGGTCACTCTATAATTCGTGAAGAACTGCTTGATCCGGCCTGGGAACGCAAGTTCCGCATCGAGTTTGCCGCCTTCAAGCGCGCTACCGGTAAGCGGGTATTCCTGCACAACGGTCAGCGGTAACATCACCCAGCCGTTGCGGCCGTCGTAAACACGCGCCAGATCGCCTTCCCGTTGATGAACGACGGTGGCGAGTAGGTCGGGAGTCTTGGCATAAATTTCGACGGCGTCCGCCTTGACCTCGCCGAATAACATGCTGGTCCCTTTGGCGGTGTAGCTGGTGAGCTTCGAGACCGCGTCTGCGCCGCCGAGCGCTTGAATAAACTTATCCAGAATCTGGTCGGCCGGCGGTGTGCCCGCGGTAGCGGGATTCGCAGTCGGCAGCACATCCGGCGGAGCGAAAGCCGGCGTGCTGTAGATGGCATCGAGGGGCGGCGTAGTAGCGGGTGTTTGACCGCCGCGGTGGCAGGTCCAGCAGGTTACTTGCTGGCGGCCTCTGAAGTTATCTTTATTAATGGTATTGACCATCTCGACCATGTGGCGGGCGACCAGCTTGCGGGGCGGGTCGGCGGCCCAATCGGGATGATCCGTGCCGGCGTTCACGTGACAGTCACCACAACATACGCTCAGTGCGGCCGAGAACAGACCCATGGTGCCCATGAACTCGTCCACCGGAATTCCTTTGAGCACTTGAATATTCTTGAAAGCCTTGTCCGACATCTGCGGTTGCGCCTGATTCTGCGCAAAGACGACGCTTCGCTTGAAGAGAGCCGTGCCGCTGATAGCAATCGCGGTGCATACGACGGCTCCGGTCACGATTCGTTTCGATGCAAGATTCATCGGGATTTCCTTAATAAGTGCGACACTGCACGCGAGGTTCCGTGCAACCCGGCATTATATTGAGCGCTCGCGGTTAAAGTCAAGGAACGCTACGCGAGTAACGCGACTCCGATCCCTTAGAATTGGAACCGCGCGATTATCGTCCCCGTCCGGCCGGGATTCGCATACTGCGTGTTCGGCGTCAGGTAAGCGGTGCCGAAGACGCCGAACCCGCTGGTGTAGATGGTGCCGCCACCCGCGCCTTTCACCGGTGCGTTCTGCGGATTCGTTGTAAATGTCGCGGGAGTTGTCGGCGTTGGAGTTGAGAACAAGGTGCGATTGAAGATGTTGATGAACTCGCCGCGCAGGTAAAAATCGTACTTGCCCTCCTTGCCGACGCGGAAATGGCGTCCGATGTTGGCGTTCTCGGAGGGGACGCGCGGCCCGCGAAAATCTTTGTAAAGCACCGACGTCGACGCGCAGACCGAATTAGTCGGGCAGGGGGCCCACGCATTTGGATTGAGCACCTGCGTGTAATAGGCGTTGAAAGTGCTGTGATCGTTGATGTTCACTCCGGGCGTATAAAGGGGCTGGCCAGGAACTCGAATATCTTCGCTGCTCAGGAAATTCGCCGTAGGGCTGACGGGAGGCGTCAGGTACGGACCACTCTGATATCGCGCGTACCATCCCAGTTGCCAATCTTTGCTCAGCACATTGATGAATTTTGGCAGGAAACTCGCGTTCGGCACCGTGTAGAT
>JAFAWA010000489.1 GCA_019242155.1 Terriglobia bacterium | reverse complement strand
CTCATTCACAAAATAATCGTAGCCGCTGCCGTGAAGCTGGTTAGTACCCGATTTCATAGTGAAGTTGAAGTAGCCGCCGCCCACCTGGCCATATTCCGCCGCGAAATTACTGGTCTGAACCGATACTTCCTGGATGGCATCGACGCTTGCCTGGCTGTCCTGCTGGATGGTGGTCAAGATCGTCGTTTTCGCGTCCTGGCCCTCGATTCGAATCGCTTCACTTTCGCTCGGCAGGCCGTTGACCACCAGAACCTGGTCGTTCGTGAAGGTCACAGCAGGAAGCAGGTTCGTCATCGCTAAAGGGTTACGGATATTGCCCAGTGATGCGATAGCGGCCGAGGTGCTGCCGCCGGTGGTGGTGAGCACGGGGAGGGTGTCCAGCTCTTCGACCGTGACCTGGTGGCTCATTTCGCCGCTTTCGGTTTTGAGCAGTGGGGCGGTGTCAGCCACGGTGACAACCTCGGTGGCCGACCCGACTTCGAGGGTTATGTCCTTGCGCGTATCCGTGGCGCTGACCACCTGTATATTCTCCTGAACGAACTTCTTGAAACCGGGCACACTTACATTCAGCGAGTAGATCCCCGCCGGTACCGCCAAAACGTAGTTTCCCGTGGCAGAAGTTCCACCTTGGAACACCACACCGGTGGCGGTATTCCGGACCTCGATGACGGCACCGGCCACGACTGCGCCCGCGGGATCCGAAATGCCGCCGGTGATGGTGCCCTGGTTGGACTGCGCGAGGGCGGTCGCGCCCATCAGAATCGAGATGGTTAGTGCCCACTTAAGCTGCATCGTCCGGTTACTCCTTGCGGAAAATCCTGCCGTCCCTCTGAAGCATTTGGTTGCATGCTTCGTGTGCTCTTGCATGCAAACGGAACAGGCCAGGATTTTATCGAACGGCTATAACACTGTCAACGAAAAGCAGGGGTTTGGGTTTGAAAATGGAAATGCGATCGCAGGTAGGTTCTATTGTGTAGCGCGCGAGTTTAGTAACGCAAGTTTACTGAGCCGCGCGCGTGAGCAAGCGGGAGTTACGCGAGATCGCGGGATTTCTCCACCGGTCAGGCACTACGCCGAAACTCGCCCGGCGTCATCTCCAGCCGTTGCCGGAACAGGCTGGTCATGTGCGACTGGCTGGAAAAACCGCAGGACGCCGCGACATCAATAATGCTCGATCCCTTTTGCTTTAACTGATCCTGAGCACGTTTCAGGCGAAGGCTCAAGACGTATTGGTGGGGCGTTAAACCTGTTGCGTCGCGGAAAAGCCGAAGGAAGTGCGCCCGGCTGTAGCCGCTCTCTTCCGCCAGACTGAGAAGACTCAAATCGGCATCAAGATTGGCTTCGATCTTTTCCCGCACGCGGTTCAGAATGCGCGGCGGCAGCCCCGCTGCTTTCGGCATTTTTCGGCAGCCTAGTGTATGCTCCAGTAACACATACCTCGTTACCAGCGCCTGCGCAAGGGAATCGACGTAGAGTCTCCCGAGCGGCCTTTTGGATTCGAGTTCCTCGACGAGGAGCCCAAGGATGCGCTGGATAGGCTTCTCCTGGATCGCTGCGCGAAATTCGCGCGGCGGCACTGCGCGATCCAAATCATGCATTACATCCCGGGTGAACGATTCTTCGAGTGCGCAATGAACAAATTCCGAGGCTTGATGTAAGTGCATGTCGGGCACGGGGCCCGCCGGCGTAATCATTATGGTTCCGGGCCGGCTTAAGGTGCTCGCGAATTCGCCGGAGGGCCTTCGATAAGCGAAACGCGAAGAACATCCCACGGGCATGGAAAGGACGTGGCAGCCAATCGACGCACCGCTCCGCTCGCCAGGTGAGCTCAAATGCCTTTCGAGGAGGATGCCTTGCCACGGCAGCAACGAACTCGACCTCAGAACCTGTGTGGGCCCTGGTGCAATCGCAAGTAGAGGCGAACAGCGGCCCGACAGTTTCTGCCGTCCGTCCTCAAAGATTCGCGCAAGACTGCCGGCCGCAGGGTACACGTGACCTCCCGGCATGGTCCGTCCAGTTGTCAGGACCAGGCCTCGATCGCTGTGCAGATAGACAGCGGCACAATCGGTGGGGGATTATTCTTACGCGTCGGCTTCTCCTACCGAAATGCGCCCTGTTTTTGCCAGCGTCATGGTCGAGAGTAACAGCGGCGGAGAGAGGACTCCATTACAGGTTTCTATAGTGTCGTCTCCCGGCATTGCCGGCGCGACGCGGGTCACAGGCTGGGCAAACTTACGGCCGGCGATCAGCAATTGCGGCGAAGCGCGGTGAGGAAGAAGTCGCCGCATGATCTCGGAAGAACCGCACTTTTCAGGAATCTTTAGCCGCCGGATTTCGCTTAACTCGGACTCAGCAATATCGTGTAGCGAGCAAGCGTCTGCAGCCGGGCGGAGGTCGCATGGCAGGTAATTTTGGATCGCTGGTCTTTACTCCTCTGGTCAAAGACTCCATGCAGCGCAATCGGGCAATTAGCAGATTAGTTCAAAGGGAGAAAACGATGGCGCAATTACAATCCCCTCGCCTTTCACGCCGCCGCCTTCTGGCCATTGCCGGAGTCTCTGGCGGCGCTACCATGCTGGTACGGGGCCGGCTCTTCGCCAAAGACGAGGGTATTGTGCCAACCATGATCAATGCAGCCGCAAAGGCGAAGATCACAGTTCATCCCGTGCGGAGGAACATCTCGGTATTGGAAGGCTCCGGAGGCAATATCGCCGTGTTGACCGGGAACGACGGCAAACTTCTGGTCGACGCCGGATTCTCTGTCTCGCGGACGGGAATTGCAGATGCACTCGCATCACTCAGCGGCGACCCGATTAAACACCTGGTTAATACCCACTGGCATACGGACCACACGGACGGCAACAACTGGCTGCACTCGGCTGGTGCCGCAATTACCGCTCACGAGAACGTTCGGAAACGTCTCTCGGTCGACACCCGCGTCGAAGGATGGAGTTGGACATTTCCGGCATCGCCCGCGGGCGCATTGCCGTTTGCAGTGTTCGCCACCACACATGAACTGCAGCGAAACGACACGAAGCTCGTTCTTCAATACTACGGACCCGCACACACGGACGGCGACATCTCTGTTCACTTCACTGAAGCCGACGTGATCCACGTCGGCGACACATGGTGGAACGGAGTTTATCCGTTTATCGATTACTCTACGGGCGGTAGCATCGACGGACAAATTCAAGCGGCGGAAGCAAATCTCCGCCTCACCACAGACAAGACCATCGTGATACCGGGGCACGGTCAGATAGGAAGCCGGCCGGATCTCGCCAAGTTCCGGGACATGCTGGTTACAATCCGGGGTAGCGTGGAGAGGTTGAAGAAGCAGGGCCGGTCACTCGAGCAGACAATCGCCGCCAAACCGACGGGGGCGTTTGACGCGAAGTGGGGCCGGTTTCTCATCACCCCAGCCATGTTCACCGCCCTTGTTTATCAGGGCGTCTAGCGCGCCTTCGAATCCCACTTACTGGAGAGAAAGGAAACTATGCCAACGATTACGACCAAAGACGGTACCGGGATCTACTTCAAAGACTGGGGCAAAGGTCAGCCCCTGGTGTTCAGCCATGGATGGCCCTTAACCGCGGATGCGTGGGAAGACCAAATGATCTTCCTCGCTGCAAGTGGCTACCGGTGCATCGCTCACGACCGGAGAGGCCATGGGCGCTCCGGACAGACTTGGGAGGGAAACGATCTCGACACCTATGCCGATGATCTGGCGGAGCTAGTGGCAGCCCTCGATCTTCACGATGTCATTCACATCGGCCATTCGACCGGCGGAGGCGAAGTGGCCCGCTACATCGGCCGCCATGGCACCGAACGGGTCGCAAAGGCGGTGCTGATCAGTGCAATCCCGCCGCTCATGCTGCAAACGGAAAAGAATCCCGGCGGCCTGCCGATTGCGGTCTTCGACCAGCTTCGTGCAAATATGTTGACGGACCGGGCACAGTTCTTCGAAGACCTGACCGCTCCTTTTTACGGTGCCAATCGGGCCGGCTCCAACGTTTCCCAGGGCTTGCGCGACTTCTTCTGGCTGCAGGGAATGATGGGAGGACATAAACCCCTCTACGACTGCATCAAGGCGTTCTCAGAAACGGACCTAACCGAAGACTTGAAGCGATTCGACGTACCCACTCTCATACTTCATGGAGACGATGACCAGATCGTGCCGATCGGCGCGGCTGCGCTGCTCTCTTCGAAGATCGTCAAAGGCTCCGTCTTGAAGATATACCCAGGCGCGCCCCACGGGATGTGTTCCACATTGAAGAACGAGGTGAACGCGGATCTGCTGGCGTTTATCGGAGAGACGAAGGGCGCGGCGGCTTGACGGGGCCGAACGCATGAGACTCGGCATCGGGTGCCGGACGTTCGACACGCCGGTGCCCGGCCCGCGTACCCGCCATAATCGATCCAAATCTCTTACAACAGCCTCTCCTACCTTCGGGCTCGGCACAACCTGCCGGAGGAACCGGCACAGAAGATCTCGGTAGTGGAATGGTTAGCCGCCACGGCGGCGGACAGGATTGACAATGCACCGAAACGAAAACATTGAACCAGGGGCAGAGGGGAGGGCCGCACCCCCGCGTCAGATTTGCGCCGATCCTCCGTCAACGAACAGTTCCACGCCGTTGACATAGCTGCTGTCGTCGGACGCAAGGAACAGCACGGCCTTGGCGATCTCGTCAGCCGTGCCGGCCCGCCCCAATGGGATGCTGCCGAGAGAGTTCCGTACAAACTCGTCAACCTCGGCGTTGCTCATTCCCAGGCTGGTGTTATATCCGGGTGTCGGAACTACTCCGGGGCTCACGACGTTGACCCGTATGTTGCGGCCGCGAAGGTCCACCGACCAGGTACGGGCAAACGAGCGCACTGCAGCTTTCGTAGCGCTATACACGCTAAAGGCCGGATTGCCCTTAACCGATACCATGGAGGCGTTCAGCACGATGGAGCTGCCATCGCGTAACAGCGGCAAGGCCTTTTGCACGGTGAATAGAAGCCCTTTGACGTTCACGTCGAACTGTTTGTCGAAGTGTTGTTCTGTAATCTGGCCTAAAGGCGCGAACTCGCCAGTCCCGGCATTGGCGAACACGATGTCGAGAACACCTCGTTGCGTCTTTATAATGCCGAATAGGGTATCCAAGTCCGCAAGATTCGCAGCATCGCCCTGAACTGTGGTGACGCCATTGCCGATATCGACAGCCGCCCGGTCCAACTCGCTCTGCCGCCGCCCGGTGATGAACACGTGAGCGCCCTGCTCAACAAATTGTCTAGCGGTAGCCAGTCCGATTCCGCTGCTGCCGCCGGTGATCAACGCAATCTTACCCGCAAGCTTCTGGGACATACCGACAGGATATTTGCCTCTAACCGGGAATACTTGCAGATTGGTGCGGATTATACAGATTCGTGCGAGCCATTACAGATTGACAATACGAGTGACGACAAAGTTTGCGGGCCAATTAGGAGTTCGTCTCCCGCAGGATCGACGCCAACGCCGTGAGGAGTTCGCTGCCGTCGAATGGTTTTCTGAAAAGACGCCGAGCGCCCCTTTCGGTCATCATCTCGCGCAAGGGCTGCTCATCGCGAGCTGTGATCAGAATGACGGGCATAGCCGGATGCTGAGCACGAGCGATCTCCAGGAGATCCGAACCGCTCATCACGGGCAGTCCGATGTCGGATATCACGCAGTCTACTTGTTGGAATCCGTTTGCTTCGAGAAATGACTCAGCCGAAAGAAACGGCAGTACTTCGTAGCCGGCCGACAGGAGAAGCTCTTGGAGCGACTCCACAACGCGCGGATCATCATCCACTACGCCTACGACGACTTGGTCTGGATTCATGAATGGAAAAGATTCAAGAGTGACCTTTCATCCTACGCCGACCTGCCGCCGCTGCCTATTACAGATTTCTATACTGTGCCGTCCGGCGGGTAAATGCGCAGCTTTTCAGCCATCCTTACGAGTTCAGCGAAAGAGTTAGCCTCCATTTTGCGCATGATCTGGCCCCGGTGCACCTGGAGCGTAACCTCGGTAATACCGAGCAAATGTGCAGCCTGCTTGTTTAGCATTCCCGAAACCACCAGCGGCAGTACTACTTTCTCGCGTGGTGTGAGAGCTGAGAACCGCCGTTGAAGCTCCGCAACTTCAGCCCGTTTTTTTCTCCTTCCGAGATCCTCCGCAAATGCAGCGCGAATTGCCGCGAGGAGAGCGCCTGGGTCAATCGGCTTTGTGAGAAACTCGATCGCCCCGGCTTTCATTGCGCGCACAGTGGACGGTATGTCGCCGCGCCCGGTGATGAAGACGATGGGAGGGCTCGGGCTGCCCGCGAGTTGCTGCTGAAGCTCCAACCCGCTCAGTTCCGGGAGATGCACGTCAAGGATAAGGCAGGCGCAGACGTCAGTCCTGTTGAACGCCAGATACTCTTCCGCTGAACCAAAAGTCCGATTCTCGATCTTCAGTGATGTCAGGAGCTCCGAGAGTGCATCCCGGACAGACGCATCATCGTCTACGATATTAACCACTTCGCCGGTTAGCTTCATTGTCAATGCTCCGAGCGAACCGGCAGCGTGAGACTGAACGTGGCGCCTGGCCCATCGTTTGGCGCTGCCCAGAGACGTCCGCCATGCGCATCGACGATTGAACGGCAAATTGCGAGGCCGATCCCCATGCCGCTCTCTTTGGTGGTGAAGAACGGGTCGAAGATTGCGTTCGGATTCGTGATCCCGGAACCGCTGTCCCGGACCTGAATCAGAACATCGGTCCCGTCGGGCCGGGAAACGAAGGTCAGGTTTCTTGCCCGGTCCGTCACCGGCTTCATTGCCTCGAGGGCATTGCGAGCGAGATTCACCAGAGCCTGTTGTATCTGCACACGATCCACCACCACCTTGGGCAGCTCATGCGCCAGGTCCAACTCGACGAGCGCACCGGCATCGAAGATCTCGTTGCCGATAAGCCCGATAGCTTCGCGCACGATGTCGTTCAGATCGGTGAGGACCATCGATGGCGGAGCCTGCCTGAATAGCGCCCGAATTCTCCGGACCACCTCTGCGGCGGAGTTCGCATCGCGGATAACTCTCCCCGCGGTGATTCGGGCCCGTTCCAGGTTGGGCGGGTCGGCGGATAGCCAGCTTACACAGGCATGGCCATTGGCAACCAGGGAAGCGAGGGGTTGATTGACTTCGTGGGCAATCGAGGCAGAAAGTTCAGCCACTGTCATAATCTGGGACATGTGTGCGAGGCGGGCTCGACTGTTTATTAAGTCCTCTCCGGCCCTCTTCGCCTCGTCGATATCGACCAGCAGGACATACCATCGGACGATTCGGCCTTGGGCATCCCGAAGCGGAAGCCCGCGAACATGAAACCAGCGAAATGCTCCATCGGAGCGTCGAATGCGGTACTCCACGTTATATGGGCACCCGGTCTCTAAAGAGCAGCGCCATTGAGCGGTGACATGGTCCAGATCATCCTCATGCACCACACCAATTGATCCCCAATTTTTCAACTCATCGCGCGACTTTGCGAAGTAGTCGAGAATCTGCTGATTGAGGAGTTCCAACTCCCCGGCCGGGGTCATCGTGCAAACCAGAGCGGGGATTGTATCGACGATTAGGCGGAAACTCAGCTCACTGGCGCGTAGCGCATCTTCCGCCCGCTTTCGGTCTTCTATGTCGGTATTCGTCCCATACCATCGAACGATTCGGCCGCGCGCATCGCGCTGCGCTCGTCCGCGGAACAGGAACCAACGGTATTCGCCGTCGAACCGTCTGAGCCGCCCTTCTGTTTCGGCCAACTCGCCGGCCGCCAGGACTAAGCGCCAGTATGCGATCAGCCGGTCGCGATCGTCCGGATGAACCGCGGCCGTCCAGCCCCAGCCAGCCGTATCCTCAAGGGAAAGGCCTGTGTAGTCGCGCCAAACACGGCTGCAGTAGTCGCAGTTACCGTCCGGCCCGGTTGACCACACGAGGGCCGGAATCAAATCGAGCACCGCCTTGAAGGGATCGTCGAGTGTCTTTTGCTTCGCCTTGGTTCCCATGGTCCTTTCTCTCCTCGGCGGCCGGCCGCGCGTGCACAGAATTGGGTGGGGCGTCAGTCCTGCCACGCTCCATTGATCTACCAGTCGCCGGTCACAACTCACGGTACTCCGGCAGGCGTGGTAAAAAGATCCGGTTTTGGTCAATTCCTCCGGTCGATTCGTCCAAACACGGATTGCCGGCAAAATCGGTATGCTGAAAGCTGTCCGAGGGCGGCGCGGTACTAATGGATGCCACTGGCGTTTTTCCAGTCAAAGCGGTCGAGGTAATGCGCAATGGCTGCGCGGTGTGCCCATTCCCGACCCGTTCTTCTCTTTCGAGCAAACACACGGGCTGGGACGGCATCGCGATGGAGTCGTTCATCAATGTACCGGCAGTCTCGATTCCGGATCACGAGCATCCAACCCACTTCATCAATCTGCTGACACACGGCAATATCACGGCCCAGTGGACAATGGGTGGAATCACGAGGAGCGCGGAAAACAGCCCCGGCATGCTCTACATGCTTCCCGCGGGTACTCGTGACCGGCTCACCTGGTCGGGGCCATCCACTCGAATTGTTCTGGTGATGGAGCCGCGGTTCCTGGCGCGATCGCTAGAGGAAACGGCTCACCTTGGCGATGTGGAATTGATTATGCATTGGAATTTCCGCGATCGGCATATTCAGTCGCTCATCCTGGCGCTCCATGCCGATCTCCAGGACGGCTCTCCCGCGGGGCCGCTCTACGGGGAGTCGCTGGCCCTTGCGCTCGGCCATTACCTGATCCGCCGCCATTCGACGCGGGCCGTGAAACGCACGAAGCCCGTTCACGGCGGAATACCGTCAGCTCGGTTAAACCGGGTCGTGGAGTTCATGAACGAAAATCTCGCGCGCGATCTGCGATTGAGCGAGCTCGCTCAAGTAGCGGGAATGAGCCCCCACTATTTCTGCCAGCTATTCAAACAGAGCACCGGCTACACTGCCTACCAATATGTTTTGCGGCAGCGGGTTGAAAGGGCGAAACACTACCTGCGCGATCCGAACATCACACTGGCAGTGGCAAGCACGGCGACCGGCTTCGCCGACCAGAGTCATTTTACGAAGGTGTTTCGGCGCATGGTGGGCGCCACGCCTGCTCAGTTCCGAGCCAACGGGTAAAGGTTCAAAGTCACCGCTTGCTGACGGGTCTGTGAAAAACACCGCTGGCTCAACGCGCGCGGTATCTTTTAGCGCCGGGCAGCATGACCTCGACACTGATATCCCGCATCCAGAGGGGTTATTGATGCGCGGCCAATTCTTCAAGCGCTTTCGCCGCCGCGATGCGGTCGCGTCGGCTGGAGCGGGCCACGTCGAGCGGGGTCTGGCCGCTGGAATTTTTGACCGTGAGCGAAGCCCCGTGGGCCGCCAGGTAGCGGATGATTTCCGGGTCGCCACGGCCGGTTACCGAGTCGTGCAGCGCCGTATTGCCGTTTTCTCCGGCGGTGTTGATATCCGCGCCTTGGTCCAGGCAGATTTGGATTGCGGCAATGGCCTCCTGCGGCGTGCCGCGGTCGCGCGTCGGAACGGCCATGTTGCCGTCGCGGTAGCCAAGTCCCGCCGCCAGCATTAATGCGGTATTCCCCTTTTCCATACGAACATTGGGGTCTGCCCCGTGCGCGAGCAGCAACTTCATCAGCGAAAGGTCGGCGGCTTTAGCCGCGCGGAGGAACGGAGTCGCGCCTGGGCCGAGGGCCGGGTCGCCATCGGTGTGAGCTCTCTGAAACTGCACCTTAGTGAGGGCTGCATTGGGATTAGCCCCATGGTTCAGCAGTCTTTCAATCAGATCCAAGGCGGAGACTTGGGAGGGAGCGGGAATTTCAGGACGGCCGAACATCCAGGGCAAGGAGTTCATGTCAACCGCGGCGTAAAGCGCCGCCATGCCGGTGCTGTCCGCCAGATTCGGATCGGCCTTCGCGTCGAGCAGCATGGCGGCGAAATCGTAATGGTAATTGATGATGGCCAGCACCAGAGCAGTGGCGCCGTCGGGGTCCTGGGCATTGACGTCCGCTCTGCCCTCCACCAGGGTACGGCCGGCTGCCAGCGCGCCCTCGCGCGCGGTATACATAAGCGGGGTCCATTCGCCGAGGGAAAGCCGCGTCAGCCCGGCGTTGCGGTGGGCGAAAGAGGCCGAAGCGGAGCGACCATTAACGTCGGCTCCGCCGTCCAGAAGAGCACGAACCGCATCGGCGTGGCCGGCCGCGGCGGCCCAGATCAGCGCGGTTTCGCCGTAGAATTGATCGCGCGCCTCCACGCGCGCATCCCGCCGCAGCAAGGCCCGAATCACGGGGACGTTTCCGGTGCGGGCCGCGGTCATCAGCACCGTTTCCCCCTCGGGTAGGGCATGGTTGACGTTCGCACCCGCGGCGATCAGTGCGTTTACGATTTCCAGGTTACCGGCCTCAACGGCAAGCACCAGCGGGGTTACGCCGTAACGGTTCTGTGCGTCCGCCGGGACACTCTTCGCCAGCAGGGAGCGAACGGCCGGCACGTCCTGGTTACGCACAGCATAATGCAGGGGCGTAGTGCCGTCCGGCTCGTTAGCGCGCAATGCGGCGCACACGAGCAACAGAGCGCTACAGCGAAATGAGGCCATCGCTGTTGCCGAGGTGGCCGATATTGACACCGAACTTAGCCGCAACTCCGAGCCACAAGTTCGCCGCCGGCGTTTTCGGTCTTTGGAGCAAATGGCGGTTTCCACTACCCGCGAGGCCACCGACAGCGACCAGCGGCAGAGGGTCCGTGGCGTGGGCGTTACCATCGCCCATGCCGGCACCGTAGAAGATCAGGGAGTGGTCGAGCAGACTGCCGTCGCCATCGGGCGTGGCGCGAAGTTTTTCCACGAAGCGCGCGAACTGCTCGACGTGATAGAGATTGATGCGGGCGTTCATGGCCTTTTTTTGTGGATCGTTGCCGTGGTGGGAAATGGTATGGTGCGGCTCGCGCACTTCGATTTGGGGATAGGTGCGCTGGCTGGCTTCCCGCGACAGCATAAACGTCACCACGCGGGTCAGGTCGGTCTGATAGGCGACCTTCTGCAGATCGAACATGAGAGCCGCATGTTCTTCGAACGATTCGGGGATGCCTTGCGGCGCATCCATGGCAGCTTCCGCCGAATCCCCGCCGGCAGGCCGGCGCGCAATTCGCTGTTCGAGTTCGCGAACTTCCTGTAGATAATCGCTGAGGCGAACGCGATCCCGCGGTCCCAATGAGGCGCGCAGATGCGAGGCTTCCTCCGTTACGCTGTCCAGAATGCCGCGATCCTCAGCCTGACGCTCCCGCCGTTGCGCGGCGGACCCGGCCCGGCCGAACAGCCGCTCAAAGACGGCCCGCGGGTTAATCTCCATTGGGACAGGAGTGGTGGGCGAAGTCCAGCAGAGGGTGTTCATGTACGTGCAACTGAAGCCGGGAGTACAGCCGCCAATGTAGCCGGTGAAATCCTCGGTGGCCAGTTCCAGAGAGGGGAACGCCGTCTCGCCCCCGATGTGCGCAGCGACGATCTGGTCTATGGTTGGACCGACAAGTACATCCTCAGCTTCGGTCTTCTTGGCGTAAATACCGGAGAGCCAGGCAGCCGCCGCAACGGCATGATCGCCAATGGTCGTGCCTGCGCGGGCCAGATTGCCGAGCACGACCAGTTGATCCCGGTAGGGGGCCAGCGGAGCAAGCGTCGGCGAGAGTTCTAGGCCGATCCCCTCGGATTTGGGAATCCATTTGTCCATGATGGCGCCATTCGGGAAGTAGACAAAGCCAAGCCGGCGCGGCGCCGGCGGCGCGGCCTTGAGAGCGGGAACCATCGCATCGAGCAACGGCAGCGCCACAGTCGCCGATAGGCCCCGCAAAAACGTACGGCGCGGGAGAGTCTTGCGCGTAACGAACATGTCTATTCCTCCGGCTCCTTTCGCATCTGGAATGGCAGACTGCGAACCACACCCATGATGAGCGAAGAGAAGCGGTAATCACCAGGGGCAGCCTGGCGCGCGATGGCGCGGACGGCGGGCATATCGTACGGCTCCAATCCTCGGCCAAGAGCGTAAATGAGAAGCTTTTCGGTAACCGTGCTCACGAAATTTTCGGGCCGCGCCAGAATGGCACTCCGCAGGCTGACAACCCCACTCACTTCAGTTCCGTCCGCCAGCCGGCCGGTAGCGTCGATCGGCGCGCCTGAATCTTCCGTGCGCCAGGCTCCCACGGCGTCGTAGTTCTCCAATGCAAACCCGATCGGATCCATCAGCTTGTGGCAACTGGCGCAAACGGCGTTGGCCCTGTGAACTTCCATGCGGGCCCGCAGGGAGCGCGGCGAGGCCCCGTCTGTGTTCTCCCCCAGGGGCGGCACTTCGGGCGGCGGCGGAGGCGGCGGAGCGCCCAACAAATTCTCGAGGATCCACTTGCCACGCACCACCGGGGAAGTCCGGTCCGCGTGGGACGTCAGGGTTAGGATGCTGCCCTGGCCCAAAATGCCTCTACGTTGCTCATCCGCCACAGCCACGCGGCGGAAGTTGCTACCGTAAACCCCGGGGATGCCGTAGTGTCGGGCGAGGCGCTCATTCAGGAATGTATAGTCCGCGCGGAGCAAATCGAGCACGCTACGGTCCTCGCGCAAAATGCTGGCGAACAGCATCTCGGTTTCCTGCCGGAACGCCTGGCGCAGATTGTCGTCAAAATCCGGAAATTCGCCGGAGTTGGGGCGCGCATTACTAAGATTGCGGAGCTGCAGCCATTGGCCGGCAAAGTTGCTCACGAAGCGCTCTCCCTTGGGATCGGCGAGCATGCGCCGGACTTCCGATGTGAGCACCTCCGGCCGCGCCAGTTGCCCACCGATTGCCAAATCCAGCAGATGGTCATCGGGGATACTGGACCATAGAAAAAAGGAAAGCCGCGAGGCCAATTCCACTGGATTGATGGCGTGAAGGGTTCCGGGCGGCAAATTCGCCGGGCTCGTTTCCGCACGAAACAGAAAGGATGGGCTGGCCAGCAGACGACGCAGTGCCATTTGAAATCCGCGGCCAGTACCGGCTTTGGCGCTGCCTCGTTCAAAAAATTCGAGCAGAGGCCGCATATCGTCCTGAGTAACGGCCCGGCGATAGGCGCGGCGCGCGAGCGGCTCCAGGGCTTGGCGGGCGCACGACGCGGCGTTCTCCGGACATGCGAAATTCACCCGGCTCGGCTTGCCCCCCTCAGGCAATGGATGATACGGCCCGAGAATCGTAAGGGTTTCCAGATGCGGACGCCCGGTAGCTTCAAAGGTGTCGACGGAGCTGCGAGTGAAGCCTTGCAAACGCGCCGTACCGAAACCGCGTTTCTGCACGAAAGTCGCTGTGACTTTATGCGAGCCGGCGGTTACGGGAACGTGGATGCGAAAACGGGCATCGATAGCGTCAGAGCCATCCGTGGGGTTGCGCATGAGCGCCAGATCTTCCGGGCCGCCGATGGTCCGGAGGAAGAGGCGCTCGCCGTCCACGGATAACTCGACCTGGTGAGGCCGTTCGATGCCGCGCATAATTTCGAGATTGTTCCGGAAAAAGCCGAGCCGGATTTCGTATTCCGCATCCAGCGGGAAAGTGTGTTGCACCTGCATCCCACCGACAGTTCCGAAAGGCAAGCCTTCC
>JAFAWA010000329.1 GCA_019242155.1 Terriglobia bacterium | reverse complement strand
TCGCGCGTGTTCATCATCCGCCTGTCGAGTTCTACCTCGATCTCGACCGGAACGTCGCCGAGGGGCGCTATCTCTTCCTGAGGAGTCATCGGCGGTTTACCGGATTAAGTTGATAGTGTCCTGGCTTAAGGTGTCCGCTGTAGTTACGACCTTACCGTTCGCCTCATACGCGCGTTGATAAGTGATGAGGTTAGTGAATTCTGTGGCAATATCCACCGTCGAAGCCTCAATCGATCCTCCCGAGATCTGGCCGCGTCCTCCGGTACCCGGCAGGCCGATTGAAGGGTTAGCGGTAAGGGCACTGAGCTGGAAAGCGTTATTGCCGGCCGCAAGCAGGGTTCCGGGGTTGCGGATGGACGCTAAGGCGACCTGGCCCACAACTACCTGGTTACCGTTGGAATACTGCGCCAGAATGCCGCCGCCATCCGCAAGTCCCACGTGCACCAGTTCGGCTGCCGGCGATCCATTCTGCGAACTGGCCGAGGACGCCGAAGGCTGAGCGAATTGCGTGATACGAGCGGCTCCTGCACTGGTGTACGGGTTCCACGCCACTTTCATATCGCTCGCGCCGTCGTTAAAGCCAGATACGCTAATATTGATCGGGCTACCGGCGGCCGGATCGGTCAGATTGCCGTTGGCGTCGAAGGTAAGCGTGCCGCTCGCGCCAGGGATCGGGAAAGGTGTACCAGCCGTCCCTCCACTGACGTCCTCACCCGGAATCGTAACGTTATAACTCCACTGATTCGCGCCGGTCTTCTCGAAATTCATCGTCAACACGTGAGAGTTGCCGAGGCTGTCATACACAGTCAGCGGAACCGAGGTAGCAGAGGTGGCGTCGGCTGTAGCTGCCGAATTTAGGTTAAGATCCACTGTCATCTGCGTGGTTGGCGTGGGCGCTTGGAGAGAACCTACCGGCACCACAATATTGCCGATCGGTCCATTCGTATCGACCGCGCCCGTTGTGGGATCAGTAGTAGTCCAGCCTTGCACATACTGCCCGGAATCGGTCATCAGATTGCCGTTTTTATCTACCTCGAAATTGCCCGCTCGGGTGTACTGCGTATTGCCGGCGGCATCGTTCACCACAAAGAACCCATCACCCTGGATGGCCGCGTCCATAACCCCGGAACTGGTCTGAATTGCACCTTGTGTAAACTGCCGGACCGTTAGTGGCAGGCCTGTGCCGAAGCCCACCTGAGTTTCGCCAAGGCCTGCTCCAAGCGACTGGGTTACGAGATCTCGAAAATCGACTTCGCTCGTTTTAAAACCCGGCGTATTCATATTGGCGAGGTTGTTGCCGACCACATCGATGGCGGTGGACGTCGCGCTTAGCGCGGATAATGCTGTTGAGAAAGAAGTGAACATCGGACTTTACCCTTTTTAAGAATTACTGGTGCTGGAACTGCCATTAGTGCCGCTCGATGCGGCGCTGGAACTGTTGTTACTGCCGCTCGATCCGGCGCTCGAACCGCTGCTGCCCGCGCTGCCCGAAGCGCTACTGTTAGTGCTGTTGGAAGCGCTGCTGCTGCTGGAGGTCAACGTATCCACGTCCTGACGGATGGCCGAAATATCCTGGCTCATATTCGTCGACTGCTCGAGCTGTTGGAATTGCGCGAGTTGGGTAACGAACTGGGTGCTATCGCTGGGGTTCAGCGGGTCCTGGTTTTGAAGTTGCGTGACCAGCAACTGCAGGAACATATTCTTGCTCACGTCAGTGCTGGGGGCGGCGGGAGCTAGGGATGCGTACGCATTGTTACTGCCGGCCGTGGACGAAGATGAGGATGCGATTGAAGGTGTCATAGATTCCTTAGATATTGGTTCCGTTGATTATGTTGGAGATCTGCCCGTCGATATACGACTGCGGATACCCGTGGGTGTAGAGTGACGCGACCAAGCCGGCGTTGATCATGCGCCCGTCCGGCATTTGCACCATCATGTTTGGTTGTTGCTGAACGAATGGACTGCCAACTGCCGTGAACTCATTGCTTGTCACTACCGTCCCACCTAACATTTGGGCGACTTGGCCGGCTGTTTGAGGCGTGGCGAAGTAGATGGGGTTGTAGCTATACTCCGACCCATCGGGGTTCTTTCCCACAGGATTTGCCATCCACGGACTATCACCGAAGACCGACTGCGGTGTCGGTGGAGGGGTAACTGTCGTGGCCGAAGTCGGAGCCGAAGCCGCGGCTGTGCTTTGCGTGCTGCTGAAAAGTTTTTGAAAATCCGATGCCCCGGAGTTGCTGGCCGTTTGTGTGGCCTGGGGCGTCTGTGTCGTGTTGCTGGTCGTGGCCCGGCTTTGTGTGGCGACGTTGGGACGCGGCATGATCTCGAGGTGGTTTAGCCGGTTCATTGCGGATGTGACATGAGCCATTGAAAATCCTCTCGTTTTTGGTCCGTCGTGGGTTGCACCACGGCTGGTTTCGGCCGGCGCGGCTGCTGCTGCTCTTCTTGTTGCTGTTGGCCGCCCTGCCTGGGTTGACTTTGACCGTCTTGCGACGGGTTGGAAGAAGCAGGTTCCGAAAGCGTCCGTTCGGAACTGGAACCCGGGAGATGCAACGTCTCCGTCCGAAAACCGCTCTGCTCCAGCTTGCCCGAAAGAGTTGGTAAGTCCTCGCGCAAAGCTCCTGCCAATTGTGCGTCTGGTGTACGCACCGAAACGTGTACTTCGCCGGCCCTTTCGGATAGCTTCAGATCGACGCGCTGCTCACCCTGGTTGACCTGTATGGTAATGTCGCGCGCGGGTGACGTCGGTTTGGCCGCTTCAACGGGCATCGCGGCATGTTTCACCGCAGGTGCATCTTCGAATCTGCCCGAGGGCGCCGTTTGGCTGTCTAAAGATCCAGAACGCGCTGCTGTAGGGGCTGCCGTCAAGTCCGGTTGCGCGGCCTGAGAAATGGAACCAGAACGTTCGGCGGCGGCTGCCGGGACCATCTCCCCGGATAACTCCTTCGGCCCGGATTTTTCGGTTTTTGAATCACCCGTTTTTGCTTGTGCTGTAGCCGTTCCCGACAAAGCCTCGGTGTGTGCTTTGTTTTCGCCGTTCCTTCCAAGTTCCCGAAACGTCTCCGGCGATCCGGACTGCTGTTGAGTGGCCTGGGCCGTGCCAAGCGGCACGAGACGAGCTGCAAACGCCAAAGTAGAGGCACGGGCTGAATCCGCGCGATCCGCGATAGAAGTTTGCGCCGCCTTGGCCGAGTTCTCCGGCTCGTCAGAATCTGCAGAACCCATCGGAATGGAGGTGAACGGAACAGAAACCGTTTCCTGTTCCGGTGCAGTCTCTCCGGCTCCCTGAGCATCGGACGGCATTGTCGCCTCTCCTGCCGGCTCAGCACTCTTCGCGGATTTAGAGACATCTCCTTGGAAGTCCTTCGAACGAGCCTCACCTTTTAATGTGGCCACTCCTGGACTGCTTCCGGGCCGGTTTGCGAACGCGACTCCGGGAACAGACGTCACAGCCGCACCAGGCGTCTGTCCCGTCGAGGTTTGCGTATCGCCACTACCACCGGCAAAAGGAGCGGACAGTTCTTGTGCGTTCGTAAGGACGCTGGACGGCTGGAACGGCTGAGCCTCGACGGTGCTCTTGTCAGCCTGCGCCGTTCCACCGCGATGGCCCCTCTGATGCTTCCCAGAAGCGTAGAACAGTGCGCCCGAATCGCCCAGAGTGGCAGCACCGGCAGTCGTTAAACTCATGCCTGCTTGGGTCGATTCGAGACCGGCTGCGCCCAGCACCGACTGGACGTAATCCGGTTCCGGTCCATTAGAAGATGTTTCGTCCGGGGTCGGCGAACGATGCCCTGTCTTGGGAGAGGCAAAAGAGGGTGTGCCGGTAATCGGCGGCCGTGGCTTGGGGTCGGATTGTTCCTTTTCGGCCATCATGCCGCCAAGGAGATCTACAAACTGAGATCTGCGCCGATCCGGCTTGCCAGGCTCGGATTGGTTCGTCTTCTCGGCAGCCACCCCTTTGCTTTTGCCGGCCGACGTGCGCGAGCCCGCGGCATTTATATTCGGAGGTAACGCCGATCCAATCACGCCGAAGCAGATTGCAGATCCGAGACCAATCCTCCGCGTCTTTGATTTCAATCGCTTAACTGGCGAATCTGAGACAGGAAATTGGCGTGGCCCAGCCCCTGCGGCAAAATTTTGGCGCGAGCCCGAACTCGCTTTACCTGTCATATCGCCCGCGAACTCAGTATTTTGAGATCTTTAAGTATTTTAAACGGTTCGGCACTACATTTGCATTCTCGTGTTGTGCCATGGACCCATTAACCGCAGTGGCGGCCAGTGGTCTTCGCGCTCGGATGGAGTCGCTGGACATGCTGGCCAACAACATCGCCAACGCGAATACCGGTGGCTATAAGTCCGACCGTGAGTTTTATGGCTTGTACGTCGGCTCGGAATCGGAGAATGATTCGCCGAGTACGATGCCGCTGATTGAGCGCCCCTGGACCGATTTCTCCCAAGGTCCGCTCACTGCCACCGGCAATCCAGTGGATCTGGCGCTGTCCGGCAAGGGCTTTTTCTCGGTCAACGCGCCTTCCGGCACCCTCTATACTCGCAACGGCAACTTTCATCTGGCGAAAGATGGCAGGTTGATGACGTCCGAAGGATATCCGGTGAGAGCCGAAGGCGGCGGCGATTTAACGTTACAAGGCACGGGATCGGTTGATGTTTCGAGTGACGGCACTGTCCGCCAGAATGGAGCTGTCATCGGTCAACTAGAGATCCGCGATTTCACCAGCACTGCCGGCATCGTAAAGAGAGGCACCAACTATTTCCAGAGCCCGGATGCCTCCAACACACCCGTCACGCCGCAAGGTACATCGGTGGAGCAGGGGCAACTGGAGGGGTCCAACGCAGGTAGCGCCGAGTCCGCGGTGCGCTTAATCAGCATCATGCGCCAGTTCGAGATGCTGCAAAAAGCCGTTTCTCTGGGCGCCGAAATGAATCAGCACGCAATTCAGGACGTGGCCAAGGTAGGTCCGTAGACAAACGTAAGGGGAATGTAAATGCTTCGAGCACTGTACAGCGCTGCGAGCGGAATGGCAGCGCAGCAAATGAATGTAGACAATATCGCGAACAATCTCGCGAACGCCAACACCAATGGGTTTAAAGCGCGGCGCGCGCAGTTCCAGGATTTGATGTATCAGAACATGGTGCAGCCGGGAACTGCGGCGGGCCAGCAGACTACGGTTCCGGTTGGGATGCAACTCGGACTCGGGACACGGGCTTCATCTAACGAAATTACGTTTACCCAAGGAGCATTTTCCCAAACCGAAAATCCGCTCGATCTCGTAATCCAGGGCAAAGGTTTTTTTCAGGTTCGGCTGCCCAGCGGCGAATTGGCGTATACGCGCAATGGATCGTTTCAGGTGGATAAGAACGGCAACGTGGTGACTAGCGACGGCAATCAACTGGAGCCTCAGATCACCATTCCTGCCGACGCCCAGTCGATTACCGTAGCCTCCGATGGCACGGTCAGTTATACCCTTCCGGGGCAGACGGCCACACAGCAGGCCGGCCAGATACAGTTGGCCAATTTTCAGAATCCTGCGGGGCTAAACAGCTTGGGTAACAGCATGTTTCAGCCGACGGACGCCTCCGGGGAGCCGACCGTCGGTGCTCCCGGCGGTCAGGAAGGCATGGGTTCACTGTTACAAGGCTATATAGAACAGTCGAACGTTTCGGTGGTGCAGGAATTCATCAACCTGATCGTCGCGCAGCGTGGTTATGAGGCTAACTCCAAAGTTGTGCAGGCCGCCGATCAGATGTATCAAAACGTGAATAACCTGACGCGCTGATGCCGCTACCATTCGTTCTGCTGGCGGGTTGTCTGGCGATCAGCGCGGCCTCGGACTACATTACGGCGGGCGATCTTGCGCCGCAGTTTTCCGGCATCGAAACAGTTCCGGCGGAAACCCGCCTGGGTCTGGCACCGGCCCCCGGAGCCGTCAGAGTGTTTCGAGTTCCAGAGCTGGGCAAGATTGCCAGCCAATTCGATGTCGATCCACCCACCGCCGAAATCTGCGTCGAGCGCCCGGTTCATCCGCTAAGTCCCGTTCAGATCCAGGCCGCGATGCGAAAAGTTCTGCCCGAGGGACAGATCGAGCTGCTCGACTTCAGCCACCGCCCTGTTCCTGATGGCGATCTCGAATTCAAGATGGACGGACTTCGCGAGGGACCCGCCGGAGCATTCTGGTGGGGAAGCGTCCGTTACGGAAATAGCCATCTGTTTCCAGTTTGGGCCCGGGTGGTGGTACGGGTCAGCGCCCAGCGGATCGTGGCCGTAGAAGACCTTGCGCCGGGCCGGCCGATTCGCGCCGAGATGGTACGGCAGGAGACGCACGATGAGTTTCCAGGTAGCAAGGATCTCGCCCAATCTGCCGATCAAGTAATCGGAAGATGCCCACGCACAACAATCCGTTCCGGTTCCGTGATCCACACAGCGCAGCTAGACACGCCAAAAGACGTGCTGGCGGGCGAGACGGTCGAAGTAGATGTCTGGAATGGGTCCGCCCACCTGAAGCTGGACGCCCGGGCGGAAGGCTCCGGTGTGATCGGCCAAACGATTCCGGTACGAAACCCGCTTTCCCAGAAGCGTTTCCTAGCGCGAGTGGACGCGAAAGGAAAGGTATCTGTCGGTGGCCCTGCAGCCACACAAAATCCATGAATAAACTGTTTTCCGTCACCCTGCTTTTAGCAGTGCTTTGGGGGACGCCGCTGGTGGCCAAGAAGAAAAGTGATGCTCCCGGTCCTCCGCCCTCTCCGCTCGACCGTTTTGTGTTGGATGCCGAAGCCCGGTCGGCCGGGAACTCACAGGGCACGCCCGGATCCATCTGGCTCGCCGGCTCCCGCCTTGCTGACGCAGCTCGGGATGTCCGGGCCAGCCAGATAGACGATGTGCTCACTATCGTAGTGGCCGAACAGGCCTCGGCCGTCACAACCGGGGTCACCAAGACTCAGCGCCAAAGCAGTACCACCAACTCGGTGGCCGCGCTGGCCGGAATCACCAAGACCACGGGACCTTTGGCCAATCTGGCGAACATATCGGGGAACACCCAGCTCTCCGGACAAGGAACAACCAGCCGCACGACCACGTTGAGCACAACGCTCACAGCGCGCGTCACCCATGTGCTGCCTAACGGCGCTTTGGTTGTGGAAGCGACCAAAGATGTCCAGATTAACTCCGAGCGGCAGACAATTACCGTCCGGGGTGTCGTCCGGCCGGCTGATATTGATCCTACTAATAGTGTGCAGTCGAACCGGTTGGGCGAACTTGAGGTGCGCGTTAATGGAAAGGGCGTGGTGGGCGACGCGATTAAGCGGCCCTTCATTCTCTATCGCCTGTTGCTTGGTTTACTTCCGTTCTGATTATGAGGAACACGATAGTTGCATTTATTGCCATCACTCTACTGGCGGGCACAGCCTCCGGCACTCGCCTGAAAGACCTCGTCGCGATCGAGGGCGTCCGCGAGAACCAACTCATTGGCTACGGTATTGTGGTCGGCCTTGCAGGGACCGGCGATCGCCAGCAGACCATTTTCCCGTATCAGAGCCTCGCCAACATTCTCGAGCGCATGGGCGTTTCCGTTTCACCCACAGCCTTGCGCGTAAAGAACACTGCCGCGGTCATGGTCACCGCCACTCTGCCGGCCTTCGCGCAACCGGGAATGCGCATAGACACGACGGTGTCGTCTATTGGCGATGCGCCCAACCTACAAGGCGGCATTCTTGTGCTCACCTCTCTTCGCGGCGCCGACGGCCAGGTGTATGCGGTGGCTCAGGGCCCCGTAATCACGGGCGGTTTTTCGGCCGGACGAGCGGGCAATTCGCAGACCGTCAACCATCCGACCGTCGGCCGTACTCCGAATGGCGCTATCGTCGAGCGGGGAGCACCGTCGGTCGAACCGAAAAAGGTCGTACGGCTCCAGCTACAACACGCCGACTTCACCACTTCCGCGCGAATCGTCGAGGCGCTGAACAAGCGATTCCCGGCCACAGGGAACCCGATTGCGCAAGCCGAGAACGCCGGTCTGGTCAGTGTGGATATTCCTTCGAACTACGCTACCCGGGTTACTGAATTTCTCGCCGAAGTCGAAAACCTGCCGGTAGATGCGGATGGACCCGCGCGGGTCGTGATTAATGAGCGTACGGGCACGATCGTACTGGGGAAGGAGGTTCGTATCAGGCCCGTCGCCATCCTTCATGGCAATTTAAACGTAGAGATTCAGACCTCCTTTAATGTTTCGCAACCAGCACCTCTAAGCCAGGGGGCGACCGAGGTGGTTCCACAAACGACTACCACGGTTAAAGAAGAAAAAGCGCGTTCCGTGTTGCTCCAGCAGGGCGCGACGATCGAAGAACTGGTCAAAGCCCTGGCGGCCATTGGCTCCACACCGCGGGATATCATCGCCATACTTCAGACCCTCCGGGCGGCCTCCGCTTTGGACGCAGACATCGAGGTAATTTAATGGACGGCATTTCGCTTTCCCGTGTTTCGGATGCGACCGAGGGCCTGACGGCCGGCCGCAAACCGGCCAATCCTAAAGACGCCGCGCAGCAGTTCGAGGCGCTTCTGCTAACGCAGATTCTGCACTCGGTGCACCAAAGCGGGAGCAGTTGGCTCAGTTCAGGAGAAGACTCCGCCGGCAGTAGTGCCACCGATTTTGCTGAACAGCAACTGGCCACCTCTTTGGCCCGCAATGGCGGTCTGGGCCTTGCGAGCCTTATCTCGTCTGATCTCGAGTCGCGCAAGTAAGCTACAGGCTCCAGCCTCCGGCGCTGTAGCAAGCCTCCGCCGCGGGTATCGACCAGGCCGGATTGATCTCCGGAGTTTTCTCTAGAGAGCGTCCGATGGTGCTCCAAGCCTCCGCCAGTGTAGTCAGTAAATCCAGCACCTCGCAGAGCGGCGCCTCCGTTTGCTCGAGATTCGCCTCCAGAAGTCTCTTTTGCATATAGCCGTACAGGCCGGCCAGGCGTCCCGAAAGTTCCCCACCCTCTTGATGGTTCAAAGAAACTGTCAACTCTGCCAGGATGCTCCAAGCATGAGTAATCGCTCGCGATCGCGGAAGGATAGCACCCTGCTGCAAGTGATTTCGTGCATTCTTGACGGCCGTGATCGCAGCCTGATAAAGCATTTGCACTAGCTCCAAAGGAGCTGCCGAGAAGACTCGGCTTTCCAGGTATGCGTCGTGCGCGCTTTCGTACATCTTCTTCCCCCTGAGTTTCTTATCGGACTATCGAGCGATTCTTGAATGCCGGACGGCATATTTTTCAGCCCACCGCGAACATCTGGCGCCGATCGCTCATAACTTTTCCCCGCCCTCGAAATCCCCGATGCACTTCTAATATTTCCGAAGGTTGGCCGATGAGAGCGGTGAAGGAACCCCAATGACACAGAACACCGGGCTTATCGGACTTCACCCAGACGAACTTCGCTGCGTTCAAATGCTGATCTCGCTGCTGAGACATCCTGACCCGCTTACGCCGGAACTCGCGCGGCAAGCCCTTCTGTACCTGTCGCATTCAGCTGGCGAATCCGCCGCGCCCGCCAACGGCTCCCGAGCAGTCTAGACCTCCTAATACTGGCCGAACGACGCGTGCCGGTCGTCCCCAATCGATCGTCCCTAATCGATCGTCCACAACCGTTCGCGCCGATCCGAGGGTCACGAACCGATGGCGTCGAACCGAGCGCCCCCGGCTCAGCGTCCCCCAGCGTCCCCGCTCATCGTTGATGCCTCTTCGAACCCTGTGTTACTCTTCCCTTTGGCCTGAGGTGCTCGCCATGAAGGGCGAGACAAAAGGGAAGCGGGTGCGAATCCCGCACGGTCCCGCCACTGTATCGAGCGAATTCCGGCGCATCAGCCACTGTCCAGAAGATGGGAAGGCAGTCCGGACGCAGTCAAGCTCGAAGTCAGGAGACCTGCCTCGGGTTGGATGCGCCCCGCTTCGAGTGAAGGCGGATGGCGAACGGTCTCCTTCGTCATCCCATTTGCTGAAGTGTTGCGTCCCACTGGATTGAGGCGTGGATTCCTCTTTATGATGACCGTCGTCCTTGGCGGCGCGCGCAGCGGCAAGTCCCGGTTTGCGCAATCCATGTGTCCTTCGGACGGAGGCGTAGCCTACATTGCCACCGCCAGAATCGAAGACGACGAGATGCGGGCACGCATCGAACGCCACCGAACGGAACGGCCCGCGCACTGGTTAACCGTAGAGGAGCCGCTCGACCTCGCGAAAGCTGTCTCCCAACTCCTGCACCGCGCCGATACCATCCTGATCGACTGTCTCACGGTTTGGCTCGGGAATCTGTTTTGGGAGCGCCGGGAAGCTTGCGCCCTGGCTCAAATCGAAGAACTGGCGCGTCTCGCGGCCGCCCGCGACCTCATCCTCGTTTCAAACGAGGTAGGCAGCGGCATCGTTCCGGAGAACGAACTCGCACGCCGCTTCCGCGACTCTCACGGGCTAATGAACCAGCGCTGCGCCGCACTCGCCGGACGCGTTTTCCTCACCGTAGCCGGAATCCCAATTCCCATTAAGGGAGCAGCATGTTCCGCCTGATCGCCTTACAGCCCGCAGGCGCTAAGGGAGCGGCATGTTCCGCCTGATCGCCTTCCTGCTCGCTGGGGCTTCTGTTCCGTTGGCCTCTGGTGTAAGCCCTAACCGCATAGTCTCTCTATCGCCCGCTGTTACCGAAATCCTGTACGGCATCGGCGCCTTCAACCGGGTCGTCGCAGTCACGGACTACTGCCTGTATCCGCCCGAAGCGAAGCAACTGCCCAAAGTCGGCGGTTGGGCCACGCCCAGCGTCGAAAAAGTGGCGCAGTTCCACCCGGACCTCGTAGCCTTATCCGACTCGCAGGCCCCGTTCCTCCAAATTCCCCTCTCCAAACTCGGTATCCGCACTGTGATCGCCCGCAGTCAGACCATCCCGGACGCTTTGTACGCCATAGAAACTTTGGGCAAAGCCACAGGTACCGAACAACAGGCGGCCAGGCTTGCGAGCGAAGTTCGAACTGCCTTGGACACCGTCCGCAAGCGCGCCGCTACTTTATCCCGCCCATCGGTGCTGTGCGTTGTGGATCACACCCCCGGAACACTACGGGATCTCTACGCTGTGACCGAGGGCAGTTTCCTCGCGGAACTCATCGACATCGCGGGCGGCAAAGCCCTCGGTGGTAACTCGCGCCTCGGTTACGCCAAGATGAGCCCGGAGACGGTGCTGACCAGCAATCCCGAAATCGTCTTCGATGTGATGCCGCGATCGCAGACCAACGCGGGATCTCATCCCGAGGCGGCATGGAGCGAATTGCCGGAACTGCGCGCCGTACGAAATCGCAAAGTGTTTGCCGTGCGCGAAGAGTTCATCCCCCACGCCTCGCAGATGATCGCAAAAACCGCTGTCCTGTTTGCCCGCCTGATCCACCCGGAAGTGCCGCCCGGGGACTGGGAACGGCGGTGAACTACCTGCTGGAGGCACGCGCCGTCGAGTTTCGATATCACAATGGACCGCCCGTCATTCGGGGCGTGTCAGTCGCGGTCCCTCGGGGCAAGCTCTGCGCCTTGATTGGTTCGAACGGATGCGGCAAATCCACCCTGGTACGCATGTTCGCGGGTCTGCTTGTGCCCCAAAAAGGTGAAATGTATCTCGGGGGCGCCCGCCTCTCCGAAATCCCCCGCCGGGAAGCGGCCAAGCAGGTCGGCTACGTGCCGCAATCGAGCCAATTGGCCTTCCCGTTTACCGTCCTCGAAGTGGTCCTTACGGGCCGCAGTCCATACACCTCCCGTTTCCGGTTTGAAAATCAACTGGACCGCGGCCGGGCTCTTCAGGCGTTGGAAGCCGTGCACGCCGCCCATCTGGCCTCGCGCCGCGTCACAGAACTTTCCGGAGGCGAGCGGCAGATAGTTGCGGTGGCGCGGGCCCTGGCACAAGAGCCGCATTGCCTCCTGCTCGATGAGCCCTCCGCCGCGCTCGATCTCAAGCACCGCGCTACGCTGGTGCGTACACTGGCCGCCATGCGCGACTCACAAAACCTCACCGCGCTGGTAGTCACCCACGACCTTCACCTGATCGATCCCGTCTTCGATCACATCTTCGCTCTGCGCGGCGGTGAACTGGCGGCCGAAGGAAAGCCCGCCGATGTGCTCACGGACTCGGTCCTCGCCGATGTCTACGATGACCCCTTCGTACGCACCCGCCGCATTGAGGGCCGTACCATGATCTGGTCGAATTAATGGCGGCCATCGCACAACCCGCAACCTCTGCGCGCTTCTGGCGCAGTCTTGCAATCCTCACGCTGCTGCTGGCTCTCTTTGCCCTGCTCGCCTTATGGGCGGGCGGCCGCAAGCTCGATCTGCAAGCACTCGAAACCGATCCTGTGGCTCGCGTGCTGTTCTTCCGTTTGCGCCTTCCCCGCGTAATCATGGCGGGACTGGTCGGCTCCTCCCTGGCAGTCGCCGGGGCCGCCCTGCAGGCGCTCTTTCGCAACCCTCTGGCCGATCCGGCCACGCTCGGCGTCTCAGGCGGCGGTGCCGTCGGCGCGGCTCTCGCCATCGCTTTCGGATGGGGAGAACGCGTCACGGGCGTACCGGTGGTCTTTATCATGGCGTTCGGCGGCGCGCTCGCCGCCTTCCTCTTGGTGCACCGCATTTCCCGCTCGGGCTCGCTGCTGCTTCCCGGCGCCTTGCTCCTCGCGGGCGTAGTGGTCAACCTGATCGCTTCCGCGGCCGTGCTCACAATTCAATACGTGACCGATGCTTCCCGCGCCTTACAGATCCTCCGCTGGATTATCGGCAGCCTCGACGTCATCGGCTTCGACACCATCTGGCGAATGCTCATCTTCCTGATTCCGTGCTGGCTCGTGCTCTTCGCCTTCGCACGCGACCTGCACCTGCTGGCCATGGGCGAGGATTCAGCAGGCGCACTCGGAGTGAATGTCGCGCGCTGTGAAGTCGTGGTGCATCTGGTCTGTTCCCTTCTGGTCGGAGTAACCGTCGCCGTAGGAGGAGCCATTGCCTTCGTCGGCCTCATCGTTCCCCACGCCGTGCGCATGCTCTTCGGCGAAGATCTGCGAATCGTCCTCCCCAGTTCCTTATTGCTCGGTGCGGCTTTTCTAATCGCCGCCGATACAGTGGCGCGCACTTTGCTCGACCCGAATGAGCTACCCGTCGGAGCAATCACCGCCCTACTCGGCGGCCCCGCTTTTCTGTGGCTGCTGCACCGGCGCCAAAGATATTCCGCCCTATGACGTTGCCGGTTCCTCCCGTCGATAGCGGTTGGATTCGCCGGGCGCAAGCCCGCCAGCTCGATTTGACGAAACCTCCCGGCAGCTTGGGCCGCCTGGAGGAAATCGCCAACCGCTGCGCCGCTATCTTCGAGAGCTTTTCGTTTACCCTCGCCCGTCCCCGCATCGTTCTGTTTGCCGCCGATCACGGCGTCTGCTCTGAGGGCGTAAGCCCCTATCCGCAGCAAGTCACCGCGCAGATGGTGCTGAACTTTATCGCCGGCGGCGCCGCCATCAACTGCCTGGCAAAGACCTGCGGCTTGGAATTGCGAGTGGTCGATGTCGGGATCGCAAGTCCTCTGCCCGCAGCGCCGGGCCTGATCTCCCGTCGCGTCGCGGCCGGCACGCGCAACTTCTGCCGCGAGCCCGCCATGACCGCTGCCGACTCCGCCGCAGCCATTAGAGTCGGAGAAGATATGGCCGAACAGGCTGCACTCGAAGGGTGCGGCCTGCTTGGATTCGGAGAAATGGGAATCGGCAACACCACCGCCGCTGCCGCCATTACCGTGGCGCTCACCGGCTGTTCCATCGCTAACGCGGTCGGCCGCGGTACCGGGGCCGATGATGCCTGCCTCGCAAGAAAAATCGACGCCGTCGAACGCGCCCTGAAACTTCACGGCTCCGGATTCTCGGGTCCCGCCGAGATCCTAAGGCGCATCGGCGGACTGGAGATTGCGGCCATGTGCGGCTTCTGTCTGGGCGCCGCTCGCCACCGTCGGCCGGTCGTGATGGACGGCTTCATAGCCACCGCTGCCGCTGCGCTCGCGGTTCAAATTGAGCCGAACACGCAAGACTATCTCTTTGCCGCTCACGTCTCCTCAGAACCCGGCCATCGCCTGCTGCTCGATCTCCTCTCCCTGCCGCCGCTGCTTTCATTAGAAATGCGGCTCGGCGAAGGCACAGGCGCGGCTCTCGCCATGAAGTTGATCGAGGCCGCTGCCGCCGCTTTCACCGGTATGGCGACCTTCGCTTCTGCCGGTGTATCCGGCCGGACATGAAGTCCCTGCTCACCGCCATAGCACTGCTGACGCGCGTGCCGGTGCCCGCAAGCGCGGAAACGAAAGTAGCTGGCGAGGCGATGCGCTGGTTTCCATTAATCGGCGCACTGATCGCTGCCGTCTATCTTGCGATCGCCGCGCTCTCCCGGCCGGCTTTGCCCGCAAGCGTAGCAGCGGTTCTGATCCTGGTAGCGGAGGCCCTGTTGACGGGCGCTTTGCACATGGATGGACTGGCGGACACCGCCGATGGATTCGGCGCAGGCAAAAACCCCGGCGATTGTCTCCGCATCATGCGCGATCACTCCATCGGAACTTACGGCGCTGTGGCCATAGCCCTGTTGGTCGCGCTAAAAGTGACCACTCTCACCGCGCTCCTCGAACGCCATCACGCATGGCCTTACTTGTGGTGGGCCCCGGTTCTCAGCCGATGGTCGGTTGTGCCGCTGTCGCGATTCCTCCCTTACGCCCGCCCCGCCGAATCCGTCTTCAGTTTTGTTACCGGCCTCGAGCTTCTCTGGGCCACCGTTCTCGCCGCCCTGCTCGTCATCCCCGCAGGACCATGGACAGCGCTCCTCTGCTGGCTCGTAGTTGCCGCAGCCTCCGCGTGGTTCGGTCTGTGGTCCCGGCGTAAGATCGGCGGCATCACCGGCGACACCCTGGGCGCTACGGTCGAGATCTGTGAGTGTCTCGTGCTCTTGACCGGCCTGTTACTCTGAATAGCTGCCAGCCCGCAGCGCAATGCCGGCTCTCGACAACAAAGTAGCCATCGTCACCGGTGCGAGCCGCGGCATCGGGAAAGCCATAGCCTCCGTGTTTGCCCGCGAAGCAGCCGCCGTCATCATTTGCGGCCGCAAACAGGAAACTCTGAACGAGGTAGCCCGCGATCTCCAAAGCCTCCCCGGAAGAATCCATCCAATCGCCTGCCATGTCGGCCGCCCCGCCGATATTCAGCATCTGATCGGCACTGCCAACCAGCAGTTCGGTCACATTGACATCCTCGTCAACAACGCCGGCACAAATATCGCCCAGGAACCGGTCCTTCAAGTGGATGAATCCAAGTTCGACAAGATGGTCGAGATCAATCTAAAGAGCGCATTTCGGTTGATACAGGCGGTGGCGCCCGGCATGTGCGCGCGAGGCAGCGGTTCTATCATCAACATCGCGTCCATTTCAGGCTTAAAGCCCCAGTACCACGGCATGCTCTACAGCATGACCAAGGCCGCGCTGATTATGATGACCAAGTCCTACGCGCAGGAACTCGGCCCTGCCGGAGTGCGCGTGAATGCCATCGCGCCCGGGTTGGTCCAAACCGCGCTCAGCCAATATTACTGGAAAGATCCGGCCAAGCTTGCGCAAATTCTGGAGCGCCAGCCCATCCGGCATCTCGGCCAACCTGAGGAGATTGCCGAAACCGCGCTGCTCCTCGCGACCGGCCGCGCTTCGTACATCACCGGCCAGGTGCTCGTCATTGACGGTGGCCGGCTCTCCCCTATTGATTTACTCTAATGTGGTAAATCTATAGCTCTTGCGAGGAGCATCGCCATGAACGTGCCGCTCACGCCGATTCGTTGCCTCTACCGCGCTGTAGATCTGTACGCCCCGAAGATCGGCGTTGTCTCAGGCCCGTGCCGCTACACCTATGCAGAGTTCGGCGAGCGCTGCGAACGGCTGGCCGCCGGCCTGCTTGCCGAGGGAGTGCAGCCGGGCGACCGCGTCGCCTATCTGAGTTTCAACACCAGCCAGCTCCTCGAAGGCTACTTCGGCGTGCCCTTGATGCGGGGCATCGTGATGCCTCTCAATGTGAGATTGCAGCCCGCCGAGCTGATCGCCATCCTCAATCATGCCGAGCCCCGCCTCGTGCTCTATGAGAGTGACTTTGCCGCTTACATCGGCCCTTTGCGGCAGGCCTGCCGCACTATCCCGCGCTTCGTCGGCATTGATGGCCCGGCCTCCGAAGCCGACCTAACGCTCGACGAACTGCTATCCCACGGTCGCATCGACCGCCCCGACATCTTCTCGTTCGACGAAAACGAAATCGCCGAGCTGTTTTACACCAGCGGCAGCACCGGCGCGCCCAAAGGCGTAATGCTCTCCCACCGCACCCTGTTCCTGCATTCCTTGATGGTCGCAATGACCGGATACTGCCGCGACGATATCATCGAGCTGCACACCATTCCCTTGTTCCACGCCAACGGCTGGGGACGCCCGCAAACCGCGACCATGCTCGGCGCAAGGCATATCATGGTACGCCGCTTCGATCCGCCCCGGGTCCTCAAGCTGATGGAAGAAGAGCGAGTTACCTCCTGCTCGCTCGTCCCCACCATGGCCAATGCGCTTCTGAACTGCCCCGACCTCGCCAAATTCGACACCGCAACCATGCAAGAGATTCACATCGGCGGCGCGGCATCCTCTCCCGAACTGATCGCCCGCATGGAACAGGCCTTCCGCTGCCGCATCATCTCCGGTTACGGGCTGACCGAAACCTCGCCGCTCGTGAGCACTGCGCGGACCAAGAGCAGCGTTTCTTTCATTGATGACGCCGACCGCATTCGCCGCCAGGCCATGGCCGGCTGGCCCGTCCCCGGTTGCGAGATGCGCGTCGTCGACCCCAAAGGCTACGATGTCCCCCGCGACATGCAAACCATGGGCGAAATCGTGGTGCGGGGCGATAACGTCATGGACGGCTACTACAAAGAGCCCGCCGCCACCGACGCCGTGATGACCCGAGGCTGGCTGCATACCGGTGACATGGCGGTCTGGGACGAAGAGAACTACGTCCAGATTGTGGACCGCAAAAAAGAGATCATCATCAGCGGCGGCGAGAACATCTCCTCAGTTGAAATGGAGAAGGCCATCTTCGCCCATCCCGCCGTGCTTGAGTGCGCCGTGGTGGCCGCGCCGGACGCCAGATGGGGCGAGGTGCCCGCAGCCGTTGTGGTATTGAAACCAGGTCAGTCGCTCGATCAGCCGCAGCTCATTTCGTTTCTCGAAACCCGACTGGCCCGCTTCAAACTCCCGCGCATGGTCGAGTTCACCGAAGGCCCGCTCCCCAAAACCGGTACCGGTAAGATTCTCAAGCGCGAACTCCGCGAACGATTCTGGCACGGTAAAGAGCGAAGAGTTCAAGGATAGTCACTCGTCATCCAAATCGGGAACGAACGTTCCCCACCTCGCTAAGAAAGCGTAATCAGTTCAGCGCCCTCTTCCACCACGTCGCCTGGAGCATAACGAATTTCGTCAATGGTGCCGTCCACCGGCGCCGTAATGGTGTACTCCATCTTCATCGCTTCGAGAATCAGGAGCGGCGCGCCGTACTTCACCGCAGCTCCCTTCTGAACCAGCACCTGCATGATCCGCCCCGGCATCGGCGCGGTTAGACGGCCGCCGGCTTCCCGCTCTGCCCCGTGAGGCGTCAGCGGATCGATCCGCTTCAGGTGGTAATCCGCGCCTTCCTCAAACACGATCAGTTCGTTCCCGCTTTCCACCGCATTGCACGTAAGTTTCGCGCCGTCCAGATACGCCGCGCCCGCACGCTTCTCCAGTTGCCCGCTGCCGTCCGGAAAATCGACCCGCCAGGCGCCTTTCCGCCGCGGGTACACACGCAGCGTCAGTTCGCGTTCGCCATCCTGAAACAGCAGGTCCTGGTAACCTTCACCGTTCATCCGCCACGCCGTAAGCTCGTCCCACGGCGACCATGGATCGTTCGAAGCCGCCGCCCGCTCTTCCGTCTTTTGCTGCTCTTCGATCAATACGTGCAGAACCGCGGCCGCGAGCACCGTCCGCGAAGCCGCTCTTGGCGGCGTAAGCAACTCCGCGCCGTAGCGCTCCAGAAACCCCGTGTCCAACTCGGCGCGCTCATAGGCCGGATGCGCGGCCACCGCGCTCAGAAACGCCACGTTGGTCGTCACTCCCGCGATCTCGTACTCCGCCAGCGCCTGCCGCAGGCGCGCAACTGCTTCGTCCCGGTCCGCGCCCCGGACGATCAGCTTCGCGATCATCGGATCGTAGTGAATCGAAATCGAATCTCCAGCCCGTACCCCGCTATCCACGCGCACAAACTCGCTCTGGCACGGGCTCCGCAGGTGAGTCAGCTTTCCAATCGACGGCCGGAAATCATGCCTCGGGTCCTCCGCATAGATCCGCGTCTCAATCGCGTGCCCTTCCATCCGCAGATCCTCGCGCCTGCGCGGCAACCGTTCCCCCGCCGCCACTCGCAGCTGCCACTCCACCAGATCGAGCCCCGTAATCGCCTCCGTCACCGGATGCTCCACCTGCAGCCGCGTGTTCATCTCCATGAAATAGAAAACGTCGCCTTGGACGATGAATTCCACTGTCCCCGCATTCACGTACCCGATGGCGCTCGCAGCCGCGCAGGCCGCATCGCCCATCGCATTTCGCTGCGCCGCGTCCAGCCCCGGCGCGGGCGCTTCTTCAATCACCTTCTGATACCGCCGCTGAATCGAGCAGTCCCTTTCATATAACGGGATCACATTGCCGTACCGGTCGGCGAAGACCTGCACCTCGATGTGCCGCGGCCGGGTCAGATATCTCTCAAGCAGCAGCCGGTCATTGCCGAAGGAAGATGCCGCCTCCCGTTTGGCCGAAGCCATCGCACCGGCCAATTCCTCAGGGCCTCCAGCAATCCGCATCCCCTTCCCGCCGCCTCCCGCCGACGCCTTCAACAGCACCGGATAACCTATCCGCGCCGCAGCCTCCGCGAAGCTGGCCAGATCCTGTTCCGCGCCTTGGTAACCCGGCACCACGGGAACCCCCGACCGTGCTATCAGGTCCTTAGCCGCTGCCTTCAAGCCCATGGCCCGAATCGCGCTTGCCGGCGGCCCGATGAAAACGATCCCGGCCTTTTCGCAGGCCTCCGCGAACTCCGCGTTTTCGCTCAAGAATCCATAGCCCGGATGAATCGCCTGCGCGCCCGAGCGCTCCGCCACCTCGAGAATGCGCCCTATATTCAGATAGCTTTCGCGCGCGGGCGCCGCCCCGATTCCATATGCCTCGTCCGCCATCTCCACATGCCATGCGTCCGCATCGGCTTCCGAATAAACCGCCGCTGTGCGAATCCCCAAGCGTTGGGCTGTGCGGATCACACGGCAGGCGATTTCGCCCCGGTTGGCAATCAGGATTTTTCGGAACATGCTACATCCGGAAGAGGCCAAACTGCGTTGGCTCAATCGGTGCATTCAAGGCGGCCGACAGCCCTAGAGCCAGTACCGTTCGCGTGTCCGCCGGATCGATCACGCCGTCGTCCCACAGCCGTGCGCTCGAATAATACGGGTGGCCTTGCGCTTCATACTGCTGCCGTATGGGCGCTTTGAACTTCTCCTCCTCCTCCGCGCTCCAGCTTTTCCCTGCCGCTTCGAGGTTGTCCCGGCGCACGGTCGCGAGCACGCTCGCCGCCTGCTCCCCGCCCATCACCGATATCCGCGC
>JAFAWA010000322.1 GCA_019242155.1 Terriglobia bacterium | reverse complement strand
TCGGCGAGAACGTCGGCGCGGCTGGCGGGATTGCGGTCGATTCCAATGGAACCGGGCTGCTTGCGAATCCCGCAGCCGACGTCGAGGATCGTCATTCGTTCCGGCTTGCCTCGCGAATGCACTGTTCGAGCGTTTCCAGCGCAAAATCGCACTGATCCGGCGTGATTATCAGAGGCGGGCACAAACGCAGTGTGCTGTCTCCGGCTCCCAAAATGAGGAGCCCCCGCTCAAAGGCGCGGTTGACTATTTCGTCGCGAAGCTCGGGAGCCTTCGTTTTCAAGGCCTGATCGCGTACCAACTCAATGCCGATCATGAGTCCGAGCCCACGCACATCGCCTACAACGGGAAACCGGCGCGGCCAATCCCGCAACCGATCCATGAGATATGCGCCCATGCGCGCAGCATTGTCGACCAACCGTTCTTCGAGCAAACCAATAGTGACCAGCGCGGCGGCGCAGGAAACCGGATTGCCCCCAAAGGTGGACGCGTGGGCTCCGGGCCTCCAGGTCATCAGATCGGCCCGAGCCACAGTAGCGCCAAGCGGCATGCCGCTCGCGATACCTTTGGCGACGGCAAAGATGTCCGGCACGGCCCCAAAATGCTCCGCCGCCCACATCTTTCCGGTACGCCCCATGCCGGACTGCACCTCATCGAAAATCAGCAGAATATCATTTTCCCTGCTCACCCGTTCGAGTTCATCAAAAAACTTGCGCGGCGGCACAACATACCCGGCTTCACCTTGTATGGGTTCAAGGACGATGGCGGCGGTCTCTTCCGGCGGAGCGATAGTCTTGAGCAAGGTATTTTCTATGTGCGAGACGCATTCTACGGCGCAGTTCTCGGGCTGTCTGCCGAAAGGGCAGCGATAACAGTACGGATACGGCGCGTGGACCACGCCGGGCAGTAGCGGCCCGAATCCGGTGCGTTGGACGGCCCGGCGCGCCGTAAGCGAGAGCGCCCCCATAGTGCGCCCATGGAAGGCTCCGAAAAATGCGATGATCTTGTCCCGGCCCGTAGCGTAGCGGGCCAGCTTGATAGCTCCTTCCATGGCTTCGGCGCCGGAGTTTCCGAACGAGACCCGCCGCGGAACGTCGCCGGGCGCGATTTCCGCGAGCTTTTCGGCAAGCGCGACCATCTCCTCATAGTAAAAATCGGTTCCGGACATGTGAATGAGCCGCTCGGCCTGTGCCCGGATCGCCTCCACCACGCGCGGATGGCAGTGACCGGCAGCGACCACGGCTATGCCGGCATTGAAATCGAGAAACCGGTTACCATCCACGTCCTCGACTATTGCGCCTTCGCCTCGCTCCGCCACCAACGGATAGCACCGTGTATAGGAAGGTGAGACGACCTGCTGATCCCGTTCAATCACGGCACGGGCGCGCGGGCCGGGCAGAGGACCAGTGAGGCTGGGCAGATCCGGGCGTACCGGTGTCTGTGTTTGAAGCATAAACTTCTCCTAAGTTGCTTTTAGAAACTGATATCTATCCGGAGACCGGATGCCGCGAGAGATGGGTGCCGGCTAATCGGAGCCGAACAGAGCGGGGCGGGATGTGGAAGGCTGGAACCCCATACCCTCATTGTAGCTGGTGTTCTGACAGAACCGCTGTAGCTGTCGATTGCTGTGCTCTATGGCTGTTTCTCCCGGCTTATCATTTAGGCCGGCGAGTTATCCTAGGGTTTCGCCGGGGACGCGACTCCTATGACGCCGCCGCAGGAAAAAGAACAGATCCTTCGCCATCGCCCGTTTGTACCCGAGCACGTCAAGATGAAAGAGTTCACGTTGCGGGCGGTGCTCCTGGGCCTCGTTATGACCGTGATCCTGGGCGCAGCCAATGCGTACCTCGGGCTCCGCGCCGGACAGACCATTGCCGCCACATACCCGGCCGCGGTCATTGGAATGGCCGTGTTGCGCCTGGGAAAAGGATCGATACTCGAAGAGAATATCGCCCGTACCGCGGGCTCGATTGGTGAGTCTGTGGCCGCGGGCGCGGTCTTCACCCTTCCCGCTTTTGTCATGGCCCACGCGTGGCCTTCGTTCGGCGTGGGTGACGCCTATTGGAAATCTACGGCGCTGATGATCGTCGGCTCCGTATTGGGCGTTTTATTCGTCTCCCTAATCCGTCGCGTGATGGTGGAAGACCGCGAACTTCCATTCCCGGAGTCGGTCGCCGCTTCAGAAATTCATAAAGCTGGACAGCAAGGGGCCAAAGCCGCGAAATATCTTTTCTACAACATGGGCTTTGGCGCCGCTACATTTCTAGCCGGGGCATTCAATCTCTTCGCGCCGGATCACGATTTCTTTTTTCGCGTCGGCCAATTAGGCCGGAGCCGGGTCACACTGGGCGCCACAGGTTCCAATCAGATTTTGGGAACCGGCGGTGTCTCTACTTGCGCAGCTCCCACAGTCAGCCCGGCTTACATCGGGGTGGGTTACATTATCGGGCCCGAGCTTGCGGCGCTGAATTTCTCCGGAAGCGTAGTTGCCTGGGGATTGCTGATACCGGTGCTGATTTTCTTCCTCGGGCCGCAACTGCAGAACTATCTGCCGCCCGGCTCTAACGCAGACGCAAGCTGGCTTGGGCTGGCCAATGCGGTGTGGCGTTTCATTGTCCGCCCGATCGCGGTAGGAGCCATGATGGTCGGCACCTGCTACACGCTGTTCCGGATGCGCAAGAATCTCTTCGCCGGATTGGGCAGAGCTTTTGCCGAACTGCGCGGTTCACACCCCGCGCTCGAATCGGTTCGCCGCACGGAACGGTATATGAGTTCGAAAACCGTTTTCTCGTTAATCGGAGTCACTTTCCTACTGATGTGTGTGCTCTACGTCTATATCTCCGGGTTAGTCACGGGTGGAATCGCAGCCGCTCTGGTAATGCTGATCATCGGCTTCTTTTTCGCTACTGTCTCCGGTTATCTTGTGGGTGTCATTGGCTCCTCCAATAATCCGATTTCGGGGCTGACGCTATCCACTCTGGTAATCGCCGCTCTCTTGATGGTTTCGATGGGAGTCTCCGGAATCGGCGGTGTCGCGGCGGTTTTGGGCGTGGCCGCCGTGGTGTGTGTCTCCTCGGCTGTGGCGGGCGAGTTACTGCAGGACTTCAAAGTAGGATACATTCTTGGCGGCACCCCGCGTTACATCCAAATCGTGGAACTGATTGCGGTCGTGGTCGCGAGCACCGTAATGTACTTCCCGCTCTTGGTGCTGCATCAGGGGAACATCAACGCGGGCGGCATCGGTTTCGGCGATCGCGCTCTATCCGCGCCGCAGGCAGGCCTGATGGCGGCGTTGGCTCAGGGCATCGTGGGCGGCGATATGGCGTGGCCCTTGGTAATCGCTGGCATCCTGATGGGCATCGCTATGATCATGTTTAAGGTGAAAAGCCCCATGCTGGTGGCGATCGGCATGTATCTTCCATTTGCCACCACTTCGGCGATTTTCGTGGGCGGAGTGATTCGGTGGTTTACCGACTCCCGGGTGCGCCGGGCCGGCTTCAACGAAGGCCAGCGGGCGCGCGTTGAGAACGTCGGCATTCTTATAGCCTCCGGCCTGATTGCGGGTGAGGCTCTTGCCGGCCTGGTTACCGCCACGTTCAACTTCAAGCAGTGGCCGCTGCCCGTGATTTTCAAAGAGCCCTCCTATTGGCTCGGGGCGGTGGTGATGTTTCTGATTGCCTGGGTGCTGGTGCGCATCCCTCTGGCCAATGCCGGACACCCGGAAGAGCCCGCGCCGCCCGTTGCCATGATGTGATCGCCGTCTTGCTATTGGGTTCTATATGGCAAGATGAAGTTTGCACAACGACCCTGAAAATTCCTATTTGGCCGAACTGCGCTGGCGCGGCTTCCTCGAAAAAGTTACCAGTCCCGATATCGAATCGCATCTCTCGGAGAAGCAGCGGACGCTCTACGTTGGATTCGATCCCACGGCCGATAGCCTGCACCTGGGCAGTCTAGTCCCCGTGATGGCGCTGGCCCATGCGCAACGGCACGGCCATCGGCCCATCGCGTTGCTTGGCGGAGGGACGGGCCTGATCGGCGACCCCAGCGGTAAGGCCGCGGAACGCACGCTTCTGACGAAGGCCGATGCCGAACGCAATATCGCGGGCATCGGACGGCAGCTTGCAAAATTCTTTGATCTCTCCTCCGCTTCCCAGGGCCTTCTCCTGAACAATGCCGAGTGGCTCCTGCCTTTGTCACTGGTCGACTTCATGCGCGATATAGGGAAGCATTTTTCCGTAAACGAAATGATCAAACGGGATTCGGTGCGGACTCGGCTGGAAGAGCGCGATCAAGGCATCTCGTATACCGAATTCACGTATATGCTGCTCCAGGCCTATGACTTCCTGCACCTGTTTCTGGTCTGCGATTGCACCATTCAATTAGGCGGCAGCGATCAGTGGGGCAACATTGTGTCCGGAATGGAACTGATCCGCCGCGTGGTGGGGCAGCGAGCTTTCGGCATCACTGCGCCGCTGTTGACCACTTCCACCGGCAAGAAGTTCGGCAAAACCGAAGAAGGCGCGGTGTGGCTTGATGCGAACAGGACCAGTCCCTATCAGATGTACCAATATTGGGTACAGACCGCGGATGCGGAGGTGATTCCGTATCTGAAACTGTTTACCTTTCTTGACGCCGAGCAGATACGAGAACTCGAGCGAGAGGTCGAAACCAGCCCGGAGAAGCGCGAAGCACAGCGCGTATTGGCGGCTGAGGCCACCGGTATCGTTCACGGAATACCGGCGGTAGCCGCGGTGGAAGCGGCCAGCCGCATTCTGTTCTCAGGCTCCACGGAAGAGGCATCTTCGGAAACCATCGCTATGTTATCGCGAGAGATTCCGGCCACCAAGGTTTCACTCGAAGAATTGCATTCCGCGATCAGTCTCGTCGACTTACTAGTGCGAACACGCCTGGCGGAAAGTAAAGCGGCCGCGCGCAAACTCATCGAAGGTGGAGGAGTCTATCTTTACAACCAGCGGGAAAGCTCGGTGCAAAGGAGTGTCTCGAGCGAAGATCTGCGCTGGCCGGAAGCTATGCTGTTACGCACCGGAAAGCGAAACTATCACCTGGTAGTTGTCCAATAGACCAAGATGAAAAACAAGCGAAGCAGTGGCTGGTTTCAGACTCCCGGGTACCCCGGATTTTCCCGCCGTGCGTGGCTGCGCTCGGAAGGCTTCCCCGCCGATATTTTCGAGGGAAAGCCGGTTGTCGGGATCTGTAATTCGTGGAGCGAACTCAACAACTGCAACGCGCATCTGCGCGAGGTAGCGGCAGCGGTGAAGCGCGGTGTTCTTGCGGCCGGCGGAGTTCCGCTCGAATTTCCCACCATCAGTCTCGGCGAAATGTTTATGCAGCCGACCACCATGATGTTCCGCAACTTAATGTCTATGGATGTGGAGGAGTCGATTCGCGCCAATCCAATGGACGCGGTGGTGCTGCTCTGCGGCTGTGACAAGACCACACCCGCGCAGTTGATGGGCGCCGCCAGTGCCGACATCCCGGCCATCGTAGTCCCGGGCGGCCCAATGCTGGCCGGACAATGGCAAGGACAGCGGCTCGGCTCCGGTACAGACGGCAGAAAACTCTTCGACCTCTATCGAACCGGGCGCCTGACAGATGAAGAATGGTGCGAGATCGAAGGCTGCATAGCCCGTACCAGCGGGCATTGCACGGTGATGGGCACGGCCTCCACTATGACCAGCCTTGCCGAAGCGCTCGGTATGTCTCTGCCTGGGTGCGCTAATATTCCCGCGCCCGATTCGCGCCGGATGGCGATGGCCGAATTGAGCGGAGGCGCAGCCGTGGATATGATCGAGCAGGATCTCAAACCTTCACGCATCATGACTCGCGAAGCGTTCGAGAATGCCATCACAGTCCTGATGGCGCTCGGTGGTTCGACCAACGCCGTCATTCATCTCGCGGCAATGGCGGGAAGACTCGGGATACGGCTCACGCTCGACGATTTTGACCGCCGCTCCCGCCGTACTCCTTGCCTCGCAAACGTGAAGCCCTCGGGCGAACACTTGATGGAAGACTTCTTCTACGCCGGAGGCTTGCCCGCCCTGATGAACCGGATTGGGGACCTGCTCCATACCGAATGTCTCACCGTAAACGGCAAGAGCCTGGGCGAGAATATCCGAACCGCGCAATCCCGGAACGACGCTGTGATCCGGTCTCGGACACAACCGCTTTCGACCGAAGGCGGCATCGCCATCTTGTACGGCAATCTTGCTCCGGATGGCGCCGTCATAAAACAGACCGCCGCTTCACCGGAGTTGCTCCAGCACCGTGGGCCGGCTTATGTGTTCGAGACCCGCGATGAGATGACAGCGAAACTCGATAGCGACGATCTGCCCGTCGATCGCAATTCCATTTTGGTGATGCGCAATTGCGGTCCCAAAGGCGCTCCTGGAATGCCGGAGTGGGGCCACATTCCGATGCCGCGCAAATTGCTGAACCAGGGAGTAAACGACATTGTCCGCATTTCCGATGCTCGGATGAGCGGCGTTTCCTATGGGACAGTAGTGCTGCACGTGTCTCCGGAATCCGCGGTAGGCGGGCCTTTGGCGGCCATACGCACCGGTGACGAAATAGTCCTAGACGTTGCCGCGCGCAAGCTCGAGCTATCAGTGTCGCCGCAGGAGATTCGACATCGCCTGGGTGACTTCGAACCACCGCCGCGCCACTATGATCGCGGCTACGGCAGGCTGTTTCTGGATCATGTCACCCAGGCGCACCTGGGTTGTGACTTCGATTTCCTAGCTCCCGACTACCGGTGAACCCGCGCGGCCCCTTCCGGGACACCTACTGAATGGTGAGTTCCGCCCATCCGGGCAGCGTGGCCGGCTTATTGTTTAAGAAAACGATGCGCCGCGTTTTCGGAAAGGGAAGGTTGGTTGAAAGAGCGCGGTTATAGAGCGCGAACTGCTGGAGTATCTGCCGGTACTCGGGATTAGTCGTGTCGAGCCAGGAACTCTTCGTCAGAAGACCTCCGCCCCAACCAAGCTGCAACAGGCATCCGCCCTTCTCCCGGGTCTGGGCCAGCCGCTGCTCGAGCGCCTCAAGATTTTTGTCGAGCAAACCCATTCCTGCACTCGCGGCGTAATGGCGCTGTACCGAAAGGAGTCCGGCGGCATATACGTTAGCGGCCTCAAACACCGTAGCTCGATCGAAAGATTCGGGCCAACGAATCGCCCGGCGGACCTCGGGCTGAAGATAGAAATCTTCCTCTTTCCAACTGCCTTCGAACCACGATCCGGGCTCGGACATCTCGGCGAATACGGGCGTGCTGTCTTCAGGGCGCGAACCATCCACTGCGCCGCGCGGGCTCTGCTTCCACCCCAGGGTATAGTGCCCGCCGCGGGGCTGTAACGTGGAGGTCCGTAACAGATAGATCTTGAATTGCGTGGCGTTGACGGGCGAAGAGTCACCGGCGGCCACGAAGCGCATTCGGTTTGCGCCGGCCGAGCCCAACGCGCGGTCTTCCACGATCGCCGCCGGCCTCCAAGCGCCTCGCTCGCTCTTTACGCGCTCCAGCACGTCCTGCAGCATCCCCTCGCGCCAGTTTGCGAACAACATCCCTGTACGCAGCGCCCCTTTCATCGCAGCCGCGGGCAGATACTGTCCGGAAGCACCGGTGGCGAATGTCGGGATGTGCAGACTCTCGCCCATAGCGCGGTTCCAATAAGCGGCGTACGCCGGACTCTCGAAAGGAATTCTGCGCCCGGCAAAGTTCTGCGCAAAGCCGCCCCAGGAGGCAAAATCCAGCTTGTCCGCTTTCTTGAGCTGAGCTAGATAGCCCTCGAGCCGCGGGCCTCTGGCCAGTAGACGAAAGATGCGCCACTGATCGAGAACATTGACGTGGTCCTTCCAGACCATATAGTCAATGGGCGCGAGTTTCCGGCCGTCGCCCACCAGCGTTGGCGTTAGACAGGTAAGCCGGTAGCGCATCAACTCGCCTCCGGCAGTGGAATGGAAACGGCAAATCCCACGCGGAAAACGGGGTGCTCGAAGCCGTCCGGAGCCACATCCGCTGCTGATCCGCGCAGGGCGGCGGCTGCGTACAACACCGAGCCTTCGCTCACCATGTTGATCTGCTTCTTCAATTCGCCCGAACGAAATGGGCTTTCGATGCGCCCGCCGCGAGCGAGCACAGTGTAGTTGCCGCGGTCCCAGTCGATCGAATCGGCGGCACCCGGTGTAAACAGCGAGAGCAGCCACTGAGGGCCGGCGGAATCAGGAACCGGGGGCCGGGTGTCGGGGGCCGGCGATTCAGGCTCCGTGATGTGTTCGGGTTCCGTTGAAGGTTCGGCTCCGTTTGGGTCGATGGCAGGGATAGAAGCTTCCGGTGGCGCGGATGCGGCCTCTGCAGCCGGGCTTTCGCCGGCTTCAGGCTCCTGACCCGCGCCCCCGGATTGCGCCCGCGAATCCAAAATCATCTCTGGAAGCATTCCGTCGGTAAATTCGGGAGTCTCCGCGCGGCCCCATCCCCGCGAACGTTCGCCGCCGAAGCCGCTGTCGGCCAACACGCGAAACGCTGTTTTTAACCGGTCCTGCCAATGCTGATAGGCGGCCTGATCGGCGAAGGAGGCCACGACCCACAGGCCCGCCCCCGGCCGGAACTCGAGACACGCGACGGAGTGTCGTTCCGCGGCGCCGGTCAGCCGGTCCACCGCCGCATTGAAGCGAACGCCTGTGCGAAACGGACCAGACCTCCCCGCCGGTAACAGGCAGCCGCTAAGCCCGTCCACCGCCCACTGGTTCTCGTCGAGAGATTGCCCGGCGAGCAGAGCCGGCACGATCCCCAACGGAACAAACCGCGCACTCTTCCAACGCACCCGCGCCGATAGCAGCGCCGGCGATGTGGGCGGCCAGATGGTGCGGGGCGGCACTACAAACCCGATCTCTTCGACAAAAGGGAAACACGAACTGAAAATGACGGCGGGCGAGCCGTTACGTGCAGTGGCGCCCAGCCAGTCGTCGAACCATCCCAACCGCGCCATTGCCGCGCTGACGGCCGAGTACAAGGTATCGCTGTGATAAATCGCGTCGACCTGGTTCCGCGCGCCCGAATCCGGTCCGATCCGCCAAGGCCCGGTAGGCCTCAGCTTGATCACTAATCCCGGATTCATTGCTCCTCGTGAAGAAAACCGAAGGCCGATTCGTTCACAGTGCTCTGGATCGCGCCGAGCGTGGCGCCTGCGGCGATCTCTTTTTCGGGTCCGGAACCGCTGTAATAGTTGCGGCCTCGCCATACCAGCCGCAAGCCGCTGAAACTGACGCGGCCGCTGCCGCGCGAGCCGCCGCCGCCGAGCGTATCGTCTTCGAGCAGCCGCAGGCCCTCGAGCAAACGGAGGAATAAAGGCGCATCTTCATCGCAAAGCACATCCATAACGAAGCGCGTGCGGAAGCGCGCCCCGGCGGGCACCCGCTCGAGCGTCCGCGGATTCGCCTGGGACGTGATACGGTCGATGGCGTTTTCGCTTTTGACTTCGGTCAATTCGTCATCCAAGTTTTCCCGCATCTGCGGCGTAATGCTCTCCGGATCGAGCAGGGCGTCAAATACCGCCAGGCGGGCGGGCGTTGCCTGCGCCGTCTCGAGCGTTTCCCCTTGCACACGTTCCAACCGTCCCGGATTGCGGCCAAAAAGCAAACAGATCTCATCATCCGGCCGGTCGCTCTGGTGAATGCGCACCTCCTGCCCTTTGCGCCGTGAAAGATATACCAGTTCGGCGGGCACTGCTAGGCCGGACGCCTGCTCCAGTAGCGATCGGATTCTGCCGCGCAGCGAACTGCCGGGAACGTAAGGCCGTCCGAAGGCGTCTTTGACCACCGGATTATCCGATCCGCCAATCTCCAGAGAGCCTTTGCCCGCGCCTACGTGCAGGCCGGTTTCGCAGCGTAGTTCGCCTTCCAAAATCAACTTGCCGACCAGTTTCAACTCCGTCTGGGAGGTATGTGCGCTCATGTTTACTCGTTGTAGGCCACGATGGCCTCGAAAAGGTCCTTGAATCGCTCGTAACCGCGTATATCGTTCTTGCGGGTCACCTGCAGCAGCAGCTTCTCCAGTTGATCCAGGCTGCGCAGCCCATGCCGGGCGATCGTATACGCGAGCCGGGCGCGGAGCATCACGAACTCATGTTGCCGCTCGTTCTCCGGGGCCCGGACAGCGCGGCGCACGGCGCTGTACAGGCGCCGCAACTGACTCTTGGTGCCGGAATCCATATCGCGCATGCGGCTGACTACCGCGTGCGCCTGGTTATCCAGGTACAGACTGTCGCTGATCAGCTTCTCTAATTCGATTTCCGGCGGACCCTCGGGCCTTCCCCGATCGCCGCGCCGGTCCCCGCGATCACGGTCGCGATCTCGATCTCCGCCATGCGGTCCGCCACCGCCCTCCCGCGGTCCGCGGCCTTCGCGCGGCGGACGGTTTTCGCGCGGTCCACCCCCCTGGCTGCGCGCTTCCTGTTCTTGCGCCATGTGCTTATCCTTCGGTTATGAGTCTGGCCCATTCCAGGGCGACGAGTCCAGCGGGCCGCAGTTTCACTTCCGCGGTCTTGCGGCCGACTAATTCATTTACTAAGTGCGAACGGAGTTTCTGAAACTCGCGATCACGGGTGCCGCTCAAAACCCGGTTGAAGCGCCGCTGGAAACGCCAGGTCCGTTGGACCTCCTCCGCGGGCAGACCGGGTGTTCCGGCGTGAGCTTCATGCCGGTAGAAACTCCGCAACTGATACAGAAACTGCTTCGACATGCGGAAATCATGAACCAATCGCGTAACTGTGTCTTTGAGGTCCGCCGCATCATTCAGGTGCCGCCATTCCAGAATGCGGCCAAGTATATAGATGCAATCCTTATCCGCGGCTTTCGCCAGATCCAAATTACGGCCGGCCTCCTCGTAAACCGAAGCCAATGGGTAAAAGATTTCCGGAGCGAGTGCGATCGCCATCGAAATCGTTTTTCCTTCAGCTCCCGGATACTCCTTCAAGTTCTCCTCTGTGAACCGATGGAACAGCCGCTGCACCTCGCGGGCCAAGGCAATTAACGCATCCCACGAACCGTACACCGCAAAGTCATCCCCGCCGGCATAGAGAATGGTAACTTTGCGCCAGAACTCCGGTAGCGAGCACAGCACTTCCAATTCGCCTGCAAAAAACTGCTTGTACAACACCGAGAGCGGCACGTGCTCTTCAATGCTGTGAACCCGGCGCAGCCGTAAACCAAAGTTGTCCACATCACCCCGAAGGACGCCCCAGATCGAGCGCCCCTGGGCCCGCCGCGCCAGCGACTGCACGGGTGCGGCCGACTTGCCGTCGTCAGAAGGAGCCGCATGGCGAGCCAGCATGATCGAATCGGGCGAGAGATTCGAACTCAGATTCCAAGAGAATTTGCCCTCGCCGGCAGTCACTTTTCCGGCGTTATCGGGCGACCAGCCGACACGAGAAGCTTCGCGTATCTTAGCTCCGAGCTCACGCGCAAAGTAGGCATCCGCATCGCTGTTCGATGCGGCGGCGAACGGTTGAAATGCATTTCCGTTCGATCCCGCGAGCGGCGTAAAACGCTTGCGCTCCAGTTCGTCATTCAGGCGCTTCCGGATCACAGCCCAGTCACCCAGATTGTCTGTGACGGCCCACAGGAGACTGGCGCGCAGGCCGCTCAGTTCCGCGATTTGCTGCGCTGCCTGGCGCAAGAAAGTTTCGGCTGTTTCACGGACCTCTCCGGGAAGGACCACCAGAAACTGTCCGCCGCCGCTCGAACCCAGGAGAATTCTCGCCAGACCTAGTTCCGCCAAAAGAGCGCGCGGCAGCACTTCACAAATGAGAGTAATCCACTGGAATCTTCCGGCAAGTACGTCTTCTCCCGCCGAACGCGTAGCGCGGCCTTCGGTCGAACCGGCCAGCAAAAACTCCTCTGTCCCCAGGATTTTCCCTTGCAGTAGAATCTGTTCGGGCATTGCGCCAAATTGTTCTTTTAGAACCCCTTACTGTAACACAGAATTC
>JAFAWA010000244.1 GCA_019242155.1 Terriglobia bacterium | reverse complement strand
CCCGTGAATACCGGCGCAGCCAGAAATCTGCGGAAAACATGGCGCATGCTGTGAGATCATACGCGCAAGAACCCGAAAAGTTCCGAAGCCCGACAGGAATGAAAGGCAGATTTCTGAGTGTCAGTGCTCCGCGAAGGCCGCGAGGGCGCACACGTGGGATCGCGCCGGTTTGCGACGCGACTCCGTTAACGGCTCAGGACGATGATGGTCCAGGTCTCGCCGGAGTGCGTCCGCAGTTCCTGCCAGCCCCCCGCGCTGCGGGATTCCAAAGCGGCGGCAACTGCGTCCGTAAAGGTCAGTCCGCCGTGAATATCGCCGATGATAGAGCCGCGCGGCAAAGCGCGAGCTTCCTTTACGCTGCCGACCTGTTGGACGATACAAGTAGTATCGATGCTTACCCCAACCGCCGAACCGCTAACTGGCCCGCTCGTGCTGTAGTGTTCCATCTGCATACTCTATTTTTGACGGTCGACCCCAAAGATGTAAAGTCATTAATCTTCAGAGTTGTGCGGTAACACCCACGAATTCCAAACCACGTATTCGTGGTGTTACCGGTACTCGCCTAACCCGTTATCTGCGGGATCAGTTCCCCGGCCACATCAGTCAACCGCATATTGCGGCCGTTATAGTAATACGTCAATCGTTTATGGTCGATGCCCAATAGGTACAGAATCGACGCGTGCACATCGTGCGCGGTGGCGATCTGTTCGGCGGCTTTGTAGCCGAACTCATCCGTTGCGCCTATGGTTTGTCCGCCCTTGATGCCCGCGCCCGCCATCCAAACGGTCAGCGCGCCGGGATTATGATCGCGCCCGATGCCCTTTTGCGAAAGCGGCATCCGGCCGAATTCGGAGTGCCAGAGTACCAGAGTTTCATCCAACAGACCTCGGCGCTTCAGGTCCGTAATCAGGCCCGCAATGGGCTTATCGACCTCGGGGGCATGACGCCCATGATTACTAACAATGCTACTGTGCGCGTCCCACGTATCGACATTCTGGTTCACCACCGCTCCGTTCCAGAGCTGCACGGCACGCACACCTCGCTCGACGAGCCTGCGGGCCATCAGACACTGCCTGCCGAAAGGCTCGCTCACCTTATTGTCCAGCCCGTACAGGCGCTTGGTCTCCTCGCTCTCCTCGTCGATGTTGATGGTTTCAGGCGCGCACCCTTGCATACGGAACGCTAATTCATAGGAGCTGATTCTGGCTGTCAGCTCACTGATGCCGGGGTGCTTTTCGACGTACTCCTGGTTAATGCGGGCGAGCTCGTCTAATTCGCTCCGCTGTTGCTCGGGGGAGGAAGAACCGGGCGAAGGATGCAAGTCCAGAATCGGGTCGCCCGCGGAACGAAACACGGTGCCTTGATAAGCGGCCGGCAAAAATCCGGAACTCCATTGCGCCGAGCCTGTAAAGGGTCCGCCGCGCGGGTCATGAATTACAACGAACGCCGGCAGGTTCTGGTTTTCGCTGCCCAGCCCGTAGGTGATCCACGATCCCATGCTCGGATAACCGGCAAGTATCGACCCGGTATTCCATTCGTAATGCGATAAGGTGTGATCTGCGGACCTTCCTTGAGCGGAGTGGATGAACGCAAGGTCGTCTACAATGCCGCCGATGTTTGGAAACAGTTCAGAGACCCATTTTCCCGACTGTCCGTACTGTTTGAACTGGTAGGGACTCTTCATCAGCGGGCCGGGGTAGCCCTGGCGGACCAACACTTCGCCTTTGCCCTCAAGCGGTTTTCCGTGATACTTCGCGAGCATCGGTTTATAGTCGAACGTATCCACGTGGCTCACACCGCCGCACATGAATAGAGAAATGATCGACTTGGCTCTCGGTTTGAAATGGGGCGGCTTGGGAAGAAAGGGGGAATCCTTGACGCCCGCAGAACCGGCGCACGATTGGGATCCGGCAGCGGGCGCGGCCAACAGGCCTTCGGAACCGAGCACGTACGCGAGCGCAATACCGCTGATGCCGCCGCCCGCCTGAAAGAGAAGATCTCGCCGCGAGATAAAACGCCGCCGGCTCCGTCCGGTACAGTTACATTCCGGTTCGTGGTTCACAGTTCTTCTCCTAATTGGTATACAGAAACTCGTTGGCGTTGAAGATGACGTGCGCGAACTCCGCCAAGGCCGCCGCTTCTCCGGGTTTGCCCTGCTTACTTAAGAAACTGAGCGCTCGGGACAGTTCGCGGTCACTCGGGCCGCGGCTGAAAGCGATTCGGTAGAGCCGCGTAATCTGCGCACGCGGGTCGTTCCCTGCCTCGCGGGCCACCCGCTCTGCGAGATGCCTCGACTGTAGAAGAAAGAACTCGTTATTAAACAGAGTGAGTGCTTGCGTAGGTACCGTGGTCACTTCGCGCCGTTCGCAACTCAGAGCCGCGTCCGGCTGGTCGAATACCTCGAACATCGGATATTTGAGATTGCGCTTCACGTAGGCATAGATGCTCCTCCGCCAGGTAGCGGGGCCTTCCTCGGTCTTCTGCCAGCGCCCTTGGGTGGGCACCTGGCTGGTAACGGATTCGGGCACCGGGGGAAAGAATGGCTTGCCGCCCGCCTGTAAATTCAGATCGCCGCTCGCCGAGAGCACTGCATCGCGAATGATCTCCGCCTCTAGCCGCTTAATAGGAAAACGCCAGAGGAGCTGATTGGTTGGGTCCTTTTCGGCGTTGGCGGGCGTGTAGTAGCCGGAAGCCATTTTGTAGGTCTCGGAATTCATGATCAGGCGGTGCATCTGCTTGATGCTCCAGCCGCGCTCCATGAATTCGGTTGCGAGCCAGTCGAGCAGCTTTTGGTTCGAGGGCTGCGCGCCCATTTTCCCGAAATTGTTCGGCGTGGCCACGATTCCCTGGCCGAAATGTTGATACCAGACGCGATTGACCATCACGCGGGCCGTGAGGGGGTTGTCTTTTGAAGCAATCGCCTCGGCCAAGGCTCGCCGCCGGCCGCTCGTGGGATAGCCGTTGTGAGGCGGATCGGCGAAACTATGCTCGCCCGGTTTCGCGAGAACGGTGAGGATTCCGGGTTCCACGACAGGAGCCTTGATCTCTTCCGAAAAAGGCGTCAAGCCGTTGCTTGCGAAGTACGCAGGCGGCGGCTCGTAGGAATCGCCAGGCTCGGGAAGGTATTTTCCACGGAAGCCGTACTTCTCGTAAATGATTCCACCCAATGCTCCGGGCTGGAAGGGCGGGTGCGGGATGAACCGGAAATCGCCGTCGCGGACACCCAGAGCTACCGGCGGCCGCGGCGGCAGTTGCTTGGTCAGCCGCGCCATCTCATCGAGCAACTTCCGGCGCGCATGCTCATCTTCGGCGCTTAGTTTCATCGGACCCGGACCATCAACCGCGTTATCGTCTTCGGGGCCGACGGTGGCTACTTGCGCCGCCAGCAGTTGCTGTCCGGGAGTTCGTTTCTCTTCCGGAGTACGGAAGGCGTCCTGAATGTCGGCCGGAAACTTAGCGAGAATCCTTTGAAACTGCTCCTTGCGGTAAGGCGCCTCGATAGCCGCTACCTGCTGTCCCAGTGCCTTCACCTGCTTATTGATCTTATCGGCGGCCGTTTGGTACTTGGCCCATTCGTCCGCCGGAACCAGCGGGTGATCGTATTCTACAAACCCGTTGAACACAGCGACCGCCTTGTAATAGTCCTTGCGCGTAATCGGATCGAATTTATGGTCGTGACATCGCGCGCAATTCACCGAGAGTGCCTGAAAGCTCTGATACGTGGTTCGGATGATATCGTCGAGATAATCGAAGCGGTAGTTGGGATTTTCTAAATCGCGATCTAAGACCCGGGGTCCCAGCCGCACGAAACCGGTGGCGGTCACGCTTTCATGAGTCGGCTTATCCAACTCATCCCCGGCAAGCTGCTCCATGATGAATTGGCCGTACGGTTTATCGTCATTGAAGGCCTGGATCACGTAGTCGCGGTAGCGCCAGGCTTCTGAGACGTCATAATCATACTCGTATCCCGTGCTATCGGAGTAGCGGGCTACATCCAGCCAAAGCCGCGCCCAGCGTTCTCCGTAGTGAGGCGAAGCGAGAAGTCTGTCCACCAGATCCTCATAGGCATGTGGCGAAGGGTCGTTGACGAAGGCATCCACTTCAGAGGGAGAGGGCAACAGGCCAACCAGGTCTAGGTAGGCTCGGCGGATCAGGGTGTTTCGATCTGCTATCGACGCCGAAGACAAACCGTTGGCCTCGAGCTTTGCCTTTACCAAGGCATCGATCGGCGATCTGTTCCAGCGGGCCTCCTTGACGCGAGGAATTGACGGACGCACGGGTTTTTGGAAGGACCACCACTGACGGTCGGCGTCAGTGATCGGGCGTTCATGGTAGCCGTTATAAACCAGCAGTCCTCCACTACGGTTTACCGCGGATGCCGGGGCTGCGTTCGGTTGCTCGGGCCACCGCGCGCCTTGATCGATCCAGTCCTTGATAGCCGCGACTTCCGCCGCGCTAAGAGGAGAGACAGGCGCCATCGGCATGGCCGGCTTCTCCTGCCCCGTGATGCGTTTATATAGAGGACTGTTGCGGGCATCGCCCGGAATAACGGCAGGACCGTGGCTGCCGCCCTGGAGTAGGGACGCACGGGAAGCCAGGCTCAACTTCCCCATTTGCACAGCCGGCCCGTGGCACTGTCCGCACTTCGCCAAGATCGTGATTGCGTCGGGAGCCTGCGATTTCTGGCCGTGGGCCGCTATCGAAACCAGGGCAGCTAACGACACGGCCGCTAAAAGCGTGCCGGCGGCCTTCCGGCCCGAAGATCTTCGATGCATTGTACCCGTCCCGTTCGCCCGCGCAGCCAGGCTGTCTTTGAGGCTACACCTGCCTTCCCGCGAATTCAATCGGGGCGGGAGGCGTTTGTCAACCCACTTTAAAAATGTCCCCTGGTTTACCTCGTTAGAAGTGTCCCCTTTATTTCATCTGTAACTAGTCTCTCCCATGCTGCGGGCCGCTGCCGGAGCGTAGCCCTGCGAGGCCGTTTAGGCCGAGCGTTTAGGGCGTAGC
>JAFAWA010000203.1 GCA_019242155.1 Terriglobia bacterium | reverse complement strand
TCGGGTAGCGGAGTTGTGGGCGCAAGCGTAAAAGCCAAGAACCTCGAGACCGGCTTCGAGCGGTCCGCTTCCAGTCAGGAAGCCGGTGAATTCGAGGTGCCGCTGTTATTGCCCGGACGCTACGAAGTTACCGTCGCCGCAAAAGGTTTCGCGCCGTTCACACAGACAGGCATCGTGGTGCAATTAGCGAAAGCCAGCACTTTAGATATCCGGTTGAACATCGAATCTGCGCAACAATCCGTCACCGTAGAGGCGGACGCGACCATCCTCAACACGACCACCACCGACGTCAGCGGCAATATGAACTCGCTCGCCATCGAAAACATGCCGCTCACCACCCGCAACACGTTCAACCTCGCGCTCTTCGCGCCCGGATTCAATGGCCGCCGCGATGATGAGTTCGGCAATCCTACGTTTGCGTTCGGAGGCATGCAGCGCCGGGCGTTCCTGATTGACGGCATCGATAACACGCAGCGCGGAGGTCCCGGACGGCTTGGCATCTTCGCGCCCGAAACCGTAGAGGAGGTCCGGGTTCTCGCCAACTCTATGGATGCCGAATATGACAGAACCGTGGGCGGCATGATCAGCATGATCACTCGCGGAGGCACCAACGACGTCCATGGTGAAGGGCTCGTGCTCTTGCGGCGGCCCGGTCTCGTCGCGCGTCCGTCGCTCGCCGCCGCCAAGGCCTTCGAACAATGGGCGACCTATTCCGGTAATGTCGGCGGCCCTGTGATCAAGAACAAACTGATGTATTACGTAAGCGGTGAGTACGAGCCTTACGATTATCCCCGAGCCGTGACCATCACACCGGCCAACGCGGCCGCCTTGCGCCTCCCCGCCTCCGACCTGGGCTCGAGCCCCTTCAAACAGCGCTTTCAAACATTTCTCGGCCGCGCCGATTATCAAATCAACGACCGCAACTCCCTCTACATCCGCTACAACAGCTACTGGGACCCTTCCAAGTACAATACTTCCGGCGGCCTCGAGGTCACCAGCGCGGATAACAATTTCGACGATCGCAACGTGACCTGGGCATCGCAATGGACCAGCATCATCTCGCCCACCACGGTGAACGAGTTTCGGTTTGGGTCGCTCGAACGCGAGTTCTTTCGCCCCCCGGTCTCGGGCGTCCTTGGCCCCACGATTTCCATCTCGAGCGTGGCGACGCTCGGCACCGATTCATCGGCGGACCAGTACTATCTCGAGCACCAGTTCAATTTCATTGATGGTCTGAGCCACCGCATCGGCCGGCACCAGCTCAAATTCGGATTCGATATCGCTACCATCCACGTAATCTCGAAGGATCGCCTTACCGAGACGTTCTCGTTCTCAAACTTGACCAACTATCTCAACACTGTGAACGGCGTAATCAACCCCGCCACGGGCACTCCAAACTGGTATACGCAGCTCGTGCAGGCATTCGGGACGAACGTGGCGGATCACACCACCGATTCCTATAACTTCTACGCGCAGGATACGTTTCAACTCACCCCCACATTCACGCTCTCCTACGGTCTGCGCTACGAATTTCTAAAGTATCCGGGACTTGATCCCAACGCGCCGCTCGTGAACTCTCGCAGCGTTCGCAGCGACCCCCATGATTGGGCGCCTCGCTTCGGCTTCGCTTGGAGAGCCTCCAACAATACAGTGATCCGTGGTGGATTCGGAGTGTTCTATGACACCCTGAACTTACGCCTGTTATCGCAAGTGATCCGGCAAAACGGCGTCAACGTGCTGAGCTACACGATTACACCGTCCACCCCCGGCGCTCCCATCTTCCCGAATCTTCTCGCCGGCCCTGCCGGTACGCTGAGCAAACCGAATGTCACTACATTCGATCCGGACTTCAAGCAGATGCGGATGCAGCAGGCCAACCTGCAGGTGGAACAGGCCCTTGGCCGGGACTTTTCGATAACCGTTGGAACCCAATACTACGGCGGGCGTCACATCCCGGTCTTACTCGATGTGAACCTCGGTGCGCCGGTTGGATACCTTGCGGACGCACGGCCGGTTTTCTCGAACGCAAATCGTCCCGACACTCGCTTCAACCAGATACTGCAACTGTCTTCCGTCGCAACTTCGGTCTATTACGGTGGTTTTCTCGCCGTAAACAAGCGCTTCTCGCGCCACTTTCAGTTCACGGCGTCCTACACTCTCGGGTGGGCGTTCAATACCAACGATTCCACCGGGGACGCCGGCAGTAATGTCACCGATTCCACGAATCTGGGCCGCGATTATGGCCCTTCCTCGAGCGATCAGCGGCACCGCTTCGTCTTTGAAGGCGTATGGCTGCCTCGCGTCAACAACGTGTTGCTGGACGGCTGGATGATAGCTCCTAATGCCACGGTGACTTCGCCCTTTCCAGTCACTGTAGTCCAAGGCACTGATCTTAACGGGGACGGCATCAATAACGATCGCCCGTTGTTTCGCGGCCGCAACGATACTTCCGGCTATGGATTCAAGGAAGTCAATCTGCGCGTCAGCCGCACCTTCCGATACAGGGAACGCTACAGCCTGGAGCTGATCGGCGAAGCCGAGAACCTGCTCAACAGCCTGAATGCTGCCTGTACGACGGCGGGCTGCACCGGCGCGGTGGTGAACACCTTCAATGCTCCCGATTTCAAGCGAATCACCAGCGCCACCGATTCGCGCCAGATTCAAATCGGAGGGAGGGTGCGATTCTGAGAAGCGCTTTCCTTTTACTCTTCGCGGCCCTGCTCCCAGCGCAGCCGCGGCAGCTTGTGCTCGTATCGGTAGACGGCCTCGATCACCGCTATCTTCGGCAATCCGATCAGCTCGGTCTCAAAATTCCCAACCTTCGGCGCTTACTTCGCGAGGGCTTGTGGGCCGACGGCGTCGTAGGCGAAGTACCGACCATCACCTGGCCCTCTCACACAACCATGCTGACGGGCGTGCCTCCCTCGGTCCACGGAATTCAGAAAAACCAGGTGTGGGACTACAGCTCCATTAAAGTAAAAACGCTCTGGGACGAAGTCGCGGCTGCACGCCGCACGACCGCGGCTATCACCTGGCCCGTCACAGTGGGCGCGCCCGTGACTTGGAACCTGCCCGAGTATTTTGAAAAACGGCAGGGCGGCTCCATGGACCTCGCGGCCATCGCCAAGAAAGCAACGCCCGGCCTCATCGATGAGATATCCAAGCGGTATCCTTCGTTTCCGCAACAGTGGGTTGACGACCGGACCCGCACGCTCGCAACCATTTACTTGATCCGCGAAAAGCACCCCGATTTTCTGGCTCTGCACCTGGTCGATTTGGATTCCGAGGAACACGATACGCGGCCGTTCTCTGTAGCATCGAAGGCCATTCTCGAATATACGGACGAACTGATCGGGCAGATCCTCAACGCTATGCCGAAGGAGGCCGTGTTCGCCCTGGTATCTGATCACGGTTTTGTCTCGGTCGAGAAGACCGTTCACCTGCCGGCCGGGAAGATGACGCCATTCTGGGTGACAGCCGGGGACCCCACGGAAGAAGCGGAACTCGAGCGTCTCAGCCATGACCCGGCCAACGGAATCGGCCGGCGGATCCCGGCTGCCGAATGGGCCAGATTCATGCCGGGCGCGCCGCCGCCCCTCGCCGCGTACGAGCCCGCCGAGGGGTTTCTCTTCTCGCCTAATCCGACCGAGGGCCGCTACGGCAAGCCCTTTGAAATCGGCACTCACGGCCTCTGGCCCGGACGTCCCGGCTACCGCTCTGTATTTCTCCTTTGGGGGCCCGGCATCAAGGCGGGGCAACTTCCGGAAATCTCCATGCTCCAAATTCACGACCGCTTGAAGTCTGTAGTTTTGAGTAGTGGACATTGAGAACCTGCGCACACTCTACGCGTACGGAACCGGTAGATACTATTAGCAAGTGCCTCTGAGACATCTGCTTCTGTTTTCTGCTGTTTTCATTACCGGCGTTACTGCTTCCGCGCAGTCTATCGGTTCGGGAACGGTGAACGGCATGGTGCTCGATCCATCCGGAGCCGCCATACCAGGCGCGACAGTTTCTATACAGAATCCGCTCACCAATTACCGCCAAAATGTAATGTCCGGTGCGAATGGGGAGTTTCGATTCACCAATGTCCCGCTGAACAACTACCACTTGACCGTAACCGCGCAGGGCTTTACCAGTTCGGAACAGGATCTGCGTGTGCAATCCACGGCGCCGGTCACGATCAGTGTTGCTCTCAAGGTTGCGGGCGGCGCGACCACGGTTGAAGTCGAAGCGAATGGAGCCGACCTGTTGGAAAACGTTCCGGTGCAGCATAACGATGTGGACCAAACGCTGCTCGCCACCCTGCCTACAACGTCCCCGGCCTCCGGACTGAGCGATGCCATCACGCTGACTGCGCCCGGCGTGGTCGCCGATTCCAATGGATTTTTTCACCCGCAGGGAGATCACGCCCAAACCAGTTACTACGTGGACGGCCAGCCGATTAACGACCAGCAAAGCAAAGGTTTCTCCACGCAGATTCCGGAAAATGCGATTCAGTCAATGGAGTTGATCACCGGCATGCCTTCGGCGCAGTATGGAGACAAGACCAGCCTGGTAGTCGATGCATCCACCCGTTCCGGCCTCGGCAACAAACCTTTCGGCAGTTTCGAAACCTACTACGGTTCGTTCGGCACGCTCGGAGAGGATGGCTCGTTCGGTTTTGGCACCGCTAAATTCGGCGAATTCATAGTGCTCGATAGCACCCGTTCCGGCCGCTTTCTGGACAGTCCCGAATTTTACCCGATGCATGACATCGGTAATAGCGAGAAGATCTTTGATCGTTTGGATTTTGAATCAGGTCCCCACGATGCGCTGCATCTCGACCTCTTTGCAGCCCGAAACTGGTTCCAGATTCCCACCACCTATGACCAGCCTGGACAGGACCAGCGGCAGCGCATCCAGACCTTTAACGTAGCCCCTGGTTATCAACACACCTTCAGTTCGAACGCGCTACTGACCATCAATCCCTGGGTGCGCCGCGATTACGTGGACTACTATCCGAGCGGCGATCTGTTTCAGGATCAGCCCGCCACGCTGGCCCAAGATCGTCACCTGCTGAATTACGGGGTCCGCGCCGATCTGTCGACCGTCGTGGGCAAGCACACTCTAAAGTTCGGGACCGAGATCAAGCAGACCCGGCTGTTTGAAGAGTTTTCACTCGGCATTACGGATCCTGCGTTTAACCCCGTGTGTGTGGATGCGAACGGCAACCCCGCGGGCTCTTCCTCGATTACCAATCCCGCGGGATGCGCAAGCGCCGGGTTGACTGCGAATTCCAATTTCAGTCCCGGTCTGGCGGCATACGACCTGACCCGGGGCGGCTCGCTCTTGCGTTTCCGCAATAACGGAAAAGTGAACCAGTTTGCGTTTTATGCGCAGGATTCGATTGCAATCGGGAACTGGTCGTTCACGCCGAGTATTCGCATCGATCAATACAACGGGTTAAGCGAAGCAACGGGTGTCGAACCACGCGCCGGCATATCGTACCAGGTGAAGAAGACCGGAACCGTGCTTCGCATCTCGTACGCGCGTACTTTCGAGACGCCTTACAATGAAAACCTGCTGCTATCGAGCGCGGCAGGAGTGGGCGGCTTGGCGACCAATGTCTTCGGCGCATTCTCTTCCTCTCCGCTGCGTCCCGGAACGCGGAACCAGTACAACACCGGCGTGCAGCAGGCCTTCGGCCGCTATCTTCTGATCGACCTCGGTTACTTCTGGAAATTCACACGTACGGCCTACGACTTCGATACGCTCTTCAACACTCCGATTACCTTTCCGATCTCCTGGAGAAAGTCGAACCTCGATGGTGTCTCCGGCCGGATTTCGACCACTAACTTGAAGGGCTTTCAGGCCTATCTCACACTCGGCCACACGCGCGCCCGATTCTTTGGTCCCGAAACCGGCGGTCTGATCTTCAATTCACCTGTCGATTACAGCGTCTTCCGTATCGATCACGATCAAGCCTATGAACAGACTGTGAACCTTCGCTATCAACGGAGCAAGAACGCGCCCTGGGTTGACTTTACCTGGCGTTATGACAGCGGCCAGGTAGCCGGCAATGTTCCCGATCTCACGACGGCGCTCTCGCTTACGGCGGCGCAGCAGGCAGCCATTGGTTTCTATTGCGGTTCGCAAATGGCGACGATCACCAATGCGATCACTACGTGCAACGGCTCGAATTACGGCGCGGTGAGGCTAGTAATTCCCCGGGCCGGCACGGAAAACCCCGACACCAACCCTCCCCGCATCGCCTCCCATCACACCTTTGACTTGTCCGCGGGCACAGATAATCTCTTCCACACCGAGCCGGTGCATGTCACTCTCAAGGCTACGGTATTGAATCTGTCCAACGAAGTGTCGCTGTATAACTTCTTATCTACTTTCAGCGGCACTCACTTCATTACGCCCCGGTCATATACTGTCAACTTAGGAGTTACTTTTTAGCTCACTTACCCGAACCTTGCGGCATGTCATTTCTGATGATTCGGCCGCCCTTCATCACGAACTTCACGCGCTGCAATTCCGTGATGTCCGCCAGGGGGTCGCCTGCGACCGCGACCAGGTCGGCGTACTTGCCCTTCTCCACGGAGCCGATCTGTTTATCCCACCCAAGCACCTGGGCATTAGTGATAGTTCCGGCTTGAATCGCGCGCGCGGGTGTCAGACCGGCGAGTTTCACCAAGGCCTCGAATTCGAGAGCCTGCGTGCCGTGCGCGAACGTTGAGCCGTCGACGCCGCTGCCCGCCATTACTTTCAGCCCCTTAGTCGCGGCCGCCATGTGTGTGGCTCTTTCGAAAATCGGGATAATCCGGTACTTGTCGCCTGTGTTCTTCTTGTCGTTGTCATCCATGTATGGCTCGGTGTAGCGAACGATGGTCGGATCGTACGCGAGCCCTTTGGCCACCATCATGTTCACCTGTTCCTGATTTAACCCAAAGCCATGCTCGATGGTGTCGCAGCCTGCCAGAATCGCATTCTTCTGTCCTTCGCCCCCATACACATGGCAGCCGGCCTTCTTGCCCAAGCGATGAGTCTCGTCGATCAGGGCCTGCAATACCGGCAGCGGGTACGTGACCACATACTGATCTTCGCCCGTCGCCGAAAACGAGTAAGCGCCCGCCGGAAAGAGTTTGATCCAATCCGCGCCGTGGCCGATCTGCTCGCGCACGGCGGCGCGGGCGTCTTCGACCGAGCGCACCACAGTGCTCGCGAGCGGATTGGGAGGACGGTTCGGGTTCGGAGGCTCAGCGCCCCACACGATCCCGAGCGTCGAAACCTGATAGCGAGGGCCGTCGATGCGGCCTTGATTGATGGCATCGCGAATCGCGATATCGCCGTACCCGTTGCCGTGGGAACTCATATCCCGCGCAGCTGTAAAACCCGCGCGCAGATCGGCCTGGACATTTTGCACGGCGATCAGCATATACACTTCGGTCGTTCCCTTCGGCCCCCGCTGGTTGAACATGTGGGTGTGGGCGTCAATGAGCCCGGGCAACACGGTGGCTTGCCGGAGATCGATTACGCGAGCCGCGGGTGGTATCGAGACCTGTCCCTCCGCGCCCACTTCCACAATCCGCTCGCCCGAAGCGACGATCACCTGATGTTCCGACATCGTGCCGGTTTTGCTGTCGAACAGGCGGCCCGCGCGCACCACGACCGTTCCCTGAGCGGGCGGGCATTGATAGATGCCTCCGTCGGAGCCGACGCATGGCGTCGCTCCCGCGCCGCGCCACGGTGCCGGCGGGGCTTGAGGCTGAGACCACACTATGGCCGAACCGAACGAAAGCCCAACCGCCAGGATCCTGAACCAATCCGATCGCATCACCTTACCTCCTCGACAATCGCCGGCAACTCTAGATCGGCCGGCAGCCAGCGGCCATTCTATCGCGAACGAAAGCGAGACGATCGAAACCGCCACGGACCGCGCTTCGAGCAGATCATTGATCAAGACGCGAAATGTAGATTGGCGGCTTGCGGCCGCTACTCTTGCGGTTTTGCTTTTCTCAGCAACTTATCGATAGTTTTGACTGCGCGGTCCACTTCCTTTTCCGTGATGATGTAAGGCGGCAGGAAGCGCAGCACGAAATCGTGCGTGCAGTTGAACAGTAGCCCTTCGGCGATTCCTTCGAGCACCAGTTGCTTTCCCGGAATGTTTAATTCCAAGCCGAGCATCAATCCGAAGCCGCGAACTTCTTTGACGATGCTATGCTTGCGCGCAAGCTCTAACAGCCGTTCGCGGAAGTGGGCTCCCACGGTTCGGATGGAGGGCAGCAGTTCCTCCAGAATGTCC
>JAFAWA010000145.1 GCA_019242155.1 Terriglobia bacterium | reverse complement strand
TGACGAAAGGCGGCGATCGCGGGTTCGAGGAAGCTCCGCCAATATAGTAAAGGCGGAGGGCGCCGTGGACAAGCCTAGAGGCACGCCGACGCGCACGCGGAAACAGGGGGCGGATACGATTGAAGATCTGACCACAGTCCTTTCCCAGAAAGTAGTTGGGCAGCCGGCGGCGACACGTGTCATCGTGCCGTACATTCAAATGTTTCAGGCGGGGCTCGCGCCTGAAGGACGGCCGGTGGGAGTGTTCTTACTTCTTGGACCAACCGGAACAGGGAAAACTAAGACCGTTGAAGCACTCGCCGAGATTCTGCACGGCAGTGAAAAGAACGTACTCAAAGTAGATTGCGGCGAATTCCAAATGGAGCATGAAGTCGCCAAACTGATCGGGGCTCCTCCCGGATATCTGGGACACCGCGAAACCCAGCCGATGCTTACGCAGCAAAAGCTGAACGCGGTGACGAGCGAAAAATGCGCGCTCTCTTTAGTTCTGTTCGACGAAATCGAAAAGGCCGCTCCTTCCATGACACGGCTCCTGCTGGGTGTTTTGGATAAAGGGCTGCTGCGATTGGGCGACAACTCCACTGTTAATTTTGAAAAGAGCCTGGTATTTCTAACCAGCAATTTGGGCGCGCGCGAAATGATGCGCGAGATCAATCCCGATTTCGGCTTCCAGTCTGTGAAATTGGGCGAGCCGCGATCGGATCTGACCGATAAGCTGCAGAATATCGCGCTGGTCGCCGTTAGAAAACGGTTCTCACCGGAGTTTGTTAATCGAATCGATTGCATTATTACCTACCAGCCGCTCACTCCGGAGTCTCTCTCGGCCATTCTTGATAAGCAGATCATGGATCTGCAAACTCATGTGAATACCAGGTTGGGGAATCGCTCGTTCACGCTCGAGGTTCCGTTCGAAACCCGAAAGTTTCTGCTCGAAAAGGGCACCAGCCCCGAGTACGGCGCCCGCGAACTGAACCGCACCATTCACCGCCAACTGACGCAGCCCCTCGCGACTTTGGTTGCGAGTAACCAGGTGAATCCAGGCGCCCGCGTGCGCGTGGATATCGGGGATGAACGCGAAAAGCTGCACATCCATACCGTCGAGGAGCACGTGGCCACCGCGCAGTCGCATCCCACTGTGTTGCTCGTCGACGATAACCGCGACCTGTTGCATTTCCTCGAGCGGCTCATGGCGGATGCGGGATGGCGTCTCTTAACAGCCGAATCCGCTACCGAAGCGCAGCGGCTTGCGCGGGAACACCAACCCAATGCGGCTTTGCTTGATTACATGCTGCCGGACGGAAACGGAGTGGAATTAGGCGTGGAGTTTCTGCGCGGTATTCCGGGCATGTTGGTGATCGTAATGACGGGAACCATTTTGCCGCCGGAAGAAGAAGCGCTCTGCGAAGAGCACAATTTCCCGGTTCTGCGTAAGCCGTTTCTCGCGTCCGACGTCATGAATCAGATCCGCAGCCGCCTCATCCCGATCAGTGGAGCTGTGCGGGCGTAAGGGCCGCCCGCATTCTCTTGCCCTCAGTTCAGTTCGGCTCGCACTCCGTTTCCTGAAGCGGGCGGTTTGACGAGTTATACTTCTAGGCTGGTGTATGCGCCGCAGGTAGATTCGGCGGCCAAGAGGGAGATATGAAGATCACACCTGCCTCTCGTTTGCTTGCGTTCGCCGCTGCTGGGGCTTTTATCGTATGGGGGCAGACCGAATCTGCGGAACAGACGACGCCGCGGATCCGGAGCCTCTCCCACGCGATTCACGCGGTCGAGGATCTGGATACCACGCTAACGTTTTACCGCGAAGTATTCGGTCTGAACGGCAAGCCTAACGATTTTCCCAATCCGGCGGTGCCGCAACTCACCAACGCTCCCGGCGTGACGCTGCGTCTTTCGATGATGCCGCTTCCCGGCGCCATGCGTTTCGAGTTGACGCATTTTAAGGGTCTCGAACGCAAGCCTGGACGCGCGGCCTACACAGATCCGGGCGCCGCGAGTATTGTCCTCTACGTCCGCGATCTCGACCGAGCGCTCGCCAACGCGAAGAAGGCGAATGCTCCGATCGTCACGAGGGGCGGCATGCCCGTCGAAATCACCACGGCCAATGGCAAAGCGCGCTCGATCATCGTACGCGATCCGGACGGCTTTTTTGTTCAGGTGATTCAGGAAGCGCCCCCGGCCGGAGCGCCGGAAGACAACGTACATCGCGTCTCGCTCGCTTATACGATGGAAAGCGCCGAAGCGACCGCGCACTTTTATAACGGCATGATGGGTCTCGAACTCAGCGGCCCTTCGGCTTTCTCGAAAGATCCCGCGGTGCTGAAGTTGGTGGGCGCGCCGGAGGGCACCGAATTTCGCAAGCTTACCGGCACGCTTCCCGGCCCACCCGCTTATGTCGAATTCACCGAGTTCCGGGGTGTGCCGCGCACTAAGTTCCATTTGAGGGTCCGCGATCCCGGCGCGCCGGCGATGGCTATCCAAGTGACCAACTTGAACGGCATGGTCGACCAGATGCGGGCCGCGGGGGTTCCTCTCATTTCCGCGAACGGCCAGATCGTGGACTTCGGCGGCGGCACCCACAACATCTTCGTCGAAGATCCCAATGGCATGAACATCGAGTTGTTCGAACGGTCGGGCCCTCCAGCGGGGAGGGGTCAAAACAGATAGGAACTTCATGCGGCATCTATCTATAATCCTCGGCGCGCTTCTTGCGTCATCTGTCTCACCCGCCCAGTGGCTGAAGTATCCCACCGAGGGAGTGCCGCGAAAGGCCAATGGCAGTGTTGATATGTCGGCTGCTGCGCCTCGTTTAGCAGATGGCAAGCCCGACTTTTCCGGGATCTGGACCACGGGAGACGCTTTTGATCGCCGGGCGCGCGGCCTGTCGACTCCCAAGGACTTGCCGCCTCCCAAGGACCCGAAAATCTCCCGTGAAGCGCAGACTCCTGCCGACCCCAGCGCTATCGTCGGCTCACGTCAAATGTCGAATATCGGCATCGATCTTCCGGGAGGATTGCCCTATCAACCCTGGCTTGTACCGATCGTTAAACAGCGCACGGAAAACCTGGCGAAAGACGACCCGCATATCCGTTGCCTGCCGGATAACTTTCTTCGCGCATACGGGATGCCGCATTTACTGAAGTTTGTTCACACGCCTGGTCTTCTGGTGGTGCTCAATGAGATGAACGCCGGATACCGGCAGGTCTTCACCGACGCGCGGCCGCTGCCCGAAGACCCGACGCCGTCATGGCAGGGATATTCGACCGCAAAATGGTCCGGCGATACACTCGTGATCGACACGATCGGACTGCGGGACGATACATGGATCGATTGGAATGGAAGTGTACTGACTCAAAAAGCCAAGGTGCGCGAGGAGATGCGGCGCCCGGATTTCGGTCACCTCGAAATCCGGGTTACGGTAGATGATCCCAAGGCATACACGAAGCCCTGGACCGTCACCCTAAAGCAGCGCATCGTTGTGGACACTGAACTGATCGACGAGATCTGCCTCGAAAACGAGCAGTCCGTCCAGCATTTGAAGTAAGCGCCTATTTAGGAAGCGAGACCGGGAACAGGCGGAAGGGACCCTTATCCGCGTCGGGGTTCTTGGCATCACGCTGGCGGAGCTTGCCTTCGACGGTCCACCCCAAGCCCTTGGTGACGGTGACCGCGGGCGTGCCGCCTTCCATCCCACCTTCCTTCAGCGTTGTGATTTCGACGCTATTGCCATTAGGAACTCCCATCGCGGTCCGGCCAACACCCTCGGCGATGATCAAGCGCTTGCCGTCGATCGGGCGCATTCCATCGGGACCCTCTAGCGGACGGGACAGCTTGAGTTCCGTGATCTTGGCGGCCTTACCGTCTTTGTCGAGATCGAGGCGCAGCAGTTTGCCGGTGGTGACACTGTTCACGTAGAGCTTGTCCTGATCGCTTAAGAAAGCGAGTCCGTCGGCGCCGGCCAGCAGCGGGTCGGAGGCCGCTTCAACACCTGTGGTTGCGCCCTTGGCGAACACGAATACCTTCGCGCCCACAGTGTCGGTTATGTAAATGGAACCGTCATCGCGCACGGCGAGATCGTTGCAGAACGGGTTGGCGGTTGGGATCGTGAGGGTTTCTTTCGCGGCTCCGGTTTTGAGGTCGAAGGTTTTGACACCGGCCTGGCAGACGAGAAGGCGGCCGGACCGTTCATCGGCAAGAACGCCGAGCAGAGGGCCCTTGCCGCTGCTCGCGTCGATCCACTTGGAGGCGTTATTCTCACCCGGCGGGACACGCCAGATGGTGCTTGTACCGAAGCTGCCGATAATGATGGCTCCGTCCGCTGTGGAGGTGATGCTTTCAGGGAACAGATTTTTACTGGGGATCGAAATCATGGCCGGGTCGGCGGCCGAAAGCGCACAGGCGGCGAGCAGGCTCATCGCGGCCCGCCTGATCCAAAGTCTAGTGAGTTGCATGCCTTCTATAATGACCGAAAACCGGCTTACCTCCGCGTCTATTTCGCCCGTAACACTCCGATGATGTCCGGCCGCAGTCTGGCGAGGCGCTTCCACTGCGTGAGGCGTATGTAGAGAAGCTCAAAGACCGCGAGCGGCCCGAGCACCTGAGTTACGGCTTCGCTCACTTCGAAGCGGCAGGACTCGAGAGTAAAACCGGCCTTGCGGCCGATCTCCGCCACTGCGTGCTCGGTGTTGAACCGGTAGACGGCCGGGTAAATATCGGCTTCGCCCCGGTCTTCGAAGAAGCTGATCAGCCGGCGCTTCGAGCTTTGAGGCACATGCGCGGCCAGCGCCATTAGCGGACTCGAGCGGTTGGGTGTGTGAAATAGGAAAACTCCGCCGGGAACCAGCACTCGCCGCACCTCCGAAACTATCCGTTCCGGATCGGTCACGTGCTCCATCACCATGTTGGCGGTCACCAGGTCAAACGATCTGCTGCGAAAGGGCAATGAATCGATATCGGAGCGGACCCGATCTCGTAAATGCGCGTGGCGCTTCAGGCTTTCGAAGTCGTAATCCACGCCGATCATTCGCGGCAGCGCGCGTAATCGCTGCCAATCGGGATCCCACGCCCAGTGAGGCAGGAACTGATGGCCGCAACCGAGGTCGAGCCAGCGTGGGCAACGCTCGAGGTGGCGAAGTAGAACCTCGCCATATTTCACCTGAGAGCCAATCACTTCCGGGGCCACAAGTCTTTTCATCGACCAGTAGACCGACCGCAGGTAGCTCTTCATGCTTTGAACCGCGTGGACACCCCATTGTAGTGTCGGCGCGAAATAGAAATGTCCTCTTGGTTGCGAAGTAGAAATGTCCGGTTTCCTCCCTGAGCTTGGGACGTACATGTTAATTTGAGCATGCCCGCGGGAGTCGCGTCCCGGCGGGTATCCTAGGCCGATGCGATGGACTGGCTC
>JAFAWA010000075.1 GCA_019242155.1 Terriglobia bacterium | reverse complement strand
GTCGTCGGAAAGCACGGAGGTGAGTTGGTTCAGCATGCCGGGACGGTCGTCGGTATGGACAACGATGCGGACCGGAAATGCGTCTTCGGTCGACCGCGCCCATTCCACATCGATCTTGCGCTCCACGTCATACATCAAGCTCTGAACATTGGGACAGATTTTCGAGTGTACGGCGACCCCTTTGCCTCGCGTGACGTAACCGACAATAGCCTCGCCGCGAATCGGATTACAGCACTTGGCGCGGTAGACGAGCAGGTCGTCAATTCCGCGAACTTTGATGACGTCGCTCTGAGGCGAACGGGCCGGGGCCGATCCATTTTCCGGCTGTGACACCGGCTTCGGCTCGGGTTTTGGCTCCGGCTCTTCCTTGGCCTCGCCGGGAGCGACCTTGGTCAGGACCTGGCGGGCTGAAAACTTGCCGTAACCGAGCGCGGCGTACAGGTCCTCCATTTTGCTATAGCCGTATTCGCCGGCGACATTCTCGAGATCCGCCGCCTTCACCCGCGAGAGCTGCACGCCGAGGCGGCGCGCCTCTTTATCGAGATACTTCTGGCCGATGTCTATGGCCTTGGCGCGCTCGCTGGCATTAATCAGATGCTTGATCTTGTTGCGGGCGCGGGCCGTTTTTACGAACGCCAGCCAGTCCTTGCTCGGCTGATGACCCGGCTGGGTCATGATCTCGACTACATCACCGTTGCGGAGCGCGGAGCGCAGCGGCACAATCCGTCCGTTCACCTTGCCGCCCACGCAGGTGTTGCCTACATCGGAGTGGATGGCGTACGCGAAGTCGATGGGCGTGGCATCTCGCGGGAGAACGATCACTTTGCCGCGCGGCGTGAAGGTATAGACTTCTTCAGGGTACAGGTCCACTTTGAGGGTGGACATGAACTCACCCGGGTCCTGCATGTCCTGCTGCCATTCGACCAGGTGGCGCAGCCAGGCGATCCGCTGGTCATCGGCGGCGGGGCCTTTGTGTCCTTCTTTGTACTTCCAGTGCGCGGCGATGCCTTCCTCGGAGATGCGATGCATCTCCTCGGTCCGGATCTGGACTTCGAAGGTGTGCCCGTGCGGGCCGACTACGGAGGTGTGCAGCGATTGATAGAGGTTCGGCCGGGGAATGGCGATGAAATCTTTGATGCGCCCTGGAATCGGGCGCCATTGATTGTGAATGACCCCCAGCGCGGCATAGCAGTTTTTAACCGAATCGGTGATAATGCGCAGCGCGGTCAGGTCGTAGACCTGGTCGATCGAGATCTTCTGGCGGCGGAGCTTTTGAAACACGGAATAGGGGCGTTTAATGCGGCCTTCCATGCGGGCCGGGACGCCCTCCCGGCGAAGCTCCGCTTCTACGGTCCGCTTGATCTCGGTGAGGAGTTCCTCGTTGGCGTGACGCCGCGACTCCATGGCGCTGACAATCTCTCCGTAAGCTTCGGGCTCCAAATACTGGAACGCGAGGTCCTCGAGTTCGCCTCGAATCTTTCCCATGCCGAGGCGGTGCGCGATCGGCGCGTAGATTTCGATGGTCTCGCGGGCTATGCGCTCGCGCCGGTCCGGCGTGAGAAAGCCGAGCGTGCGCATGTTGTGGATGCGGTCAGCCAGCTTGACCATGATGACGCGGATATCCTCCACCATGGCCAACAGCATCTTGCGAAAGCTTTCCGCCTGACGCTCTTCGGCGGAGAAGATATCGAGCTTGGTGAGCTTGGTAACGCCGTCGACGCAGCGGGCCACCTCATCGCCGAATTCTCTCCGGACCTGTTCGACGGTGACGCTGGTATCCTCGACGACATCGTGCAGGAGGCCGGTAGCCATGGAAACCAGGTCCATGCGCATGTTGGCGAGGATATGAGCGACCCCGAGCGGGTGAACCATGTAGGGTTCGCCGGAACTGCGCATCTGGCCTTCGTGCCACTGGCGCGCGAAACGGAAGGCGCGCTCAAGCACGGTCAGATCGTCATTGGGACGGTACTCGCGAACTTTGGATTCCAACTCGTGATAGAGCTGATCTACCGGGTCGGGAGGTGGTTGGAGAACGGGGACAACGGGACTTGGTTCGGGGAGCACTCTAGCTAAATTGTAGAACAGGACGCCGGGCGAGCACCCGGTGCGGGGCCCAAGTCGCGGCCCCGCAGGCATGCCCAACGATTACTTGGTTTCGGCTACGATACCGCCGCCGGTCTTCTTTTCTTTCCGTTCGGCTTTGATCTTCTTGGTATCGAGAGCCTTTTGTACCCAGTTATTAGCTTCCTGGATGTCCTTGTCGTACTGCTCTTTGCTGTCGTCAAGATCGGCGCGCTCGCGAATCAACAGGTTCTTGTACGACATGGCGTCTTCGTACTCGGGGTTGATTTTGAGCGTCTTGTCGAGAGCTTCGAGACCGGCGTTGATGGTGGGAAGCCACTTTGCCTTCAGATCTTCTTTGACTTTCTTGTCTTTGAAGGGTCCGGGGGCATCCTGGCTCAGGCCCAATTCCGCTCGGGTCATACCGTATACTGGATACCACTTGGACCAGGCAATGAAGCCCAGACTGTAGTAGGCGTCGGCATTGTTCGGGTCAACGGCGATCAACTTCTCGTACCACTGCTGCGCATCGTCCCATTTCTTCTCGTTCAGGAATAATGACGCGATGGACGCGATGGCAACGGTGTCCCTGGGCGACTGCTCTAGGACCTTCATGAAGTTGTCATAGGCCGCTTTGGCGTTCTTTTCGTTCTCGGGCGATTCCGCGCCGGGAATGTACTGCTGCATGTAAGCGGTCGCGAGGTATAGGCGGGCTACCGGGAAGGTCGGATCAAGCTCCACGGCAGTTTTGAAATGCTCGACCGCCTCGGCGTATTGGGCATTGCGAAACGCCTGGGCGCCCTTGTTGAGTTGGTCGCGCGACTGCAGCTTTTGACAACCCGATGCGAAAAGGGTGAGAGCTACGACCGAAGAAACGAAAGCGAGGGCACGCATTTACTGACCCGCCTCCATTTTGGCCGTCATTAGACCGACTTTGTCGATACCGGCGCCGTGGGCGATATCGATAGCGCGGGCGACCGGGGCAAATTCGAGATCGGGATCGGCTTTGACGAAGACCACGCGCTCGGCACGAGTTTTGAAGATATCCTCGAGGCGGGTCTGCAAATTGTTTTGATCCACCGGATCCTGATTGATTTTGATCGAGCCGTCTTTCTCGAGGACGATGACGACGGTGCGCTGATCCGCGAGATTCGGTTTCTGGTTGGGGGGAGGCGGCTGCGGGACGAGCGCCTCGAGGCCATGCGGCGTCAACGGTGTGATGACCATGAAGATGATGATCAGCACCAGCAGGACGTCGATCATGGGTGTCATGTTGATGTCAGCTTTTGGGCCGCGGCCGGAGCCGCCAAGTGCCATTGCCATAAGATTGCTCCTTAAAAAGTCCCTTTACGCTGTTATTCCGCGGCGCCGGCGGGTTTCTGCGGCTGCTTGTTTTTGTCCTGCTGCACCTGTTCGGTGAGCAGCCCTACCTGATCCACGCCCGCGGCGCGCAGGTTGTCCACGACATCGACCA
>JAFAWA010000353.1 GCA_019242155.1 Terriglobia bacterium | reverse complement strand
GTAGCCGTGGCACATGGCGACGGCCGATTCTTCATGGCACGCCGTAAGGAACTCCGGCATGGAGTTCGGCTTAGGTCCATAGTTGATGAGGGACTCGTGCAGCGATTCGAAGGTAGAGCCCGGATTCGCGGCGAGGTATTCGATGTCCAGCGTCTTTAAGACGTCGACCATGAAATCCGACCCGGGACGCTCGATCACGCTGACGTTCGCGGGAGGCCTGGCATTGCCGTTTTCGCGGGCCAGACGTTGCGCTGGTGTCGTGGGCGCGCTGCCTGCAGCAGTCTGCGGTGCTTCCTGTGCTTTGGTGAGCTGCGGCTCCGAAACCAGCACAGCGGCTCCGGCGGCCGCACCTTTCAAAAACCCACGCCGGCCAACCGAACGCTTGCTCTTTGTTGCCATTGCAAATGCTCCTCTACGCGCCTATTTCTCTTTGAACTGATCGAGCGCCGCGATGTCTTTGGCCGCCGGTGATGCCGGAAGCGTTTTGATATACGCGTAGACATCACCGAGCTGCGCATCCGTAAGCACTTTGGTCGAATAGGACGGCATCTGGCGTGTGCGCGGACTACGCACGTAATTGACGAAGCCGCTCTGCGTCATCCGCATCGGCACCAGGCGCGCTCCCGGACCGTTTTGGCCCGAGAAACCGTGGCAGCCGTAGCAGGTGTACTTCATGAAGATTTCTTTGCCGGCCGTAGCATTTCCGGATTCCTGGGCCGGTAAGGCAGCAGCCGAGAAAACCCCCGCCGCGGCCAGTATCAAAATGTTTGAAAACAGTTTGCTCATGATCTTTCCTTAACCCCTGGGCTGCGGTTCTCATCGTATTCCCCGTGATTTGGAGGTGTCAAGTTGAAGGGGCGGTTGTGAAGGGCGGTTGTCGCAGCAAAGCAGTTTCGATGGTGGATCGACGAGAGGAGTGGTGTGCTGGGCAGTTCCGCTTCTTTTGATGCAGTCGGCTTATGCGATCTCGGCGTCCGTGATGCTGAGAATGTTGCCATCCGGATCTTTGAGCCAAGCCACTCGACCTTTCCCACCCGGCAAGGACAAGATGGCCAGCTCATCGTGCGGAAATCCGGGAAGTCTCAGGAAGACAACACCCCTGGAAGTGAGAGCTTTGACGATTGTGTCTACGTCGGAAACGAGGAAGCCAAGCGTCGTATGTCCGTGTGGCGTAAAGTCTGGAACAGCGGCAATGCGAATCGTCGCTGCGCCTGCTTCGAAAACCGCCGCGAAGGCATCTTCATGGTGCATAGTAAGTCCGAGGGTATTGCGATAGAACTCGATTGACCGCACGCGATCTCTCGTGCAGATGACGATTATGGGCTTTGCAGATTCGAGAATTCCCATTATTCTTTCCTTTCTTGTCTCCGGAGCTAAAACACGAAGGCCGCGTCCTTATAAGGCGCGGCCCGCGACTCAGCAACAATAAGAAAGCCGCGCGGGTGCCGCGCGGCTTCGTGATCCCATGTTAGATGCTGGGAGCGTGCCTGTCAAAATGAATCAGCCACAGTTGACTGCGGGTTTAAGGCGGTTGCTTGTAGATGTGTCCCACCGCCAACTCACCGGGCCCCCACGGCCGAAGGCCCGCCGCTGCCGGAAGTAGTATAATTCGCGGTGTTCTGGAGGTCGAGATGCCCCTATCTAGATTTTGTTTCCCGGTGCTCGTGTTATCGGCAGTAGTGCCCGCCGTATTTGCCCAAAGCGGTGGGCAGCCGCTTAACGATCTGCCGAATCCCTATCGCACAGTGCGCGATTGGGCGCAGCCTCCCGGCGGCGGCAAATGGGCCGCGGTAACGGCGGTCGAGGCGGCGCCCGACGGCAGCATCTATGTCATTGATCGCTGTAAAGACAACTCCTGCGCGGGGCGAACGGAGCCTCCCATTTTAAAGTTCGATGCCTCGGGAAAACTTCTGAAGAGTTGGGGCGCGAGTATGTTCGTCTTTCCTCACGGTGCGGTGGTCGATCCGCAAGGCAACTTGTGGGTCACCGATGCGCAGATCAAGGACGGGAAAGGTTATCAGGTGTTTGAGTTCAGCCCCGATGGAAAGGTCCTGATGACCTTGGGAAAAGCCGGGGTCGCGAGCGCGGAGCCGGGCATGTTCGATAAGCCGACGGATGTGGCCATCGCGCCCAATGGCGACATCTTTGTCACCGAGGGTCATGTCGGAGCCGGCGGCCCCGGCAATGACCGCGTCTCCAAGTTTTCGAAGAACGGAAAATTTATCAAGTCCTGGGGAAAGCACGGATCAGGACCGGGCGAATTTAACGCGCCCCATACCATCGCGATCGATTCGCAAGGCCGTCTCTTCGTGGGCGACCGCAATAACAACCGCATCGAAATTTTCGACCAGGACGGCCGCTACCTTGACCAATGGAAGCAGTTCGGCCGGCCAAGCGGCATCTTCATCACCAAGGACGACACCATCTACGTCGCCGATTCGGAATCGTGGGGCGCCGATGAGCCCGGCTGGAAGAAGGGCATTCGGATTGGGAGCGCGAAGACCGGCAAAGTGACGGCGTTTATTGAAGACATGGAATCCACCACTGAGGAACACAGCGGAGCCGAAGGGGTCGGAGTGGATGCCGCCGGAAATGTTTATGGCGCGGTGGTCCGCCGCCAGATGCTGGAGAAACATATCAAACAGTAGGTGCTGCGGCGGTAAGGGTGCGCCGCGGGAAAGCCGCGGGCTATGCCGCTACCGCCCGTTCCGCCGGAAGGCGCAGCAGGAACGTAGTGCCTTGTGGTCCGCTCGCACCGACCCAAAGGTCGCCGCCATGATCGACTACTGTTTGCCTTGATAGCGCCAGACCTAGTCCCATACCATTACGCTTGCCGCCGCTCGCAAACGGCTCGAACACGCGCGGCCGGATGTCGTTTGGAATACCCGGCCCTGTGTCCTCAACGGCAACCGTCGTCGTATGGTCCTCGAGTTCCGCGCGGACCCGCACCAGACCGCCCTCGGGCATCGCTTCGATCGCATTGCCTATCAGGTTCTGAAACACGCGTTCCATCGACGGCCTGTCGAGGGCCAACTCGATCTGCTCCGGAATCTCGCATGCGATGGAAACTCCCCGCAGCGAGGCCGCTTCCGTCACCGCATCGGATGCAGCCAGCACTACATCCCGCAGGCGGCAGAGTTCGCGGCGGCGGTTCCGGCCCCGGGTAGCGTCGGCGAGCTCTTGCAGCATGGCCAAAATGCGGCGTGAAGAATGATAGATGCTTTCCGCAAGCCGCTTCACTTGCGAAGAGGAGAGATTGGCGTCCACCAGTATTTCGGCGCCGCCGTAAATAGCGGCCAGCGGATTGCGCAGATCGTGAATGATCGAGGTCGAAAGGCGGCCGACGGTGGCGATTCGCTCGTGGCGGATCAGCTCATCGCGGGCGTCGCGGATGGACGTGCACATGGAGTTGAACGTCTTCGCCAGCCGTCCCAATTCGTCCGATCCCGACACCGGAACCCGCACCGCGTAATTGCCTTTCGAAATCTCCGCGGCGGCCTGGTCGAGCGCCTTCACAGGTTCGACGATTCGCCGCGCCAGCAGATAGGTTGCGCACAGCCCCACCAATACCGCGAAAAACCAGACCGCCAACATCTCGAGGCCGAGGGCGCTAATGCGCCGCTGCGCGCCTGCGAAAGAACGTAAAATGCGCAGTTCCCCCGCGGGCGTGCCTGCGATATCCAGTAACGGCGTGACGTACTGCGCGTACTCGACGCCATTGATTTTTACCTGCCGGCTGGGAATATCCGGCGGTGGACCGGCCAGCGGAAGCGTGGATGCGATCACCCGGCCGTGTGAGAGGAACAGAAATTCGCTGCCCGTGGATTCCTTCAGCTTCCCGGCCAGTGTCCGGTCCACTTCGAATCCGGCCACCAGGACATTGAGCAAAGCCGAGCCCTGCGCCGCCGCCACATATACAGGCGTGAAAACCATCTGGTACAACCGCCCGTCCTCTACCAGAAATCCCGTCGCCTGGTCCGGAAACCGTTTCGCAGCTACTGCCATAGGGAAGCGCGGCGGCGTCATATCAGCGCTTTCTCCGAGAGATGCCAGCACTCTTCCATCCGGCGCGGTGACGAACAACATGGTGCCGCTAGGCGCCACCGTATCCCAGAGCTCATTTGCCGTATCCAGAATGGTCGCCTGATCGCCGGTGTCAAAGGCTGCGCGCACAGCCGGGCTGCGGCTCAGGATCTTGCTCATGGACTCCAACCGCTCGGCCCGCGCCAGCCAGAGCGCTTCGTACGCGCGGAAGCTGGCGGCCACCTCGTCGCCAAGCATTACCGAGGCGTTGCGCACCAGGTGGTTCTGTGCCAGCGTCGCCGTAAGCACCAGTAACGCGGTGATTACGACCGACGTAGACAGCAGCACTTTGGAGAGCAGCGAAAGCGGGCCGATGCGGGACACGTCTATTTTCTCGTTGCCGGGTACACTCCCCCGTCATCCGGCGCGGGCGTGTACGCTTTCCCGTATTTGTTGTTATGTGGGATGGCCAGGTATCCCGTCTCAGAAATTACGATCTCGCCTAAATCCACCTCCGGGTCCTCGGTCACGTTGATCTGGCGGTTCAGACGGGCGAGCGTCTCGTCGGTGGCGCGCTCGTGAAAGATCCTGAACCCGTATGTGCCTTCCGGAACGTTCGCGATTTCGAAACGGCCGTTCTCTTTAGTGACCGCGAAGTACGGAGTATCCATGACTGCAATCACCGCGCTCATAGTCGAGTGGATATTGCAAAATACGCGCACCAGCCCCGGCCGTGTGAAGCGGACGCCCTTGGAGCTGCGCGGCGGATACAGTCCGAGATCGAAGAGCTGACCGTCGTAATTGGAGAAAGCGTTGTGAAAAATAGGGTCCAGATTGGGCAGATCGACCATAGTGCCGACCGTCACAGCGAGCACGTGGGGTATGAACGTTTTATCCTTCTGCAGCATTTTGGCGCGCTGGTTCCGGGGCAGCGCGAGAGGCGCCGGAGGTTCGAGCCAGATCACCACTCCGGAAAAATCCGATTGGGCGCGTACGGCATGCTCGCGCGAGTCCCGTAAAACCACCCTGCCTTTGACCGTTGCAGCGGGCAGCAGGGCGGCGGCCGTGACGCTAGAAAAGATAAGCAAACGCCAGGTCATAATGCTGATTGAAACGGTTCCCTGAGCCCATGTACGCAGTTTGCAGATAGGACCACTCGAAACTGGTAAGCAGATTCGCGGTTACACGGTAAATGGCGTTCGCGGCATAAGCCTGGTTCCTTTCGATTAGCCCGCTGACTAAATCGCGGTTGACATGATCCTCCTCGCCTCCGTATAGATCGAGCGTCAGTCTGGACGTGGCGGCTATCTTTAGCTGCGCCCACCCACCCTGGGTCCGAATCACATGCAAACTGCCGTCGGCCCGTTCCGCAATACCCGAACCAAGGCCTCCCACTACTCCGGTATTCTCGCCGCGAAAATAGGTCCCGGTCAGTTCCAGGCGGCGGGTGAGAGGCAAGCGCCAGTCGAGGGTAGCGATCCGGGAAGGAATCACGTAACCGCCCACCCTCGAATCGCTGATGTGGAAGCCCGGGGCGATCTCAAACTGCGAGCCGTTTCCGTCCGCCCAAAAAACGAACCGGCCCTCCAGGGAAGGACGGCCCAGGCTGGTTGCCGGCTGGTACTCAGACGGAGCGTTGTTGCGTTCCGACGTTTCATAAACCCCCGCCTCCGCACGCAACCCGGCGGTCTCGCCAAAATGGAAACGTTGCTCGATTCGGGCCTGAGGTTGCCAAAGCCAGAGATTGCCCGCTCCAGTGAGCGGCGAGACACCGACCTGCGCTAGTGACTCGGGTTCGCGCGGCGCGATGATGGGTTTATCCTGTGCCACGGTGAAGGTAGTGTCCTTCCAATTAAAATTGATCGATGCTATGCGGAGCCGGACTAGCTGATTGAGCGAGGTTCCCGTGCCGCCAAAGAAATCCACGTACGCCGAGCCGCTGACGTCGAACCCCGCGATCTTTTCGGGGGCCTGAAACTTTACGCCGAGAATCGTCTGCCTTAGAGTGGCGCCATCGGCCCGCGGACCCCTGGTTAGCGCGGCGGTAGTGGGGTATTCGCGATCGGCCGATGCGCGGCCGTTTGCGTAAGCGTTAAACAGCGCCATGCCCGTGAGCTGGATCGGGTCGCGATGTTCGCTTTCCACTTTGCTCTGCGCCAGGTCCTTGATCTGCTGCTCCGCGACCGCGATCCGCTCGGATGCCGGCGCTTGTGGTTCCGCTTGCGGTTCCGGGCTTTGAGTACCGCCGGCAATCTGCTGCCGCAGCGCCCGGATTTCGGCCATCAGGTCCCGATTCTGCTGTTCCAGGGTATCGAGCCGCGCTAGGATGCGGGCCGTCTGATCGCGTTCCAATTCCTGCGACGAGAGCAGAAACGGAAGGACCACAATCACAAGTAAACAACGCATAGCCGACGAGTGATCAGGCATCACGGATCAATTCCTCTATCTTCTGGCGCACCGCAAAAGGAGAGTACGGCTTGGGGAAGAAGGCATTGGCGCCGAGACGCAGGGCCTGTTCGGAGGTCTCCCCGTCAGTCTCGGCGCTGGTAACGACGATGGGAAGCTGCGCCAGATCAGGCTCCGCGCGTATCCGCCGGATGAGCTCCAAACCGTCCATCAGCGGGAGATTGATATCCGTGATCAGAGCGGAGATGGAACGGTCGCGGAGAATCGCGAGCGCCTGTTCGGCGGTTGCTGTGTGCTGGAACGAAGGCGCGTCGCCATCTTCAAAGGCCACTTCTAAAGTGGCGCCGCAGGCCAGTTCATCTTCCACCAGCAGGACTATGGGACGCACGCCATTGTTTCTCAAGGGATAAACCGGTAGCCGATGCCGTGCATGGTAAGGAAGTGGCGCGGGGTGTCCGAATCCGGCTCAAGCTTCTGCCGCAGGCGGACGACGTGGGCGTCTACAGTCCTGGTATTGGGGAACGCTTCGTATCCCCAGACGGAATTGAGCAGGACATCACGGGTGAGCGGGCGGTCGGGGTTTTGCAGAAAGAATGCCAGGAGCTTGAACTCCGCCCGCGTCAGTTTGACCTCATCCCCTTTTCGCCGTACCACCAGCCGTTCCAGATCGACCTCTACATCGGCGAAAGAGATGACTTGGCTGGTGTCGGGACTGGCGCGGCGCAGCAGGGCGCGAATTCGAGCCAAAAGCTCCCGGGTGCCGAAGGGTTTGACGACGTAATCGTCGGCCCCGATTTCGAGCAGCAGGACCTTATCGATCTCGTCCCCGATAGCGCTTAACACAATCAGAGGCGTGCGCATACCGGAGCTGCGGACGGCCTTACAGACGTCAACACCGCTGAGGCCCGGCATGCGAAGGTCGACCACGATCAGATTCGGCCGTGCAGAAAAGGCTTCCTGCAGGCCGGTTTTTCCATCCGGCGCTAAAACCGCGCGAAACCCCTCGTTTTCCAGCATTACGCCGATGACCTGCCGGATGGCCTCGTCGTCGTCAATGATGAGGATGGTCTGCATGCCCAGCGAGTTCGATTCTACCTAATTCCCTAAGCCACGCTGCGAAAACCCGCGGCGGCATGCGCTCCGGATTGCGGTTGGAAGCGGCAGCCGGCGCCGAACACGGTTTCGATGTAGCGGTGCCCCAGCACGCCTAATTTGCGGCGAATTCGCGCCAGGTGAACGTCGAGAGTGCGCGTGCGGACCTGATCGTTATAGCCCCAGATGGCTGT
>JAFAWA010000269.1 GCA_019242155.1 Terriglobia bacterium | reverse complement strand
CCCGAGGCGCTTCATGTGTACTCCACTCGAGGGTGGCCCCGGCGCTGCTCAATGACTGTGCCGATCCGAAAATACGACTCGCGCATCTTCCGGAGCACTCGCTCTGCTTTGATTGCACTTCTCGCCGGAACTACAAGAATCATGCCTACACCTAAATTGAAGGTCTGGCGATAATCGTCCTCCGGTATGTTCCCGGTGCGCTGCAGTATCTCAAAGATCGGGGGAACGCGCCAGCTCTGTGTGTCGATGCGAGCCGCCAGTGTTGCCGGTAACATACGTGGAGTATTCCCGGTGATACCACCTCCCGTAATGTGGGCAGCTCCACTTAGAAGGCCGGCCGAAACGAGAGCGCGAACCGGTTTCAAGTAACTGCGATGGACGGCAAGCAGCGCATCGCTGAGCGGAACTCCAAGCTCAGGAAGCACCGTGGCTGCGCTGTACCCGGCCTCCTCAAACAGCAGGCGGCGCGCAAGCGAGTAGCCATTGGTATGCAGCCCGGAGGAAGGTAGCGCCAGCAGAATATCGCCGCCGCGAATCGTCTTACCGGTAAGAAGTTTGGATTGCTCGGCCGCGCCTACGATAAAGCCCGCCAGATCATACTCGCCCTCGGCATACATACCGGGCATTTCCGCCGTCTCACCACCGATCAACGCGCACCCGTTGGCTTTACAGCCGCGCGCAATCCCCGAGACTACATCGGCCGTAACGGAGGCATCCAGCTTACCGGCCGCAAAGTAATCCAGAAAGAACAACGGTACGGCGCCTTGGACTGCAATATCATTTACGCAGTGATTTACCAGGTCTTCGCCTACGGTATCGTGGCGGCCGGTCAGAAACGCAACTTTCAACTTCGTGCCTACACCATCCGCCGAGCTAACCAAAACGGGACGGCGCAGGCCCGATAGACGAAAGGCCGCTCCGAAACTTCCGATATCTGTGAGCACCCCGGGAGTGAAGGTACGCCTTGCGAACTTCTTGATCGCGGATACCGCGCGATCGGCTTCATCGATGCTGACACCCGCATCCTGATAACGGATCGGTTTGCGCTTGGCCGGCCTCATGTAACCGGAATTACTGCGACTTACCGAGTGACTTCTGGCTCTTATTTGGCCGGTCGTTAGAGTCCATTAGAATCGTAACTGGGCCATCGTTGACCAAATACACTTGCATGGATGCCTGAAACACCCCGGTTTCTACAGCAACCGGCCCGCGCCGCGCAGCTTCGACAAAGTAGTCATACAGCCCCTGCGCCCGATCCGGAGGCGCTGCCTGATCGAAACTGGGCCGCCTGCCCTTACGGCAATCGCCATACAATGTGAATTGAGAGATCAACAGCAACGAACCCTGGGCCTCCTGAACGTCGCGATTCATCTTACCAGTTTCATCGGGAAAGATCCGAAGAGTGACCAGCTTCCCCAATAGATAGTCCGCATCCTCTTCCGTATCCTCTCTCCCTATCCCGACAAATACAAGAAGACCGGTATATATGGCTCCGGAAATAGCTTCATCGATTCTTACTGCCGCTTCGCTCACGCGTTGAATAACCAGTCGCATGTCTTGCTTAGTGTACTTAAAACGAAAGAAGTAAATTCACTAGAAATGAGGCTCATGTTATAGTATGCGGAGGTGAAATGATGCCGCGAGGAAAAAGCCTGCAGGATGTGGAAACGCTCGAGATGGCTCTTATTGGTTATCAAACTGAAAAAGAGAAGATCGAAGACAAGATCCGCGAGATCCAGACGCAGCTCAAAGGCAAGCGACTTACTACGCCTGCGGCCGGCGTGACTGCGGGTGTGGTTAAGAAAAATCCCGCCAAGCGTATCCTCAGCCCGGGTGCGCGCCGCCGCATAGCAGCAGCGCAGAAGAAGCGCTGGGCCGAACACCGCAAGCGCGCAGCCCAAGCCGCGCAGGAGTAAAACTCCTACCTACCTCTTGACCTCACTTGAAACCGTCTCAAGCGGCGGCTGAGGAGAGTCAAACCGCAGGCCGCCACTGCCAAAAACCCCAAGAAAGACGGCTCGGGCACAGCTTGAGCCGGAGTCAGTTCCACATTATCCAGCCCGTCATCCAGATCGAGGCGCGGATCGAGATCCATAAATTCGAGAACGGTTGCAGAAGAGCCTGCCACAAACGATGTGTGAAACAGTTCCCAGCTCTGTGTGCTCCTGTTTCCGTCCGAGTTCACGGCTGACTGGACTAGAATTCCGTTAATTAAGACGCCAACGGTGCTGGTCGCACCCCAGGGCCCGCTTGGAGCGACCACATTGCCGACGAGATAAGACAGGTTGTACTTGATTCCCGGCACGGTTGCTACGGTCTGCTGCACTCCTCCGGGAGTATTGGAGACCCCGCCCGAAAGATCCAGCCATTGTGCCCCTGCTCCCGCCGGAAAGCTGGCGCCCAATCGCTTGAAAGAGCCGCTAACTACCGCGACGTCCGAACCAATAACAGTCCAACCGGGTATATCAAGCGACCCCGGATCGTAATCCGTATAGCTCCCTCCGGGAACAGCCGGTGACTCGAAATTACCGTTAATAATTAGATCGGCGCGGGCGGGAAGGCGGAATAAGCTAAGAGCGATGCATCCGAGAACGGCCGGCTTAGTTAGAATTCCGGTCATTCGGGTCTCCTTTTTACAGAAAGAATATCACAGCTACCCGCAAGCCGTTATTGAGAACTATGAGTACAAAAGATACTAATAAATTTGTGATAAGAATCCGAAGCGGCGATTCGGATAAAGGAGTTTACTCGGGTTGAGCTTATCCTGGCGGGCTGTTAGCGTGCCTGCGCCGATTGCGCTTCACCGGCCAACCACGCCCGGCACCGCGCGTACAGCGCCTCGACTTCCGGACCGGTCAGGCCGGGCATATCGATCTTTACGGGGTAGCCGATCAGTGACTGCAAATAGGCCAAATGTCTGTAGCCATCCGGGAATTTTGCCAGCCGTTCCGGGTCGAGTTGCAGTTTGGCCGCGGGGTCAACCGGATCCATCCGGTCCTTCTCATAAATCGGCTGGCGCAGCACGATGCCCCAACGGCCCTCGCGCTTCTCTATGAAGTCGCAGAAACGGCCGGTGCAATTCACGTCCACCAAGACATCGTGAACTTTGGCCCGCTGCGAAATGATCATCTTGGTAAAAGCGATCGCGCGGGAGCCCTGAATCTCTACCGTACTCGGACCCTGAAAATGCAGGATGCGGACACCCTTCGCGAAGCCCTGCTTGCTCATTTCGATAAATTCGTCGAAGGTACCCTGCGTCCACGTGGCCATCATGCGTCCGTCGGCGTGCCACACAGTTCGAAAACGGTCCCATTCGTTGGCGTCGCGCCAGAGCACCCAATTATCTATCAACTCCCGGATACTGAGGCGTTCTAACAGTTCGTCGTTCATGCGCTTTGTCCTTTAACGGTCGACTAACGGGTCGACACGCACGGCTCGTAGCTGCGCGTCCTCAAGGCGCTGCGTCTCGCGCCAGGTGAATAACATACGCTGGATAACGGTCCAGTTCGATAGTACGGCAATCACCCAGAGCACCGGCGCCATACGGTCCGTCAGCGCTCCGATAATCAGCAGAACCACGCGTTCCGGCCGCTCGAGAAAGCCGACCTTACATTTAGGAATCGTGCATTCCGCCCTTGCGCGCACATAACTGACCATTACCGAGCCGGTCATCACCACGGCGGTAAGCACCACGTAAGAATAGCGGTTGATGGATGCGTAATATACCAGCAGGCCCATCAGCAGACACAGGTCCGAATACCGGTCAAGTACGGAATCGAAGAAACCGCCGAAGCGCGTCACGCGGTCGGTAGCGCGCGCCACTCGTCCATCGACCATATCGAACAGGCCGGCGCCGATTACTACCGCGCCCGCCGACCGGAAACTGCCCCGCGCCAAGAGAAAAGCGGCAACTATGTTGATTACCAGTCCAAAGAACGTGAGCACATTGGGGTGAATGCGGGAAAGCGCCAGCCACCGCACCACGCGGTCAATTATGGCGCCACATGCCACGCCGATCATTCGGCTTATCGTCATATCACTCTACAGCATCGTGAATCGTGGTGAGCTTGAGGATTTCGAGTTCCTTACTTCCTCCGGGACTCTGTACCTTTGCCGTATCCCCGACTTCTTTGCCCAGCAGCGCGCGTCCAATGGGCGAGGTAGTAGAGATCTTACCATTCGCCGCATCGGCCTCCTCACTGGTAACCAGGTTGTATGTGATCTCTTCGTCGCGTTGTGAGTCCATCACCACCACGGTCGACCCGAGGCCCACTCTGTTCCGCGGGATCTTGGTGAAATCGATCATCGCCACTTCCGCCAATCGCTGCTTCAACTGGTTCAGGCGGGCGTTGACGAATCCCTGGCGGTCCTTCGCGGCATGATATTCGGCGTTCTCGCTCAGATCGCCGTGCGCTCTGGCTTTCAGAATTTCCCGGGGAAGCTCATTGCGCAGCTCGTACTCGAGAGCGGCAATCTCTTCCTGTAGTTTCTTCTTGATATCGATCATCCGCGGGGTTGCCCCCGCGAGTCATTATATCGGAGAGAAGTCCGATTCGGTGGTGTGTTCGCGGATACCAGTGTGCGCCGATACGACAGCGGCCCGTGGCTTGAAATCGGCTTACCCGTTACACCACAGCCGTGACGCGGAGAATGTCATCCGCCACATCAGCCGCGGCGCGCATTTCCCGTACATCGTGCACGCGAATAATGTGTGCGCCCCGCAACACGCTTGCGGCGACTGCGGCGGCCGTAGCGAAACGTGTCTCCTGAACGGACTCGTGCGCCAGGAAGGATTTGTGGGACGGTCCGACCATTACAGGCAGATCCAGCGCCGATAACTGGCTTAACCGGCCCAGGATGAGCGAATTCTGTTCCTTTCTTTTTCCAAACCCAATTCCCGGATCGATGGCCAGCCTGGACCGCTCAATGCCGACCAGCCGCGTCCGGCTCACCGCCGCGTCTAAGTCGCGAAGGATGGTCGCCATCGGATCGGGCATGGGACCAAGCTTCGCCCAAGTTTCCGGGCGGCCGCGCATGTGATTAATGATCAGACCGGAATTGTGGTTGGAAACCGTCCGGGCTAATTGCGGCTCAAAAGTCAGGCCGGACGGATCATTGATAATCTCCGCTCCCAAATCCAGAGCGCGTTCGGCAATCTCGGCTTTGTAAGTGTCCACCGAAATTGGTATGTTCAGCCGGTCCTTCAGGCGTTTGAGTACAGGAATGAGACGTCTGGTCTCTTCAGCGGCGGAAATAGGCGAGGCGCCCGGCCGAGTGGACTCTGCTCCGATATCGAGAATATCGGCCCCCTGTTCCTCTATCTCGAGAGCACGGGCAAACGCCCGATCAGGGTCGGAGTACCTGCCGCCGTCGGAGAAGGAATCGGGCGTTAAATTGAGCACTCCCAACAGGACAGTGCGCTCTCCGAGTTGGATGTCCCGTTGCCTGAGTTTCCAATAGAAGCGTTTTCTCACCGCGCGCGCACCCGGCGTGTCTGGTTAGGCGTCATTGGGATCAGCACCAACTTAGCATGCCGGGGGCGAGTTTCAGAGAGTACCAGTCGAGAGCCGGTGCCGCTTGGCTATCAAAATGAGTTGCTGCGCGCGAAACCGCGCTCAAGAGCGCCGTTCGGTTACGCTGACGGGCGTGCTCAGCCGAAAACTGATGCGCGTCTCCGAAGGAAGCGTAGCCGACTTTCCGCGGGTCAGCAGAACGTCGCCTGCTCCGGCTCCGCCGCCCACGCCGGCGCCGATCGCTGCGCCTTTACCGCCGCCCGCGATGGCGCCGATAACCGCGCCGATGGCAGCTCCGCCGCCGACCTTTGCGGCATCAGTGTTACGGGTCTGCTCGGCGTGCCTTTCGAAGCTCTCGGTATGAACCGCGATGCTCTGGCCGTCCGAGAGATGGACGCGAGTCAACTCGACCGAAAGGGAAGCGACGCCTTTCACACGCCCGCCTCTGTCGGCCGACACCACCCGCCCCTCCACCCGCGCACCTCGCTCGGCGATCACCAGACCGTCGACGATCAACGGTTGATCCAGAGTGCCGGTGAACGTATCACCAGGATTGTTTCTCTCCGTGGTTAGGCCGTCGATCAGGCGCACCGGAATCAGAGTACCGGCGTTCAGCGTTACCTGACGCGGAGGCGGCGGAGGCGGGGGTTCCGGCGGAGTCACGTTCTCCGGGGCAGGGGGCGGCGTGGAAACCGGTTGCGGTGCCGGTTGCGGCTCGGCCGCAGGCGCGGGAGCCGGCACCGGCGGCGGCGTATTTACTGCTATGGCGACCGGTTCACGCGGTTCCACACGAGGCGGTTCCACATGAGAATGCCGGGCGGGCCTGGGACGAACGGAAGCCCTCCGTTCCGGAAACGGCGCCGGTTTCTCAACCGGCTCGGGCGCAGGCGAATCGGCTGCCGTAGCTACCGGCGCTAGCGGCTGCTCCGCAACTGGCGCCGGGGTTGTCTTCTCTGCCACAGCAGCCGCCGGAACCTCCGCCGCGGGACGCTCGAACACCTTCATAATCACAGCGCCGCCCACCGCGCCCGCGATCACCAGAAGGCCGATCTGTAAGGGCTTCATACCTTTGTCATCCTCAACCCCATCAGACGCCGCACGGCCCGGTTTCGTTTCTCCTATCGATCCAGTTAAACTCAATTAATTGAGGCCTATGGATCTGTTCCCGAGAAGCGTCCGGATCGGCGGCGTGGAAATCGCTCCGGCGACTGTACTGGCCCCCATGGCCGGCGTCACCGATACCGTGTTCCGCCGCTTCATTCGCAACCTGGGCGGCTGCGGTCTGATCATGACGGAGTTCACCAGCTCCCACGGCGTCAGCGCGTCTCTGACTGCACGCAAGCCGTCGAAAACTTTGAAGTATCTTGCCTTTGAACCGGAAGAGCATCCCATCTCCGCGCAGCTGTTTGGAGCCGACCCCGGCGTCATGGCCGATGCCGCGCGAGTCTGTGAAGATCTCGGTTTCGACATCGTCGATATTAACTTCGGCTGCCCAGTCAACAAAGTCGTGAAGTGCAACGGCGGCTCCGGACTGCTTCGCGATCTGCCGCTGGTCGAGCGTCTGCTCGCGACTGTGCGGCGCGCCGTCTCGATTCCGTTTACGCTCAAGTACCGCGCCGGTTGGAGCGAATCCGACCTGGTAACCGTTCGCATGGCCAAACTGGCGGAGGATTGCGGACTTCAGGCGGTCGCGCTCCATCCGCGTACGCGCGAGCAGGGCTATAGCGGCAAGGCGGACTGGCGGCGGATTGCCGAAGTGAAATCCGCGGTGAAGATTCCCGTAATCGGCAATGGGGACGTGCTTACGCCGGAAGATGCCGTCCGCATGGCTCGCGAGACGAACTGTGACGCCGTGATGATTGGCCGCGCAGCGTCCTCAAATCCGTGGATCTTCCACCAGATCGAACAGTATCTGGCCACCGGTGCTTATGACGAACCGACCCAGCACGACCGGTACGCCATCATGCAGCGGTATTATTCCATGCTGATCGAACGAGGGGAGAAAGATACAGTCGGCAAGATGAAACAGTTCGCAACGTATTTCACTCACGGTGTGCGCCACGGCGCGAAGCTGCGCGCCGCCATCTACCAGGCGCAACAACCGGCCGCGATCGTCGATCTGGTAGATGACTTCTTCCAGGGCGAACCCGCTCTCGCGGTATGAAAAAGGTCCAGATCATTACCGACGGGGCCTGTTTAGGCAACCCGGGCCGCGGAGGTTGGGCATCCATCCTTCGCTTTGGAGATCGTGCCAAAGAGATCTGGGGTTCGGAGCCGCACACCACCAACAACCGCATGGAATTGAGGGCAGCTATCGAAGGCTTGCGCTCTCTAACCGAGGACTGCGAGATCGAAGTGGTGACCGATTCCGAGTATCTGAAGAACGGAATTACCTCCTGGATCCGGGGTTGGAAACGCAACGGATGGAAGACCTCCGCGAAAAAGCCGGTTCTGAACCAGGATCTCTGGGAAGCGCTCGACGAAGAAGTAGGGCGGCACAAGATCGTCTGGTCTTGGACCAAAGGGCATGCTTCCCACGCCGACAACAATCGGTGTGACGAACTGGCCTCGCGCGCTGCCCGCGATCAGAGCCGGGGCGTTCACGAAAGCGGTGTTCAGGAAGTCTGAACAGCCTGGTGAGTCGCGGCGGTCTGGCCTTCAAGCTCCGCCCGGACAATAGCCGCTCCGGCCACCATGGCGCGCATCTTACCAACCGCCGATTCACGAGACAGGTACTTCAATCCACAATCGGGAGCGATGATCAGCCGCTCCGCGCTCACGAAGGGTAGCGCCCGGCGGATTCGCTCCGCCACCATCTCGGGTGTTTCGACGTCCTGCGTACCCAGGTTCAGCACGCCCAGAATGATGGTCTTGCTTGAAAGTTTCGCCAGCACCGAGCAATCGAGCGAGGGCTGCGCCGTCTCCACCGAGATCTGTTTGGCGGGCGTCTCCGCCAGTTCTTCCAAAAACGAATAACCGGCCGGCTTCCCCTTGACCATGTGGCCATAGCCGAAACAGATATGCACGGCGGTGGTTCCGCTTAAGCCCTCGAGCGCCCGATTCAGCGCTTTGAGACCGTACTCCCGAGCCTTTTCGGGCCGAGCCTGCATATACGGCTCATCGATTTGCACCACGTCGGCACCGGCGGCGAACAGGTCTCGAATCTCCTCGTTCACTGCGGCCGCATAGTCCATTGCTAACGCTTCTTCGCTCGGATAGAAATCGTTCTGGGCCTGCTGCGTCATCGTGAACGGACCGGGAACCGTGATCTTAACCGGGCGGTCCGTGTGCGCTCGTAAGAACTGCAAATCGCGGACTTCCACCGGATGCATGCGCCGGATCTTCCCCATCACGCGCGGAACCAGCACCTGCTGGTTGCTGCGGCTGACGACAGTTCCCGGGTTGTCCATATCCACGCCTTCGAGCGCCGTCGCAAAGCGGTTCGAGTAGCTTTCGCGCCGCATTTCGCCGTCGGTGATGATATCGAGCCCTGCCTGCTCCTGTTCCCGAATCGCGAGCACCGTCGCATCATCCTGAGCCTGTTCGAGCCACTCGGGCGCTACGCGCCACAGATCGCGCATGCGGACTCGCGGCGGCGTATTCGAAGACAGCAGTTCCCGGTTCACGAGCCAATCCGGCTGCGGTAGCGAACCGACCAGGGAAGTAGGTAAGAGCATCTTAGTCATGAACGTTTCAGTATAAGTCAATCGGCTATACTATCTGCCGATATGAAATTCTTGGTGTTCTTGATGCTCGTAAGCGCCTCTTTCGCACCGGCCCAGCCGACGCCCGATCTTATGGCGAGCATGCAGACAATCGCGCAGGGCTTGGGAGTGAGCTGCGACTACTGCCATACCGCGCCCCGCGGAAGCGGCCAGCCGGAGCCGAAAAAGGATATCGCGCGCGCAATGATTGCCATGACTCGCGAGCTCAACCAACGGGTTCAGACCGCCACCGGAAAACCGGCTCCGGAAGCGGCCAAAGTGGAATGTGTCACGTGTCATCGCGGGGTGGCAATTCCACGGCAGTTACCCGATATTCTGAAGGCTACGATACGGGAAAAGGGCGTAGCAGCAGCAGTCGCGCAATACCGGGAGCTTCACAAGCAATACTACGGCCGGCAAGCGTACGACTTCGGTGAAGATACACTGCTCGCCATCGGGCAGCAACTGGCGGCGGTGAAGCCTGATGACGCCATCGCCATCCTGGCGCTCAATACCGAATTCTATCCGCAATCGGCGCGCAGCTATGCCGCTTTAGGTTATGCGTACACACGCAAATTCGACGACGATACCGCCATGAAATACCTCCAGAAGGCGCTGGAAATCGAGCCGGAGAACGGCGTAATCCAAGGCCAACTGGAGCAGTTGAAAAGCTATCACCGGAAATCCGGAACCCGCTAGCCCGCGAGCGGATTCGGGCGAAGCTGGAAGTGCAGCACCTTCGGCATGGTTCCCTTCCCCGTCTCGGTGTGGAACATGGTGCGGGTGCCGTAGGTCGACCACAGGCCCTTGCCTTTCCAGCCTGCCTTCGCATCATCGATGCGGCCATCCAGCCCCTTCGCAAAATAGCCGACCGGATAGGGAACGCGCAGCGTCACCCATTTTCCATTCACTAGCGCCATCAAGGCGTCCTCACCGTTACCTGTAGCTATGGGCGTGTTCTTTCCCAAGCCGAAGGTATCGAACTGATCCACCCAATCGTAGTAGCTTGCCTCTGCGCTGCCCGACTCCGTGACCCCTTTAAGATTCGGCACCGGGAAAGAATAGAGCGTCCAGCCCTCCGCGCAGTGCTGGCCGGTGGCTTTGGGTCCGTTTAGCGGAGACTGGCACTTGCGCCGATCAAAGCTCGCGAAATGGCCGCTCGAAAGCACCGTCCAGACCACGCCGTTCGTATCGATATCCAACCCGCGGGGCGAAAATCCCTGTACCTTCGCCGCCGGATTGCCCCAGGGGAGTTCGTAGACCTCCGCCAGCGCAGTCTCGGGAGGATGCGAGCCCGGATTCAAACGAACCAGCTTGCCGGGAAATCCTAAAATCGTGCCCCACACCGTGCCGTCCGCCGGGCTGATGGTCAGACCGTAGAAGGAGCCGGAGATGCGAGCGTCTTTCTTCGGGTCGATCGGCTGGCCGGGTTCAGTGTAGTCGTCGCGCTTGCCGTTGCCGTTCGTATCGAGCACCAGTGCCGTCCACCCTTGGGACCGCTGCTCATCGTGCGTCTCCTCGTACATCTTTACGTTGAGCCAGCCCACTACGTCACCGCCGCCGCCGCTGCTGGTCCACAGCGTGCGGTTCGCATCCTCGGCGAATTGCAGATGGTGCGTGCTGAAACAGGTATCGATCAGGTTGAACTGCTTGCTCTTGGGATCGTAGAAAGCAAGCTGCCGTCCGCTGCGGTTCAGCGGAAACAGCTTCGCCGAGGGGTTCACCGAGCCATCTTTGCAATACGCAGGATTCTCGGCCGGACGGATGACCGAGGTGAACCAGACGCGGCCCTTCTCGTCGAACATCGGGTTGTGCATGTTCGCCTGGCTGTCCCAAATCGCCTGGTCGCCCCAGAAAACGGATGGCTTCACCGGCGGGCCGGGCCGCGGCGTATTCGGATCCCGCACCGGCATCTTCACACTGGTGATCGTGTTGCGCACCGGGTCGAGTACCGGAATATCGTCGGTGCTCAATTCCGGAGCCCCGTACAGCAAGCCGTTTGCGTTCACGTTCGGGTTGCGCTTATCGGTGGCGATCTCGTCATGCAAATAGGCCGTGGGTTTGGCCCAATCCCACTGCGTCACCACAACATTGCGCTCAATCCCCTGTGGACGGGTTGGTTTCGGCGGGAGTTCGCCTGCAGCGATGCGGCTCGTCCAGTCGCCGAACATCGCCAGCGTGCGTTCCTTACCCATGCTGCTGACGCTTCCGAGCATCTGCCCGCCGGCCTGTCCCGACTGAATGCGGCGTTCCCAAGCAGCCGCGGGCGAATCGAAGTTGCCCAACAAAGGCGAGATTTCGCGAGTGGCCTTGGTTCCAAGCGCATGGCACGACCAGCAACTATCGGTTTTCAGAAGCTCCACATACTGCGCCTGGCTTTTCATGTTCGGCGAGATGCCGTTTCCCTTAGGACCCGTGCCCGGAAACTCACTCTTGTCCGGAACTTTCAGGAGCGAATACCAGTAGCTCGGCGGATAATACTGCGCCGCAGCGCGATCATCCGGAGCCACGACCGCGGTAAGGTTCAGGTTCTTGCCGGGCATAGCCTGCACTTTCTTCGAATCCACCAGGCCGTATCCGCGAACCCAGACGTTGTAATTTGCTTTGGGAAGATCGGGCACCAGATAGCGCCCCTGGTCGTCAGTTACTACGATTTTTATATACCGCGTCGGCAGATCGGTGGTTTCGGCGATGACCCACACACCCGCTTCCGGACCCTTGCTGCTCGTCACCACGCCGCCGATGTCGTCGCCATCAATCCGCACCGCATCATTGCCTCCCTGCGCTTCCATTTTTCGGGGCGAAGCGGCCCAGTATGTGCCCAGGCCAACCACTCCCATGACCAGAAAGTAAACCGCTTGTTTCCCGCTCATGTTGTCGCTCCTTCCTCGAGCTTTTGACGGCATAGTATATACCCGCCGGAAGCGGTTGCGAAGCGCCGCCTCTACAGCGTTCCGAAATTCGAACCTCCCCCGCCCACCCCAGTACTGATTAGTGCTAGCGTGACTGGTAGGCCGGATCAGATGAGATCAATGCGGCGTCAAAGGGATTTGATGAGGAGCAGACTGGTTTGCGCATGCAGTTCCGCAATTTTCGGGATGGCGGTTCCGGTTGCGGCTCAGGTCCCGTATGATGGCCCGGCGTTGCTGACCCGTGCAGAGGCCCCGGCCGCCATGGCTGCGCCTCAGATCCAACTCCGGCCGTTCCTCGAGATCAGTAGCGTTTACGACACCGGACTTGCCGGCGTGGCAGGGAATGATAGCGGGCAACTGGCGAACACCTCAGGCGAGGGCATCGAGATCGCCGGCGGGATCAGCGGCGTACATAGCTGGCGCCACACGCTGTTGGAGGTGGATTATCGAGGCGCCTACCGTCAGTACTCACGCCGGACCTACTATGACGGGAACGATCAATCGCTGCGACTAGGGCTCACAGAAAAGCTCTCGAGGCACACAAGCGTAACCCTGCGGGAAAGCGGCGGCCTGTTTTCTCGAGAGCTCGGGCTCGTGAGCCTGGCCAACACAGTGCCTTACGATCCGATCACGAGCTATATTCCCGCCACCGATTTCCTCGATAACCGCACCATCTATCTCAGCACCGAGGCCGAGGTGACGATTCAGCAGTCCCCCCGGCTCTCGTTCAACTTCGGAGGCCTCGGCTTTCTCGCCCGCCGCCAGTCCTCCGCGCTCTACGGCGTGACGGGAGCGAACGGTCGTGGAGACGTGCAGTATCGCCTTTCGCGCCGCGTAACCATCGGCGCGGGCTACACCTTCACCCATTTCGATTTCACTCGCGTGTTTAGCGGAACCGACATGCACTCGGCCGTGGCCTCGTTTGCCATGCGGCTCGACCGCACTATTGAGTTCACCGCATACGCCGGACTGACGCGCGCCGAAACGAAATTCATGCAGACGGTGCCGCTGGATCCCATAGTTGCCGCGTTATTGGGCCAAGCCGCCGGGAACGTGGTTGCCCACAATCTCTTTTACCTTCCCACCTTCGACGCCCGGCTCTCCAAGACTTTCGCACGCGGCGTAATTTACGCAGGCAGTAGTCGCACGGTGACGCCGGGCAACGGCCTCTTCCTCACCTCCAAGGTTCTGTCAGCCTACGCAGGTTACACCTATACCGGAATCCGCCGCTGGAGTTTCAGTTCCAGCCTGGAGAGCAGCCGTGCCAAGTCTGTCTCTAACGTGACCGGCGACTACAACGAGTACGGCGGGATGATCACTGCCAGCCGCCAGGTGAGCCACTCCGTACACGCGTTCACGTCGTTCGGCGCGAGACGGTACAGCAGTCCCAGCTTTGCGGGCTACAACCGGCCGATTTACGACGCGCGGGTAGGACTCGGCTTCTCCCCGGGCGATGTGCCGCTACGAGTTTGGTAAATGCCGCCGGGCTTAAACCCCGTCCGAAGCCGCTATCAATTCCGCCGGGGTAACCGTAGCGGTTCCCACTTTCGCGACCGCAATGCTGCTCGCGAGATTCGCCAATTCGGCG
>JAFAWA010000230.1 GCA_019242155.1 Terriglobia bacterium | reverse complement strand
TTGGTCTTCGTTCGAATACCGGAAGAACTGCCGGAGCTGTTGGATCTCGTCGATACCCAGAACGCGGCCGCGGTCTGGGCGGTAAGAATCGTCCCACGTGAGATTCGGAATGACCCAGTCATTCATACCGATATCGAGATCCGAAAGCATGAAGACCGGGGTCTGGAAACGCTCGGCGAGGTCGAAAGATTGGACAGCAAATTCAAAGCACTCGCCGGGATTGGCGGGGAAGAGGAGGATGTGCTTGGTGTCTCCATGGGAGGCATAAGCGCATTCGATGACATCGCCCTGCTGGGTGCGCGTGGGCATGCCGGTGGACGGGCCGACGCGTTGAATATCCATGATGACGGCGGGAATCTCGGCGTAATAAGCGAGGCCGAGCAGTTCGTTCATGAGAGAGATGCCGGGTCCGGATGTGGAGGTGAAGGATCGGGCGCCCGCCCAGGAGGCGCCGAGCACCATACCGATGGCGGCGAGTTCGTCCTCGGCCTGGAGGATAGCGTAATTGTTCCGGCCGGTCGCGGGATCCTTGCGGTACTTCTCGCAAAACTCGTTGAAGGCATCCATCACGGAAGTGGACGGCGTAATGGGATACCACGCGGCTACGGTGACCCCGGCATAGAGGCAGCCCAAGGCGGTAGCGGTATTGCCGTCGATCAGAATCTTGTCGCGATTGCCGTCCATGCGCTCGAGCCGAAACGGCAGCGGTTCGAAGTGGTCCTTAGCGTAGTCGATGCCAAGCCGCAGCGCGCGGCGATTGGAATCACGAAGAGCTTTTTTGCCCGCGAATTTCTCATCGAGCAGTTGCTCCACCACGTCCATGTCGACCTTCAGGATCGCTACCAACGCACCGGCGTAGGCGATGTTCTTCATGAGAATGCGCTCGCGCGGCTCGCGGAAATTCTCGTTGCACATTTGCGCCAGAGGAACGCCGAGGATAGTAATGTCGCCGCGCCGTAAGGCAGGGTCGAGCGGCCAGGTGGAGTCGTAGAGCAGATAGCCGCCTTCGCGTGCTTCGCGCACGTCGCGGTCATAGGTCTGGCCGTTCATGGCGACGATGAGATCGTAATCGAGGGCGCGCGCGGTGTGGCCGTCTTTATTGACGCGAATCTCGTACCAGGTGGGGAGGCCCTGGATATTGGACGGAAACAGGTTCTTGCCGGAAACGGGAATGCCCATGCGGAAAATCGCCTGCATGAGCAGCCCATTGGCGCTGGCCGAGCCGGTTCCGTTAACATTGGCCAACTTAAAAGCAAAATCGTTTATGCGAACGGGCTTGGAAGTGGGAGTAGTGACGACGGAGTCAGTGAGTGGCTGTGGCAAGTACGGGCCTTCCTGCGTATGGAATTTCAAGTTCGAATTTTTGCATGTCCCAGGCCGCCGTGGGGCAGCGCTCGGCGCATAGGCCGCAGTGAACACAGAGGTCTTCGTCCTTCAGCATGAGGCGGCGGGTTTGGGGCAAAGGAGCGGAGGCGTAGATTGCCTGCTCGAGATTGGCTGCGGGAGCCGAAAGGCGCCGGCGAAGCTGCTCCTCTTCGGCGTCCGGAGCGATCGTGAGGCAGAGCAGCGGGCAGACATCGATGCAGGCATCGCATTCGATACAGCGGGCAGCGTAGAACACAGTCTGCACGTCGCAATTGAGGCAACGCTGCACCTCGCGCGCGGTCTGCTCCGCGTCGAAGCCTAACTCGACCTCGATGTTCATCTGCTTGAAACGCACCTCGAGATCGACATGCTGCATCTTCTGGCGCTGCGCCGGATTGTAATCGTTGTGATAGCTCCACTGCCCGAGGCCCATTTTCTGCGAGATTAGGTTTTGGCCTTGCGGCGGCCGCTCAGCGATCGGAATGCCCTCGCAATAATTGTGGATGGAGATAGCGGCCTGATGGGCATGCTCCACGGCCCAGATGATGTTTTTGGGGCCGAACGCGGCGTCACCACCAAAGAAGACATTGGGAAGGGATGACTGCATGGTCACCTGGTCGACCGAAGGCTCTTCCCATTTGTTGAACTCGACGCCGAGGTCGCGCTCGAACCAAGGAAAGGCATTTTCCTGGCCGATCGCGAGGATCACATCGTCGGCGGGCAGAAACACGGTATCGATTACTTTGGATTTCTTGGCGTCTTTGTCCCATTCGAGGCGCTCGAACTCCATGCCTTGGAGCTTGCCGTTCTCGATCACGAAGCGCTGGGGCGCGTGATTGATCACGATCTCCACGCCCTCCTCTTCCGCATCGTCCAACTCCCAGGGGGACGCTTTAAAGAAGCCACGCGGCCGGCGGGCCATCACTTTAATATCTTTGGCCCCTAGACGGGCGGAGGAGCGGCAGCAGTCCATGGCCGTGTTGCCGACGCCGATGATGAGCACACGCTCACCGATCGAGTCCACATGGCCAAACGCGATGGACTCGAGCCAGTCGATCCCGATGTAAATGTGGTCCGTGTCATGACGCCCGGGAATATCCAACTCTTTGCCGCGCGGCGCTCCGCTACCCACGAAAATAGCATCGTAACCCTGCTGGAGCAGCGCTTTCATGCTGGTGACCGGAGAGTTGTAACGGATATCGACGCCCATATCGAGGATGTAGTCGACCTCCTCGTAGAGGACCGTTTCCGGAAGCCGGAAGGAGGGAATATTGGTGCGCATCAAGCCGCCGGGCTTTTCGGTTTTCTCAAATATGGTGATTTCGTAGCCGAGCGGCATGAGGTCGTTGGCGACGGTAAGGGAGGCGGGACCCGCGCCGATACAAGCGATGCGTTTGCCGTTTTTGCGCGGCGGGATCTGCGGGAGCAGGTGGCGGACCTCACCGCGATTATCAGCGGCCACGCGTTTGAGCCGGCAGATCGCGACGGGCTTGCCGTCAATACGGCCGCGGCGGCAGGCGGGTTCGCAGGGACGATCGCAGGTGCGGCCCAGGATGGCGGGAAAAACGTTGGATTCCCGGTTGAGCAGATATGCGTCGGTGAAGCGGCCTTGCGCGATTAGACGAATATATTCGGGAACATTGGTGTGCGCCGGACAGGCCCACTGGCAATCCACAACTTTGTGGAAGTAATTGGGGTCATCGGTATTGGTCGGCTTCAACCGGGTCCTCCACCATGCGCCGTGGCATGATTTTACGTTTATTCTACATCCGCCGGACCGGAGAGCGTACGCATCGGACGGTACTGGCCCGGAGGAGCGGCCGGGAACCACGCACAGGCAGGTTCCCGGAAGGCAGCTTAGCAGTGGGCGTGCGCAGGTTCGAGGTTAGTTGGTGGGGGTATCGGGAAAAAAGAACTCAAAAAATGGGACCGGAATCGCCCCGGCGGCAAAGAGATCGGAAAGATCGTAAGCTTCCGCGGCGCCTAGCTGGCGGAGCATGCCGACGATCTGGCCGCGGTGGAGCGTGCCATGATTCACCACGTGCATCACGATCTGCCACGCCGGAAGTCCGGCGTCACCGACGAATCGTGATTTGCACGGTACCTGTCGAGCGATCTCAGCGTCGGTAGCCGCGTCGGCCCATGCTTCCCACCTGGCCTGCAGGCGAGGCCATTCTTCAACCACGAAATCTAGGGAGGGAAGCGCATCATGGGACGGCACTGGATAGCTGGAATCGGCGATGCGTGAATACCAGATCGCATCGCCGAAATAGATGGGAGTGAGCGTTTTCGCGATGCTCTCATCCGAGACGTTCATCGGCTTGCTGCGCTCCTCGGCCCGGAGCGCGAGTGCAGCCTCCAGCACCTTGCGCGAAGCCCATCCCGAATACGAATGTGCGTGCAAGCCTCTTGGGCCGTCATCTTTGAATTATATGCCGCTTGTCGCGCGCGATCCGGAATTAACCGCCAAGCGTTTCTCTCCGGAAAACCAGCCCGCCGAGGGGAAGCAGAAGCTGCCGCGCGGCTGGGCTGTCCCTTTTGGCCGTTAAGCGAATTGGTGCCGGAGGGACGATAGGAGGCAAGAACTATAATGGGGTAAATCACGGGGATCCGGCAGCTCGGCTTTCGACCAGACGTAATCGCGCGGTAGCTGACCCTTATCGAGATGGACCAGTATTTCGAGACACGCGAGCGAGAGGTGCTCGGCCGCATAGAGCATTGGAGTACCGATCGGATTCCATCGGCCTCCGGCCACCGTCGCGCCCGGTGCATTCGATAGATGTTCACTGGTCCTCACGAGAAGACGCCGTAATCGATTCGAATGAGGACTTCGAGAACGCGGCGCTGCTCGTCGGGATTGCCGCTTTCAATGAGTTCTTCGGGCGTGCTTCCGCCGAACAGATCGCGTGGCGTATTCAGCCACCTCCGGG
>JAFAWA010000451.1 GCA_019242155.1 Terriglobia bacterium | reverse complement strand
CGAACACCTCACCCGGATGAACCGCCTCATGCGGGCTCGTGGCATTGGCGCTCAAAATGGCCAAGGGCCCACTGCCGATATTCATCTGGCCGTGATAGACGGGCAGCGGCGGCATGGGCTGCGGCGGCGGGGGCGGCGGGACTTCGACCACTACGGTAGGATTTCGCGAGCGATCGAACAACATCTGCGTCGCGATTTCGGCGTAGCCCGAGGGCGTTACCGGCGGAGACGCGGGCAGCGCGCTGAACGGAGGAGGAGCTATCCATTTCAACGGCTTATTGAGTTCCGCGGCCTCGCGAGCCTTGGCATCCAGCCATTCCTGCCGTAGACGCCAGCCGGCGTAGCCGAGAAATGCCAGCAGAGCGACATTGAGAAGCAGCAATTTCCGCTTCAAAATGCCCCCTCGGTTCTTCTTGCGGGCACCAACTTCTTGGCTACGACGCCCGAGAGACTCAGGCGCACCTGCACGTACTTGTTTTTGTCGTTCCCGCCCGAAACGCTGATCTCGTTGGTCGCCAGAATCTGCGGCTCATTCGCCAAAGCGGCCAGGAAGTTCACCAGTTGCTCGATAGCGCAAACGAAGGTGACCGTGACCGAGACTTCGCCATAATCTTTGGCCAGCGGCTTAATGCGATTTACCTCTTCGGCTCCGCGCGCGTCGATACCGTTGACCATGGCGGCGCGGCGGATGACGTCCAGCAGTTGCGCCCCGGCCTGCGCGGCGGTGTCGGCGTTCAGGATGCCGGCTTCGCGCGCTTGCAACTCCGCCCGCGCCTGCTTTAACACCGTCTCTTTTCCGGGCACGGTGGCGGCCACCTGGCGCATCCGTTCCAACCGGCGCTCGGCCACGGGAATGGATTCCGAGGCCGCAACCACGGCTGCCGGAGTGTCCCGGTACACGCCGAAGCGGAGAAGGAGCACGGCCGCGACTCCGCCAGCGAGAACCAAGACCGTCCGGCGGTCGATGGCGCCCATGGTGAGGGTCATGGATGCTTCTCCCGGTTGGCGCGGATCTGGAAAGTTTCGGTGCCGTTGCCCCGGCCTATGCCGGTGAGAAATTCGGAGTTCTCGAACAGGGGAGAGCCGTCCAGAACTTTGAGCAGGGGAGCGGCCTGCGGAGCCTCCCCGGAAATACGGGCCTGGTCGCGAGTGATGTTGATCGAGTTGCTCCAGGCCGGCGGGGGCAGGAGCTTGGTGATTTCGAGGAGTGCGTCGAGATCGCCGCGCGTCTGCCCGCGGAACTGATCGAGCAAACGGGAGCGTGCGCGCGTGAGGTCGAGTTCGCGGTCGAGCGCTGCCGCGCGGCGGGCCTGCGGTTCGAGCTGCGCAATCTCGGCCTGCACTTTTTGCAAGTAACGCTGATCGGCGAAGCGCGAAAACATCATCATGGCCGCGAGCGCCAGGACTCCGAAAACCGCGAGCACGACCGTGGGAATGAACAAGGCACGCGAGTTATAACGGCGATGCTCCGGCGGCAGCACGTTCGCCGCCGGCGCCAGACGGGGACAGGCCCCGGCCAGCGCCGTGGCGTACGGCAGTGCATTGCGGGAGAGATCGTTTTCGACCGGATTTTTTGCGGGCTGCGGCAGCACAGCTTCGAAAGTACGCGGTTCGGTTCCGGGCGGGAGGCGCAACTCGGCCAATGCCAGGGCCGCGGCTCGCGCGGGCTCGACCTGAAATTCCGCCGAGAAGACCGGGCGCGAAGGACTCTCGCCGTAGACTTCGACCGAACCGGTTGGGGTGCGGCTCCACGCGAGAAAGCTCTGTCCCGATGTGCCATCCAAGCGAACCGCGGCATGCAGCGCGGCGGCGGAAAAGGTGAAGCTGGCGACACCGATACCGGCTTCCGAAAACAGGCGGGCGTACCGTTCCACGACCTCGCGGCGCACGATCCCCACAAGGACGGTGTTGGTCCCGATAGAGGTCCAGTCCCAGCACACCTCGTCGTCTCCATAAGGATGCAGGGTATCCAGCTGAAGCCGGATGGCGCCGAGGCGGTCGCCCGCAGCCACGCCGGGCATGGCAAGCTGGCGCACGATCACTTCACTGCGCGGTAGGAGGACGGTGGCGCTGAGGTGATTCATCCCGATCGACTTCAGAAACGCGCCGTATTCAGCGCCCCAATCCGCGGCCGGACGCGAAGCATAATTCGCAATCACCATCCGGCCGAGCACGTGAATGCGGGAGGGGCGCACACGAACCGCGACCACCTCCAGCGCGGAGGCGCCAATCTCTACTCCCACCGCAGAACCGAAGGCGAGCAGTTTGCGGACATCCTGCGAGATCGGAATCGCCATATCAGTTGCTCCACGCGGTCTGATACCACCGCAGGATGTGGATGGGCGCGTCAAACCCGGCCGGCATATATTTGACCTGGGCCGCGGCGGTGTGGCGCAGGTCGGAAAGCTTGCCGTCGGCGAGCCGCAAACGCGCCGTAGCGCGAATGGTCAGAATGCTGTTCCCGTCAGGCCGCACGGGAACGAGAGTGGTGATTCCATAAGATCCCATGAAGGCCGCGAGCTGCCCAGGGTTCAAAGGCCCGGACCGCCGCCTTTCGATAAAAGCGCTGACGGCGTCCGGTGGAAAACCGATTGCGGTTAAGACTGCGGGGGACGCTGCATTGGCGTCCACCCCGGCTTTGGAATCATAAACGGTCAGGCAGTCCATCAAGCCCGGACGGGCCACCAGGCGTGAAGCCGCGCCGGAATCTCCGGCGGGAACATAGGTTCCATAAAAAATGTCGGGAGTTACACCTCGCACCAACAGCAATTCCTCGATCTCTTCAAGAGACGCATGGCGGGCTCGAAAAGACGGCGTGAGCGAAAGATAATAACCATCGAGGAGGCTGCCCGGCCCGCGCCAGTCTACGATGGCCGTACTGATCTCGCGGGCCCGTTCGGGGTCGAGCCCGAGAGCCACGCCCACCCGGTAGAGTAGTTCGGGCGAAGCGGTATTCGCATCGAGTTTGGCCGCTTCGGGAATCACTTCGACCGCGGCATTGCCGGTAGGAAAGCTGTAATCGAGATGCGTGGCATAGGGCGGAACCAGGCGCCGCGCCGGATTTTGCGCAGACCACAAAATTTCGTAGGTGGCGCGATAGATGCTGCCCACAGCGAGGTGGTACGCGCGCAGTCCATCTACGGCGGTGGCGGTGCGGTCGGTCTCCCCCCGCACAGTGGTGGCGAGCGAGAAGCCGATGGCCGCGAGTGCGGCGGAGACCCAAAGGACCGCCAGCAGCGCGCTGCCTTGGGCGCGTTTATTCATA
>JAFAWA010000371.1 GCA_019242155.1 Terriglobia bacterium | reverse complement strand
CAAGTCATAGGACAGCGAATGATCAAGCAGACCATTCTGTTTGACGGGCGCTACGCACATTATCATCTCTATTACGCTAATGCCAAGGCCGAGCCGGGCTCGGTGATGACTACCTTCCCCTATCACCGCGTCAAGGGACGCAAAGGTTCCGGCCAGATCTCCGCTACGACTTACACAGTCGCCAAAGGCAGCCTACCCTTCTGGGTCGATCACCTGAACCATCACCAGGTGCAGCACACCGGAATTCAAGAGCGGTTCGGCGAGAAGTTCGTCCGCTTCTCCCACCCGGCCGGCCTTGAATACGAGGTCCTTGAGGACCCCCAGGATAAGCGCGAAGGCTGGACCACTCCCGAAATCGGCAAAGAAGTGTCCGTCAAAGGCTTCCACGGCGTGGTGATGTCGGTTCGCGAAACCGCCGAAACCAAGCGGTTTTTTATCGACGCCCTCGGTTTTCAGGACGCCGGTGTGGACGGCAACTACCACCGTCTCCAACTCGGCAAGGGCGGCGCGGCCCGAACTATTATTCTGGTGCATGAGCCGGAGCGCATGTCCGGTAGCTGGATCTTCGGAGAAGGCACCGTGCATCACGTCGCCTTGAACGTTCCCGACGACGAAGCCCTGGCCCAACAGAAGGCGAACTACGAGGAACTCGGCTACACGGATTGTTCCGAAATCAAAGACCGGCAATACTTCCATTCCATTTACTGCCGTTGTCCGGGTGGAATCCTGGTCGAGTGCGCCGCCACGGTAGCGGGCGGATTTGCGGTCGATGAGTCGTACAATGAACTCGGGACGCACCTGTTGTTGCCGCCGTGGTTTGAAGACCGGCGTCAAGAGATCGAGGCCATGCTCGAACCCATTACCGTTCCCGAAACCAACTGGCCGGCAAAAGCCACCCCCCCAGGTGTCCAGCCTTCCCATCGCACCGCCGAGTTCGTGCCTGCCGATAAAGCCGCGACGCGGTGAGCCCCGTCAACGACGCTTCGACGCCCCTGCTGCTCGAATCGGGGGCGCCCAAAGGCGCGGCGGTCCTGGCCGGTATCCTTCTCCACGGCCGGGACCGCTCGCGCGAGGAAAAGGTCGTCCTAGCCTCCAGCTTCGGTGTCGGCGGAATCCGCTGGCTCGCGCCCGCGGCCGATACCGGAAGCTGGTATCCCGGCCGGTTCTTCGAGCCTCGCGCGGCCAACGAGCCTTTTCTTACACAGGCCATCGAACGCTGCGACCGCGTTGTAGACGAGGCCTCCGAAGGCGGCCGCCTCTCGCCTGAGCGTCTCGTGATGGTCGGCTTTTCCCAAGGCGCCTGCCTGACGGTCGAATATGCCATCCAACATCCCGGCCGCTGCCGCGCACTGATTGTCTTCACCGGTGCTCTGATCGGGCCGCCCGATATGCCCTGGCCGGATTCTCCCGATCTGTTAGCCGGTACGCGCGTGCTCCTGACCGGCAGCGATGCCGACGATTGGATCTCCGAGCAACAGACCTTGCACACCGGCCGCGTCCTCGAAAAGCTCGGCGCGGATGTCTGTCTTCGCATTTATCACGGCCGCCCGCACATGGTCAGTCCGGAAGAACTGGGCGAGGCGCGCCGCATGCTGGCGTTTCTAGTGGAAGAAGCTGTCGCATAATTTACGAAGGTTCTCTCTATGCCATCCCAAGCGCCTGTGGGCGAATTCAATCTGACACGCCTCGAGAAGGTGATCTACGGTCCTGGAAAGATTGCGGCCTTGAGGGAGGAGATGGAGCGGCGCGACCGCAAGCGGGCCCTGGTAGTCACGACCGACGTCGTGGCTGAACTTCCGATTTTGAAGGACGTGACCGGAGCCTTGGGATCCCGATGCGCCGGCGTCTTCGCGGGCGTGGTGATGCACGTTCCGCGCAAGACCACTGAAGATCTGCAGCGCGAGATTGAGCGGCTCGATGCGGATACCTTGGTGAGCTTCGGCGGCGGCAGCCCGATCGATTCCACCAAAGTTGCCATGTTCGGTCTATTGGACAAGCGGGAACTGACCCACATCGCCGTACCGACCACTCTTTCAGCGGCGGAATATACGCACGCCGGCGGCGTGACCGATGAATCCACCAAAGTCAAAAGCGGCGTCTACGATCCGCGCGTGCTTCCGCGGACCGTCATCAACGATCCGGTACTCACACTTTCGACGCCGGACTGGTTGTGGGTGACTACCGGAATGCGCGCGCTCGACCATGCCATCGAGTGCGCCTACGCGATCCGGCACCAGCCCATCAGTGATGCGCTCGCGGCTAAGGCCATTTCGATTTTCGTCGAGCATCTACCCGCTTCCATTCGAACCGAGGGCGACGAGCGGCTGGCGCACCGAGGGAATTGCCAAATAGCCGCGTGGTTTTCCATCTACGGGGCCATGAACACGCGCTTCGGCCTGTCGCATCTGCTTGGCCACCAGATCGGCCCTCGCTGGAACGTGCCCCATGGCGTAACTTCCTGCATCACCCTGCCGAATGCCATGCGCTTTATGGCGAACGTCGCGCCCGAACGTTTCGGCCCCATTGCCGAAGGCTACAAAATCCCCTTCGACCCCGAAAACCCTAAACCGGCCGCGCTCGCATGCGCCGATCGCACCCAAGAGTTCATTGCGCAATTCGACGTCCCCAAAACACTCAAGGAAGCGGGCGTGCCGCGGGAAGAGATCGGTGAGATCGTAAAACCCATTACGCGCGAGCTGGAGCACATGGGCGTAGTCGACCGGCCTTTAACCGAGGCAGAGGTGCTCGGGCTGTTGGAATCGGTCTATTAAGCCGCTGCCGGACGCGCGGGTAAGACCGTGCCCCGGCACTCGCCCAACGAGATCTTCGCCAGTCCCGGAGCCTCGCACCATCCCCGAAGAATCACCTCGTCGCCATCTTCCAAAAACGCGCGTGTCGCCCCATCAGGCAGGACAAGCGGCTCCGCGCCGCCCGAGGTCATTTCGAGAAGGCATCCGCGATTCTCCTTCTCCGGCCCCGAGACCGTGCCGCTGCCGATCAAATCCCCAGGCCGCATGGGGCAGCCGTTTGAAGTGTGATGCGCCACCATCTGCGCCAAGGTCCAATACATCGTTGCGAAGCTTGCCCGGCTGACGAGCATCGCTTCTTCCATTCGGGACGAACGCAGCCAAAGTTCCAACTGAATGTCGAAAGCGTCGTAACCGCCACCCTGCAGATACGCGAGCGGCTGCGGATCGGAGGGCGGCCGCGGGCGCGGTGCGCGGCGAAACGGTTCCAGCGCCTCGATAGTTACAATCCAGGGCGAAATCGAAGTAGCGAAGCTCTTCGATAAAAATGGGCCGAGCGGCTGATACTCCCAGGTCTGAATATCTCGCGCCGACCAATCGTTCAGCAGACAGAGTCCAACCACATGATCGAGCGCTTGGTGGACGGAAATCGGCTCCCCTAACGCGTTCCCAGGACCAATCAATGCGCCGACTTCCACCTCATAATCCAAGCGCCGCGCCGGAGCAAACACCGGAGGACCTTCGCGATTCTGGGCGATCTGTCCCCACGGCCGGCGTATCGGTGTCCCGCTAATGACAATCGATGACGCGCGCCCGTGATACGCGATAGGCACCCACTTATAGTTCGGCTGCAGCGGACTTCCCGGACGGAAGAGCGAGCCAACGTTGGTCGCGTGCTCGAGCGAGGCAAAGAAATCCGTGTAATTGCCGATATCCGCGGGCAGCATCAGCTCTACGTCTTCGACGGGAATTAAGTATCGCTCCGCGCCCGGCGTATACGCCGTCAGGAAAGCGCTGATCCGCCGCCGCAATGCCACGCGTTCCGCTTTCGGCAATGACAGAATGGTGTGCACGGATTCGATCGAGAACGATTCCGTCAAATCCAGAATGTGGTTCTCGATGCGCACACCCGCGCGCGGTTGCGAACTGCCGGCCTTGCGAAGCCGGCAATACGGCAGGTTCTGAATTGGGAATCCGGCTTGGGAGGTGTTTGCGCCAGGAACCCAACTCTTCAGATGGGGATCGTGGCTTTCGTCCATTCTAAGCTTGGCTCTCGCGATGCCGCTGGGCCCAATCCCGCTTCCCCGGCGCGGCTGCGCTTACCCGTGCCGTTTTGCCGGACCAACCGCCGAGCGCGTACTCCCGCCGGTAGCCCGCTGACTTATTCGTAATCGCCACTTTCACCATGCCGCTCGAATCGCACGAGTAGTCCTCTTCGATCCACTGGCCGGCGAAATCTCCGTTCTGCGATACCGCCATCTCCGCCAGATCTGCGTGCTCCCGCAATGCCGGCTCGAATGGAAAACGGATATCGTCCCAGTGCGTCAGGTCGCCCGCGGGCTGACCGCCGTCCGCAAGGCCCGTGCACTCTACGAATCGAAAGTGCCCGATATTGTGAGCGGGATGATAGGCGCGGGTTACGTGCAAGGGAGAAGCTCCGGTACGCGGCAGTTCGAGACCACGCGGAAACAGAACGTCGAAGGCGACATTGTCGCCCCAATCGGCTTCACGCCAGACGCCGAACCAGCGCGAGAAGCGGTCCTTCAGAACGTAGTTGGAACGGTCGTCGGCGGCAATGGCCAGGCCGATCGCGGTAGCGGACCGCATGTACGAGGAACGCCGCACACGCCGTCCGAATGTTTCCCGCAGCACGCGAGAGACGGCGGGCAACTCGGAACCGCCGCCGGTAACGTAGAGGGCCTCAATGCTCCGCTCGGAATGCTGACTCATCAGCTCTTCGACCACGCGTTGGGTCCGCTCGATCAACGGGCGGCAGCGCTCGTAATACGGGCCGACAGCAATCGACACTTCGCCCCAGCCGGCGTGTACCGGTTCCAGGTCCACTACAATTTTGCGCGTGTTAGGGTTCAATGCCTCCTTGCGCTCGCGGCACTCTTCCAAAAGATGAAACCACTGCGCGGCGGACAAAGAGCCGCGGCCCGCCCGCGTGACGCCTGCGGTTTCGAGCGCCAGTTCCGCCAGGGCCTCGTCGAAGTCATCGCCTCCGATTTCGGAAATACCGGTAGTGGCGACTACGGTGTGCAGGTTTTCTTCGATCTCGACCAGAGACGCGTCGAACGTGCCGCCGCCCAAATCGTACACCAGTAACGTTCTGCCTTGCTGCCCCTGGTGCGCGGCGCGGTCTCTATGCCCCGATTCTACGCTCGCGGCCGAGGGCTCGTTCAACATGCCGAGCACATGAAAGCCTGCACTGCGGAACGCTTCGGCCGTCAGAAATCTTTGGTTGCTGTTGGC
>JAFAWA010000358.1 GCA_019242155.1 Terriglobia bacterium | reverse complement strand
CGCGGAAAGAGTCCACGCCGGCGGGAATGCCGCAATAAATGGCCACTTGCAGGAAGACTTCGCGAATGTCTTCCTTCGTTAGACCGTTATTAATGGCTCCTTTGATGTGCATCTTGAGTTCGTGCGGCCGGTTTAGAGCGGAAATCATGGCAAGGTTGATGATGCTGCGCGTGCGGCGGTCCAGGCCGGGACGGCCCCATACCTCGCCCCAACAGTATTGGGTAGTCAGCTCCTGCATGGGACGATTGAAATCGTCGGCAGAGGCAATCGCTTTATCCACGTAGTCAGCGCCCAGCACCGCGCGCCGGATGCTCAGGCCCTTTTCGAACATGTCACGATCCACGAATCTCTCCTTAGACTGGTTGAATTGATCTAACAGTGTACCAGCGGGTTCGCGGAAGATTGCTAGACGGCGGTTCTGGCGGCTCTGCCCAGGCGCACGGCATTCTGCATCAGCGTAAGGCCATGGTCGCCCTCCGCGGTGAGCAGCGATTCCGGGTGGAACTGCACGGCCTCTATGGGAAGTTCGCGATGGCGAATGCCCATAATCACGCCTTCCTCGGTTTCGGCAGTGATTTCGAGACACGCGGGAAAGGTCTCTTTGCGCGCATAGAGTGAGTGGTACCGGCCGACATGAAACTCCGCGGGCAGACCTTCAAAAATGCCGGCGCCCGAGTGGTGAATGGTGGATGGTTTGCCGTGCATGGGGTAATCGAGCACCCCAAGCTCGCCGCCGAAAGCTTCGACGATTCCCTGTAGACCGAGGCACACGCCGAATATCGGAATACCCAAGCGCACGGCAGTTTTGACCAGGTTCGGGATGCCGAAATCGTTTGGCCGGCCCGGGCCCGGCGAAATCACGATCAGGCTGGGGGCAATTTCAGAAATCAGAGCTTGTGGAAAGCCCGCGCGGTAAGTGACCACTTCTGCCCCGGTTTGGCGCGCATAGTTGGCGAGGGTATGGATGAAGCAGTCGTCATTATCGACCAGCAGCAGCCGCGCCCCTGCGCCGGGTGATTCGCGTTCCGTGGCGGTTTCAAAGGATGCAGGTTCGGCCGCGCCCAAGGTACGGAAGAAGCCCGTCGCTTTGAGGCGCGTCTCGCGCTCTTCCATCGCGGGAATGGAGTCGTATAACAGAGTGGCGCCTACGGGATACGAAGCCATGCCGTCGCGCAGGTAAGTCGTGCGTATGAGAATGCCCGTATTGATGTCGCCATTGAGAGAGATCATGCCCACGGCGCCGCCGTACCAGCCGCGCGCGTCCTTTTCGAGTTTCTCAATGGTCTCGGCCGCAGCCTTTTTGGGCGCCCCGATTACGGTCACCGCCCACATATGACTTAGGAACGCATCGAGCGCGTCGAAGCCTTCCTGAAGCATCCCTTCTACGTGGTCGACGGTATGAAATACGCCGGCATAGGATTCGATCAACCGGCGCCCGATCACTTTTACTGTGCCCGGTTCGCACACCCGCGACTTGTCGTTCCGATCCACATCCGTGCACATGGTCAGCTCGGACTCTTCTTTGGCCGACTTCAACAGCTCTCGAATGTTGTCCGCGTCGCGCAATGGGTCGCCCGTGCGCTGGGCGGTTCCTGAGATCGGGCACGTCTCTACGCGGTGGCCCTCCACGCGGACGAACATCTCGGGCGAGGCGCCCACCAGTTGCTCGTCGCCAAACTGGAGAAAGAACTCATAGGGACTGGGGCTCGCCCGCTGCACGCGCTCAAACAGATCGGAAGCCTTTCCCGAGTAGGGGGTGCGGAAGGTCTGGCGCAGTACCACTTCGTAGTAATCGCCCTGTCGCATGCCTTCACGTACGGTCTCTACATTGGCCATGTACTCTTCGGGCGTGTGATCACACGCGATGGCTCGCGGCTCCGTCTTGGCCGGACGCGGAACCAGCGCCCCCTCGCGCGGCAGGCCGGCGGTCGCGAGCGATTCGCGCGCGAATTCGTACCGGTAATGTTCGATCTGCTCCTTCTTGCGATCCATAAACCACATGTCGTCGCAGAAGAAAAGATGGAGGTCTTTATGCCCGCTCCGGGGTAACGTTCTTTCAATCGGCTCGAACTGAAATAGAAGGTCGTAGCCGAAGGCGCCCACCAGACCCAAACGGGAGTCCTCTTCCCCGCGGAACTCCTGGATGAGCGTCCGTAACACCGAAAAAACAGAAGGCTGTTTGCTCCGTTCTTCTTCGGGAAACAGCGCCGGCAGCGGTTTCAAGCGGCCGCGCATCAGACGGGGCTCGAATGCGAACTCCTCCCAATGCGGGTGCTCGGACAGAACCGGATCGAGAATCGCGAGCAGCCGCTCACCGCGCTCATTGAGCGCGCGCAATTGCACCTCGCGATCGTAGGACACTATCTCGAGCGGCGGACAGGTGGAGGCGATATCCCACCGCGAATACCTGCCCGGATATTCGTATCCCGACGAAAGATAGATTCCACGGTGCCGGTCTAAATCGCGCAGCAGGTGCCTCAGACCTTTGCTATATCCGGCCTTAGATACCGTGCGGGTGACTTCGATCCCGTGAGGAGTTTGATAGCGGTGAGCACTCATTGGGACCCTCTGCGGAATTTACTCCTCAGAATAGCATGTGCCCTGAAATAGGGCAGGATGAGTGAACGGGATCCATAGCCGCCGAAGCTTACTGCTTACTCACAAATCGGTTACCCTTAACGACGAACCGCAAGGGCCAATCGGCACAGTGGCGGATGCCTATGCGCGGGGTAACCAGGATTTCGACGCGGCGGGGCTCGAGCGGCGCCCGGACGACCAGGCCGCCCTTGGTCAGATCGGCGCCATTCTGCGCGCGCGTGATGCCAAGGGCCAGCGTCAGCTTTCCCGGTCCGGAGGCCAAGTCCTCCAATTTTTTGGCGTTGGGCCGGAGTTTTCGCATATGCTCAATTCCGAACACCGGTTCCATCGCCCGTATCAGCACACAGCCGGCCTGACCCTCGGGTTCGGCAACCATGTTCAGGCATTCGTACATTCCGTAAACCAGGTAAACGTACGCATGGCCGGGCGGCCCGAAGATGACGCGGGTCCTGTCTGTGACTCCCCGGGCGGAATGCGATGCCAAATCATCTCCTCCGAGATAAGCCTCGGTCTCCACGATGATTCCGGCGGCCGGGCCGTGTACCAGGACCTTGCCCAGAAGATCTTTCGCCACTTCTACCGTGGATCTCTCATAGAACGCACGCGCCAGAATTCGCCCAAACGCCAAGTACCGAGCTTACAATACGTCCTGAAGACGAATGCGCCTGTTCACAGCTCTCGACCTGCCTGATCCGGTATTGCGGAACCTGGAACACCTATTGACCGATTTACGGCCGATGGCACGGATTCATTGGAGTCCAATAGAAAACTTGCACGTCACGACGAAATTCATCGGGGAGTGGCCGGAAGAGCGCTTGGACGAGCTGAAAGCGGGACTGAGAGCCATGGAACCGCGGCTGCCGATTGCGGTGCACATCCGCCAGACCGGGTTCTTCCCCAACCCCCGTTCGCCACGAGTTTTTTGGTGCGGGATCGAAGCTCCGGGCCTCGACGCGCTGGCAGAAGCAACGGACAACGCGACTGCCGCTTTAGGAATCGCAAAGGAGACCCGGCCTTTTTCGCCGCACCTGACGCTCGCCAGGATCAAGGATCGGTTGGACCTCGGACCGCTCCGGGAGGCGATTGCGGCGCGCGAGCCTCTAGACTTCGGACAGTTCGCCGCGGACCGCTTCTTTCTTTACCAAAGCAAACAGCGGCCTTCGGGATCTGTGTACACTAAGCTTGCGGAGTTTCCTTTCTTAACATCATGATGCCGTTTCTGGCGGTTGTGCTCGCCTATTTCATTGGAGCCATTCCTGTCGGGTACCTGCTTGTAAAGTGGCGGACCGGCAGTGACGTACGCGCCGCTGGCAGCGGGAATATCGGCGCGACGAACGTTTTGCGCACGGCAGGCAAAGCTTCGGGTGTGGCCACTCTTCTGTTGGATATAGCCAAAGGCTACATTGCCGTCTGGATCGCAGAGCGCGCGAGCCAAAACAGCCCGGCCTGGATGAGCTTGGCCGCAATCGCGGTGATGGCGGGCCACGCCTTCCCCATTTTCCTGGGGTTTAAGGGGGGTAAGGCCGTCGCCTGCTTTATCGGCGCATTTCTCCGGCTGACGCCGCTCCCCATGTCGGCCGCCCTAGTCGTCTTTGCGGGCCTGGTGGCCTGGACGCGCCATATCTCCATCGGCTCGATCATCGCGGCAGGTACGTTTCCGCTGGCGGTCTGGCTGTTGTTACAGCCGCCGCTGTCCGTAGAGGTTGCCTCCGTCGCGGCCGCCGCCATCATCATTTACCGGCACAAGGCGAATATCGAACGATTGCGGCGGGGCAAGGAGCACGTTCTGAGCTGGGGCGGCCCCAGGCCATGAGGACCCTCGCCATCATCGGTGGGGGAAGCTGGGGGACAGCCCTCGCTACTGTGTTGGCGCCGCGCTTCGCCCAGGTGCGGTTGTGGGTATATGAGGCGGATCTGGCCGGGCGAATGGCCCAGACGCGCGAAAATGATGTCTACTTGCCGGGTTTTCGCCTGGCTAGCAACGTCGAAGTTACACCGTCCCTACGGCAAGCATTGGAAGATGCCGCCATCGTACTCGTCGCCGTTCCTTCGGGCTTCTTGCGCGGCCTATGCCTCGAAATACTGCCTTTTCTTCAAGAGGAGGTGGTTCTCGTTACCGCAACCAAGGGTATCGAGCCCGAAAGCCTGTTGAGACCGTCAGAGATCATTCTGGAAACCGTTGCGCGGCATCGCATTCGAGGGTTGGCTATCCTTTCCGGGCCGAGCTTTGCGCGTGAGGTCGCCTCCGGATATCCTACAGCCATAGTAGTTGCTTCTGAAGACGCCGAAGTAGCAGCGTGCATTCAGGCGGCTTTCTCCGGATCTACCTTTCGCCTGTACACGAGCCTGGATCCGGTTGGCGCCGAAATCGGCGGCGCGGTGAAGAACGTGGTGGCCATCGGCGCTGGGGTGGTTCACGCGTTGGATCTTGGGCACAACGCCACGGCCGCCCTAATTACCCGCGGTTTAGCCGAAATTACGCGCCTGGCGGTTGCACTAGGAGGTTTACCCCAGACGCTTTCGGGACTGGCGGGGTTGGGAGATCTGGTTCTTACCTGCACGGGCGATCTCAGCCGGAATCGGGCAGTCGGGGCGGCTCTGGCACGAGGGAAGCGATTGGCGGAAATTACGGGGTCCATGCGTATGATTGCGGAAGGCGTCGAGACTACTCGATCGGCCCGCGAACTGGCGAGGCGGGTTTCGGTCGAGATGCCGATCACCGAACAGATGTTTCAAATGTTGCATTTCGGCCTGCCGCCCCAGGAGGCGCTGCGTAATTTAATGGAACGCTCGTTGCGGGGGGAGTGAATCACTGATGCCACCGCAACCTGAGAGCTTGAAAGGTGTTGAGACAAGTGTGGGAGGTTGCGCGGCGACTCTGGATTACGACACCGAATTAATGATCCAGGTCAGGGAGGGCCACGAGGCGAGCTTCGGGCTTCTCCTGGAGAAGCACCGTTCTTCAGTAGTCCACTTCTTGTATCGAATGGTGGAAAACCAAGCGGTTGCGGAGGAGTTGGCGCAGGAGGTGTTTCTGCGGGTATATCGCTCGCGGAGTACCTATGAACCGACCGCGAAGTTTACCACCTGGCTTTTTCGCATTGCCACGCACCTGGCGCTGAACTCCCTGCGGGATGGGAAACATGAGCGGCGGCAAGAAAGCCTGGATAACGCTTCCGACGAGGCACCGTCGCGGCAGGTGTCAGATTCACGGCCGTCCGCCGAGGCCCTGATGGTGCGGGAAGCCAAAATGGAAGAGGTGCGGCGCGCCGTGGCTGCTCTGCCCGAGAAGCAACGGGCAGCCGTATTGATGCACAAATATCAGGAGATGGATTACGCCCAGATTGCCAAGGCGTTACACACCTCCGAATCTGCCGTGAAGTCGTTGCTATTTCGGGCGTATGAGACACTGCGCGCCCGTTTGGCCCATATGGGCTAGTGGGGAGGTTGAGATGAATTGCCCGAGTAGGGGTCGAGAAAACCCGGAACTGCTACTGGACTACAGCGCAGCCAAACTGCCGCGGCAACTCGCCGCGGAACTGGAGGCCCACCTTCACGAGTGCCGGGCCTGCAGCGAATTGGTAGCGCAACAACAGGCCGTGTGGTCGGCGCTCGACCTTTTAGCCGCACCGGAAGTATCGGCCACGTTCGACCGCGAACTCTATAACCGTATCGGACAGCAGGATTCCTGGTGGAGCCGGTTGATCCGGCCGATCCGGCCGGCGCTGGTTTTGTGGAGGGGTCCGCTGGTAGCCGCGACGTGCCTGGTGATTACCGCAGGAATCGTTCTCGAGTTCGGGGTACCGCAAGAACATAAAGCCACTTCGGTCGAGATCGTGCAGCCGGAGCAGGTAGTTCATGCGCTCGACGACATCGAGATGTTCGAGAGCTTTGATCACTCGGTGCCCCCGGCCTCGAGCATTCCGGAACTGTAAACGGCTGATGAGAAGTCAACTGCAGGGCGCCGCAGTGGTACTGCTGGTAGCGGCCGGGTTAGTGTATCCGGCCCCGCCGGAGGCGGTGAAGCCCGGGCGTCCGGCCAAGCCTCCCGCCGCGCCGAAGCAGCCTAAAGCGCCACAAAAGCTGAATGATCCGGGTGGGTCCGTCGCGCAAAGGCTGCTGCAGATGACTCCGGAACAGCGGGAGCGCGCGCTCGAGAAGTTTCCGCCCGAGCGGCAGGCCCAAATTCGGCAACGCTTAGAGAAGCTGGATAGCTTGCCACCCCAGCAGCGGCAGCGGTTGGCTCAAAATTACATAACCTTTTCCAACCTGCCGCCGGCAAAGCAGGCCTTGGTGCGGCGGCAAATCCGGGCGTTCAATCAATTGCCGGATGATCGGAAGCAAGTTGTAGGGGTGGAGTTGCAAAGACTGCGGAAGTTACCGGCCAGTGAACGCGAAAACCGGATGGGGTCCGGCGAGTTCAAGAACCGGTTCACACCCGCGGAGCAGCAGATGATGGCGGATATTTCCGAAAATATGCCGCTCCGCTAAGCGTGATTGGGAGCCCGGGTCCGCGAGGTGGGCGAACGATCGTTAAACCTTGGCTTCCGTGCCTACGTGCGAGTCCAGCATCTTCTGGACATCGTGTTTCCCAATAGCGCCGACCCGCTGTTCTACCACGCGGCCGCCTTTGAACAGCAGCAAGGTGGGAATGCCGCGGATGTTATACCGCATTGCGGTATTGCCATTTGCGTCCACATCCAGCTTCCCGACCTTCACCTTACCGCTGTATTCGTTCGCGACAACGTCGATCGTGGGAGCCATCTGCCGGCACGGC
>JAFAWA010000068.1 GCA_019242155.1 Terriglobia bacterium | reverse complement strand
GGAGAGTTCATTACGAAGGGAACGTGACTGTCTGGCAGGGCGCCAACAAGATTCAGGCGAATGTTGTCGATGTGGATCGCGAAAAGCAGACGCTGATTGCGGACGGCGCGGTCGTAACGAACTTCTGGGAGCAGCCTAAGAACGATGAAACGCACCACGGAGGCTCGCCCGTCCTCACGGTTGTGCATGCTCCGCACCTCTCCTACACCGACCAGGATCGTCTTGCGATTTATACCGGGGGCGTTTTCATGAACCGGCCCGCGATGCAGGTGAAGTCGCGGGAACTCCGGGCGTATCTCGCCGAGGAGGGCGCCGATTCGCGGCTGGTAAAGGCCCTGGCCGATGGTGGAGTGGAAATCACCCAAACGGCCACGGACCGGACGCGCACCGGCCGGTCGGAGCACTGCGAGTATTACACCGACACGCAAAAGGTAGTGCTGCGCGGGGGCGAGCCGCAGTTTGTCGATAGTCTCAAGGGCAATGCGCATGGCGTTGAATTGACCTACTTTGCCAACGATGATAGGCTGCTGGTGAATGGGTCCTCCGAGCAGCCCGCCCGGAGCCGTCTCCGCCGCAAATAGCCCCGATGAGCACACTCGAGACGAAGGAGATTTCCAAGAGCTATCGCGGCCGCAAAGTGGTGGATGACGTCAGCGTGTACCTCGAGCAGGGCGAGGTGGTGGGCCTGCTTGGGCCGAACGGCGCGGGCAAGACGACTTCGTTTTACACCATCGTAGGACTCATCAGCCCCGATTCCGGCCGGGTTTTGCTCGACGGCTACGATATTACGCACCTGCCCATGTACCAGCGGGCGCGCAAAGGCATCAGCTATCTGCCGCAAGAGGCCTCGGTTTTCCGCAAGATGACGGTCGAAGAAAACCTGATGGCCATTCTGGAAACGCTGAACATGCGGGCGCGCGAGCGGCGCGAACGGCTCGATGTGCTGATCGGGCAGTTGGGTCTGGAGACCGTACGCCGGAGCCGCGGCTACATGCTTTCGGGAGGCGAACGGCGGCGCGTAGAGATCGCCCGTTCGCTAGTGATCGATCCCAAATTCCTGCTCCTAGACGAACCTTTTTCCGGGATTGATCCCATTCAGGTTTTGGAGCTGCAGCGCATTATTTTCGACCTGAAGCGCTCCGGCATCGGCATTCTGGTGACCGACCACAATGTCCGCGAAACGCTGGTCGTCACCGACCGCGCCTACATCATCAACAATGGCCGCATCTTTCGCGCGGGCAGCCCGGAAGCCCTGGGCCGTGATCCCGAAGTCAAACGGGTCTACCTGGGGGAATCGTTCACGCTACAGGTGTAGCCCCCATCACTCAATCGCAGGGTATACAATCACTAATCGGTCCGGAGGATGGGTGTGAAAGTGGTTACGTGGAACGCCACAGTTCGAAACATATGACCGCGGCCCCCGAACCGCGCAGCAGCGCGCATGAAAGCGAAGCTCCTACCATCCTTTTCCGACAAACTGGCTTTCCCCGCGGGGAGACACTGAGGCGAGTGATGAAGATGAACCGAATCGCGATGGCCGCGCTCCTGCTGGCCGGCATGGTAACGGCGGCACCGGCAGCGGACACGACAGAAACTTATAAGGCGCGCCTTTCGGCGGTAGCGGCCGATGCGCGCACCAGGCCGGAATTGGCCGGGCTGGGCTCTGCCACAGCCGTGCTGAGCGGCTCCAAATTGACGGTCACCGGGTCTTTCGACGGCCTCCGCTCCCCGGCCACCATGGCCCAATTACATAGCGCCGTGGCGGCGGGAGTACGCGGACCTGTGATTCAGGATCTGACTGTGGCTAAAGCTCTGAGCGGCATGATTTCGGGATCGGTCGATCTGACGCCGCCACAGATTGAAGCCCTGCGCAAGGGCGGGCTGTACATACAGATTCATAGCGAGAAGGCCCCCGATGGAGTCCTCTGGGGATGGTTGCTGCGATAGGAGGTTCTCATGGCTAACGGAAAATATATTGCCCTTGGGGCTGCGATTCTGGTTATTTTGGGGGGCACCGTAATTACCGCCCAGCAACCTGCCGCGGGGCCATACACCGCGGAGCAGGCAGCGGCGGGCCGCGCGGTGTACCAGGCAAGCTGCGCGGGTTGCCACGGGGCGGACCTCGGCGGGCTCGGCAACGCCGCGGCGCTGGCCGGCGGTCTGTTCATGGGCAGTTGGGGCGACCGGACGGCCGGCGAATTAATATCGTTTCTTGAAGGCGCCATGCCTCCGAACAATCCCGGCAGCCTCGGTGAACCCGCGTACATCAACGTGGTCGCGTTTCTTCTCGATGCGAACGGAGCGCGCCCCGGTACTCAACTGCTCATTGCTGCAAACAGGGTGACGATCCGGACCGTCGCTACGGGCCAGCCGCGCACGGTGGCGCAGGCCGGACGCGGCGGGCGAGCGGGCCGGGGAGGCGCCGGTAACGAACCGCTCGGCGGCCGCGCTGAAGCTCCCACTCCCGCGACACCTCGGGGTCTCACCGTATCCGGAGAGGTCAAAAGCTATACGCCCGTGACCGAAGCCATGCTCCGCAACCCCGATCCCGCGGACTGGCTCATGATCCGCCACGATTACCACGCCAACAACTACAGCACCTTGAACCAGATCAATACGGGAAACGTGAAAGAGCTGGAATTGCAGTGGGTGTGGGCGATGAACGAAGGCACCAATCAGCCGGCGCCGGTCGTGCACAACGGCATCATGTTCCTCAATAATCCCGGCAACATCGTGCAGGCGCTCGATGCGCGCACGGGCGACCTGATCTGGGAGAACCGCGTCGGTCAGACCAACGCCGGCAACTCGCAGCGTGGCCTCGCAATTTACGAAGACAAGGTGTTCGTGACCACCGGTGAGGCGCACATCTTTGCGCTAGACGCGCGTACCGGCAAAAATCTCTGGGATACGGTAATCGGCGATCGCAAGTTCGGCAACTACAGCACCAGCAGCGGGCCGATCGTCATTAAGGGAAAACTGGTGCAGGGTCTCGGCGGAGCCATGTGTTCCCAGTTCCGCGATGAGAAGTGCTTCATCAGCGCGTACGACACCAAGGACGGCAAGCTGGTTTGGAAATTTCATACCATCGCCAAGGAAGGCGAGCCGGGCGGCGACACCTGGGGCAAACTGCCCAGCCTGTTCCGCGCGGGCGGCGACACGTGGATCACGGGCAGCTACGATCCCGATCTCAATCTGACGTATTGGGGCGTCGCACAATCGAAGCCCTGGATGCGCGCCAGCCGCCAGTCGGGCAATGGGGAGACGCTATACGCAAACTCCACTGTAGCTCTGGACGCAGATTCGGGTAAACTCGCCTGGTATTACGATCATGCCCCCGGAGAATCGCTCGATCTCGATGAAGTGTTCGAGCGCGTGCTCGTGGATGACAACGGTCAGAAACTGGTGTTCAGCGCCGGAAAGGCCGGCGTGCTTTGGAAGCTCGACCGCAAGACCGGAAAATACCTGGGCCATAAGGAAACGGTATTCCAGAACATCTACGATTCTTACGACGCGCAGACCGGCATGCCGCATTACCGCAACGACATTACAGAAAACCAGATCGGCACCTGGGTGCAAAGCTGCCCCACCAGCGAAGGAGGGCATAACTGGCATGCGATGAGCTATCACCCGGGCACGAATGAGCTGATTATTCCGGTGGCCCAAAGCTGCCAGGAGATGAACGCGCAGAAGGTCGAACTGGCCGAAGGCGGCGGCAGCGCGGGTGGTGCGACGCGCCGCTTCTTCGAAATGCCTGGAACCAATGGCAACGTGGGGAAGCTCGCGGCCTACGATGTTCGCACGCTCAAAGAACTGTGGAAACTGGAGCAGCGCGCCCCGTTCATGACGGCAGTGCTGTCCACGGCCGGAGGCGTCGCCTTCGCAGGGGATATGAATCGCATCTTCCGCGCGGTGGATGTGAAAAGCGGCAAAACGCTATGGGAGACCCGGCTCGGAACATCTGTTCAAGGATTCCCGCTCACTTTTAGCGTGGGCGGCAGGCAATACGTTGCGATCTCATCTGGCCTGGGCGGCGGCAGTCCGCGCATGGTGCCGAGCGTGCTCGCGCCCGATGTGCACTATCCCTCGTACGGCAATGCGCTGTATGTGTTCGCGCTGCCGGAGAAGAAGTAGGGGTTAAGAGGGTGTCGGCTCTGGTCCCTGACATATCAAGTAGGCGCAGGGACCAGCCATGCTTCCTTTAACCTGCCTCGCTGCGGCTTTCGCGTAGGAACTTCCGAAGAGCGAAGCCGACGAGAATAGCCCACATGGGGATATTGACGAGGGTCATGAACCCGCCCCAATCCTCAGGCGATACAGGTAAGGCGATTGGGCCATACTTTAGGGGAGCTTCGGTACTCAAGTTCCATTCCTCCCGCAGGCCCAGTTCGGCCAGCGGGACATGATGCCGCAATGTCATTGCAAGGGTATCCCAATCGCTCCATTGCGCCGGATGACGCCGCGGGGGAGCATGAGGGCGGTCCTCTGCCCCCGCCCACTCCGGATGCATGGCCAAGAAAGCGGGAGAGGGCGCCATATTGTCCGCGCAGCGGTAAACGGGCAGAGAAATTGCACTCAGGGAGAAGATCACTAAAATGAGCGGTTTGGGATCTGTGCCGAACCGAAGTAAGCCGCGCCATACGACGTTCCACAGCAAGGGCTCTCCGATGCGCCACCAATGCGTTAAACAGAGCCAAACCAAAATTTTCGTTAGGGTTGTTGTTACAGGCGTTCTAAGCAAGGTCTCGTACGAATTAAGCAAGCTCTCGTACCACCGATTAAGCCAGTTCCCGTGCGTATCCGGCTGGAGAAAGCCTTCGCGCCGCTCACGCAGGTGCATCTCTCGATAAATGCCGTCCGCATGCTCTTCATAACCCCTGTCTCGCCGATTGGCCTCCATAGAGCGATACGTAGACCGTCGAAAAGTCCGGTCGGTAGATAGCAGGGCTTTGTAATCCTTCTCTGATGGCTCCTTTCCGTCCGGAACATCGTCGAGAATCCAGGTGCGCACGTCGACGTCGGCGAGATCGGTCGGGACCGGCTCTTCACCGTTGTGACGCTTGAAATATGGGAAGAAAACCGTTCCAAAGCGGCCACTGGTAAGGATAAAGCGGTTCTTTTCAGGCTCCTGCGACCTCTTCTTAGCGGCAAAACTGTGCCCAGAGACGGTGAGACGCCGAGCTTCGGCGTCGGCGAGATTTAAATGCCCCGGGATTACAGCGTGTACGTTCTTCTTGTCTTCGGTCGTCGCGTAAGCTTTTATATCACCCATTACGGTCAAGTGTCGCGCTTCGACGTTTCCGTGCTGCGGGCTTGCGTCGGACGACGCCATCAGGGTGAGACCTGTCAGGTCGACATCGTGGGATACCGTGGTTCCGACTAGCCTCAACTCCGCGGCGATGGTACGGAATGTCGACGCGTCTTGCGCGATGCCAATTTCTGTACGAAGCTTCGAATCAAGCTCCGATTTTTCCACTTCGGACAGCTCCTCCCGGAGAGTAACCAGAGAGAGAGCGCGGAGGTGCGCACCGATTGTGCAGCCCTCGATGACAACCTTGCCGCCTGCCTTCAAAAAAGTCAGATCACAAGAGGTGCCTATCGTTGTGTTCATGATTGTGACCGGGCCGTGAACCGCAGCGCCGTGATCCCAACTGCGAATCCCTAGCGCTTTGTCATTTTCCCAACGTTCTGTCCACTTTTCGTCCCAGAACCTGACGCCCTCCTCCACGCGACAGGTATTTATCCAGACACCCTCGCGCATAGCTCCCGTGCCCGTGACTTGAATGTGGGTCAGATCCAACCGCCCGGCTATCTTTGTCGCCTCAAGCATCAAATGGCCGATACAACACGCTTGAAGCGCCGCGCCGACTTTGCCGAGACGGAAGGCCGTTGGCCCGAGATCTGCCGCGATTATCCGAACTTCCCCTGGGCAGATCAGGCCTTCGAAAGCGACCCATGGAGATCCCTGAACTTCGGAGAGATGGACGGTTCCAATTTCTGGCCTGAATTCTTCGCCCGGTACAACCCAAAGCTCCCTGAGGCGGGCAAAACCAAGGAAAAGTTGTTTTTCGATTTTCACCCCGCTAAGCTGAAGCGTGCCGCTGACGTGCAGGTTACGGCCGTCGAAATTCCCAATCTCCGTCCTGAATTGTCCCACCGGCACAGCCGAAAGCTGGCCGACCCGGGCGGAAGCAAGGGAAAGTTCGTTATCGATTTTCGCGCCGCCTACTTGAAGAAGGCCACGTAGTTTCAACCCTCCAAGATCTGCGTTGCCGATCCTAGTCGGAGTGACTTCCTCGCCCGTACCGCGAACATGGGCACCCAGGTCCAAATTTCCACCGATCGTGGCATTGGATCCGCGCAGTTCGGGCAGGCGGGACCCGTTCAGCAAAAACGACTGTCCAATGGACACATCGGACACGTCGACAACAACGCTTCTGACTTCGTCATCAACTTCTCTGAGTTCAAGCCGGCGCGCAGTAACGCCCCCCCGAATCCGGGCGCCGGTGAGGTCCAATCCGATGCGTTTGCCTCCGTAAACCCAGCCTTTCCCAAAGATTTCTGAATCGTCCAGGTTAAGTTCGCCGTCGAGTCGCGCATTTCGCAGAAGCAGCCGCTTCTGGAATAAGCACTTGGAGAGATTTAGCGGACCGGGGATAGTGGTTTCGCTTAGATCCACGTCATCGAGAAAGAGAAATCCTTCCAGAGAGGGCGGCCGGTTCAGCCGTTCTCCACCAAGTTGTACCGGACCGACAACTTCATTCTTCTTCCCAGGGTGATCGGACTTCTCGCCCTTGCGCAGCCACTTCGCGATCTGCTCTCCGCTGATCTCAGTATTCGTCATTTCTCAGTACCATCGCGGTGTCGCGGTCCGGGTCGTTCACATGTGGATGGATGGGCAGGTCCGAAATTAGTGGCGCATCCGCAAGCATGAAAGGCGGTTCATCAAGGCGATCCACTCTAATGAGGGCAACGAAGAGCCTTTGACCGTAGTTGACAAAAGCGAGCTGGAGAAACTCATCCGTACAGTCGCGGACTAGCAATGCCGGGCGGACGAGTTTGTCGAACTCGGTCTGGACTCCTTTAGTGAGGTGACGCCAGAGTAGGTCACCAGTCGCTTCGACAAGATTGAAGGAGCCCAGCTCGGCGTGGACATTCTCGCCAAAAAAGCGCAGGTACTCGGGCTCGATTTGAAGTGCATTCCGCTGTTTGAGCCAATTGTTCATTTGATGGACCGGAGGAGATGTTCCGTTCAATACTGCAATGTTCCGGTCCTGACAGCCTTTGAAGTATACGACCCACTTGTAACGCGACGTTCCGAAGGTTGCCGTATAGGCAATTTGGTGCTCAGTCAGTTGCTCGGCTTCGACCTTCGGGTTAGCGCCTAGCTCATCTTGCAACCGGATGCTCGCATGGTGCGTTTCGAGAACATCGGCGAGGATGGACCACTCCTGCTCTGCGAGCCTGCGACGGGGCACGGGCGTTCTTCTATGGTTAAGTTCCCTCCAGGCTTTGGCCGGGTCACGCAGGTACTTCCGGAAGTCATCTTTGTCGTGGAGTGCCGACGCAAGCCGCCACTTGAATAGAGGGAAAAGATGTAGTTTTTCTCGGGGGGGCCGCTCTGTGTCGGGATTTGCGAGCAGAATTCGCTTCTTCCGCGTCCACTCACTAGCTTCCTTCGACCATAAAGAAAGGAGAACATCCCCGTCATAAACCGAGGCGGTCAGATACCGCGGCGGGTCGTCCGTCCGACGTACGCCATACACAATCGGAATCGCTTTTTCGACACGCGAGCGAAACTTGCCCTCACACCACTCGGGCAGATTGCCTTCCTTCAACCGCTCTTCTTTCTGCCTCGCCTTGCGCCCCGCGAACGCCGCCCTTTTCTGCTCCTTTTCTCGTTCCTTTTCCCATACCCTATCCCATTCCGTCCAAAGTGACTGTGCCTCTACGGAACCCGTGACGTCCCAGAGTGGGCCTTTTGTAAGCTGCGCGACGATCTCCGCCACGATCTCACGGGGCCATTCGGGCTCATCCTCCTCCGGTTCCTCTCTGGCGGCCGAAGCATTCTGTGCACGATCCTCGACCTTGGCCGGCGTTAGGGCGGAGTCCAAGTTGCCAGTCGCATAGACCACCCTCGCCGGGCCTGCGGGCTGCCGTGGCCGCTTACTATACTCAATCGCTGAGGTTAAACATTGCCGTACCTTGTCATCCTCCTCGGTCAGGAGTTTCATGCTCGAACGTGTAATCGCAACCGCTGCAGCGACCCAAACGCGCTCCTTTTGCCCTCTCTCTATCTCGGGTTCGGCGATCCAAAGGATGAACAGAGTCTCGCTTCCATTCAATCGGATCGCGACCGGCGCCAAGTTCTCCATATTGCGCGAGTATTCGTAGCGCATCTCTTCGCGCGCGTGTTGGATCAAAGCGGCGTAGCGAATCACCGTGGCGTCGTACTCATCCTTGTCGGTCTCGTCAATCCAGTCTTTCTCGCTCGTGTCCGCCATCTTCCCTCCACCATCAAGTTTCCGGTAGGAACCCGTGAGCTTCTCCGCAACCTGCGCTCGTTCAAACGGTTCACGTAGGATAACACTGAAGCTGTCAGGCAAATACCCGAGTATCCCGCCCCATTTCCAGTGAAAGCAGACGCCCATTCGGGGACGAAAGCCCTCATGCAAATGCTCTCGGAAACTTACTCAGCGCTTCCCAGTTGAAAATGAAGCCGTTCCACTGATCTCTGAGAGATAGTAGCGGCTGTGAGATTTCCTGTGATGTTAACCCGGTTTACACCAAAACCGTAAACGTCGATTCCGTCCGTTCCACCGGGCGGTACAGGGTGTCGCGCTCCATGGGCTCGCGGCCTGCCTTGCGAATCAACTGCAGAAGTTCGGCTCGCCGCAGGCCCTGTTTGGTGGTCGCGCCGGCATCGTGGTAGATGCGCTCCTCGACAATCGTGCCGTCGATGTCGTCGGCACCGAAGCGCAGCGCGATCTGCGCCATCTTCGGAGTCATCATCACCCAATAGGCTTTGATGTGGGGGATGTTGTCGAGCATCAGGCGCGCGACAGCGATGTTCTTAATGTCATCGAAGCCGGTGGTTTTGGGGATGTGGTCGAGCGCCGTGTTGTCAGGGTGGAAGGCCAGCGGGATGAAGGTGACGAAACCGTGTGTCTCGTCCTGAAGCTCGCGCAGCCGAATGAGGTGGTCGACTCGATCGGCCTCGTTTTCAATGTGGCCGTAGAGCATGGTGCAGTTGGACCGCAGCCCCAGTTGATGAGCAATGCGCGCCGTCTCGATCCACTCGCTGCCGTCGATCTTATGGTCGCAGATGATGCGCCGCACCGGTTCGTTAAAGATCTCCGCGCCGCCGCCCGGGAGCGAATCCATTCCCGCATCACGCAGCCGCTCGAGTGTTTCGCGGACGGAGATCTTGGTGCGCCGCGCCAGGTAGGCGATCTCCACCATGGTGAACGCTTTGAGATGCACCTGGGGGAAGCGCTGCTTCAAGCCGCGCAGCATTTCGCAGTACCAATCGAGAGTCAGTTCGGGATGAAGACCGCCCACGATGTGAAACTCGGTAACGGCCTCACTCCAACCTTCACCGGCGCGATGCCAAACCTCTTCGAGTGACATGGTGTAGGCTTTGGGATCGCGCACCCGCTTGCCGAAGGCGCACAGCCGGCAACTCGCCACGCAAACGTCGGTGGGGTTGATGTGGCGGTTGACGTTGAAATAAGTGCGGTCGCCGTGGAGCCGTTCCCGGACCAGATTGGCCAGATATCCGAGCGCCAAAATATCCGAGGTCCGGTACAACGACACGCCGTCCGCAAAGGAAAGCCGTTCGCCCGACTCCACCTTTTGGCGGATGGACGCCAAACGCGCGTCTTCGATTACCACTTGCATTTCAGACACCTGGTTTAAAGAGGAGAATGTCGGCAGCCCAGAACAGAAAGAATAGCACGCTCACGTATCCATTCATGGTGAAGAAGGCGGCGTCCACACGGGAAAAGTCATTGGGTTTCACAAGACTGTGCTCGTAGATAAGCAACACCAGAATCGCTCCGACGCCGGCCAATGCGAGAAGGCCTAGATGGAGATCGTGTATCAGCGCCAAAAGGCAAACGACCATTAGGGCGTGTAGACCGCGCGCCACCCATAAGGCCCCGGCTATACCGAGGCAGCGCGGAATGCTAAACAGGCCCTCGGTGCTGTCGAACTCGTAGTCCTGGCAAGAGTAGATAACGTCGAATCCGGCGGTCCAGAACGTAACGGCAGCGGTGAGCCAAAGGATTCGAAGGTCGAGCGAGCCGCGCACCGCGATCCAGGCGGCCGCGGGTGCGACCCCCAGGCAGAACCCGAGCACCAGGTGAGAAAACGAGGTAAAGCGCTTGGTGAAGGAGTAGGAAAACACCAACGCGAGCGCTATCGGCGCCAGGTGCAGGCACAGCGGATTTAAGGCCGCAGCGGCAATCACGAAAACCAGGCTGGAGCCGCCCACAAACGCCCATGCGAAGCTCCGGCTCAGCAGCTTCCTAGGCAGGTGCCGCATCTCGGTGCGCGGATTACGGGCATCGATATCGGCATCTACCAAGCGATTGAAAGCCATCGCCGCAGAGCGCGCGCCCACCATCGCCACGCAAATCCAAATGAGTTTGCCGGCCACAGCGCGGTAACTGTCTCCGCCTTCGCGGATGGCCAATAACGCGCCGGTGAGCGCGAAAGGGAGCGCAAAAACCGAATGCTCGAACTTGATCATTTCGAGCGTGAGGCGAAGGCGCTTCCACATCATAGCCGTAGTTGCATTCATTTTACCGCTGCCCATTTCGTGTTACTTTGAGCGTGGAACTGATGTTGGAAGCGTTCGCGATATCTGACCCGGGATGCGTTCGAACGAATAATGAGGACTACTGCCTGATCCGGCCGGATCTTGGACTCTATGTTTTGGCCGACGGTATGGGCGGAGCGAGAGCGGGCGAGGAAGCATCCCGCTTAGCTGCTGAGACAGTGGTGGAGTCCGTAGGGGGCGCTCGTTCCCGCGACTCACAGGCTCTGCTGGTGGCAGTCGAGGAGGCCAACCGCAAGGTTTTGGAAGCATCGCAGGGTAATCCGGAACTGGAAGGTATGGGCACCACGCTGGTCGTAGCGCTCGAAACCGGTGGACACCTGGATATCGCAAGCGTGGGCGATAGCCGCGCCTATTTGATGAATGAGGATGGCCTTCGTCCCATCACGGACGATCAGACTTGGGTGAACGAGGTAGGCCGTCCCCTTGGACTCGACGAGAATAGCCTGCGCACCCACCCCATGCGCCATGTCCTGACTATGGCGATCGGGACCACTACTCCGCTTACCGTAAATTACTACTCGGTGCCGCTCGACGGGCGCGCGCTGCTGTTGATCTGCAGCGACGGACTGCATGGAGTAGTGGACAGCCCTGATATAGAACGCATTCTCCGCGAGGCCCGGGATGGTACCGCGCTTGAGACCAGCGCCCAGCGCCTGATCGAGGCCGCCAAAGAGGCCGGCGGCCCGGACAACATCACCGTACTCCTGATGAGAAAAGTTGCCTGAGCCGGTCACTAGTATCACTTGAGTGGTACGGTCGTGAAACGAAGCCGGGCTGTGGCCGCGCTGGGACTCGCGCTGGCCTCTATGGCGACAGCGCAGGTCGCAATCCTCCAGATTCAGGTGATCGAAGGGGAAGGAGGGGTATTCGCCCCCGGTGCGCGCAGTACTCACCCCCTGACGGTGGAAGTCACCGACGAAACCGGCCGGCCGGTGCCCGGCGCCGCTGTGAATTTTCATCTCCCCGAGGATGGTCCGAGCGGCGCCTTCGCCAACGGTCTGCGAACGGAAGTAGCGACCACCGACGAGCGGGGCCATGCCACCTTGCGCGGTCTGCAGATGAATCGGGTACCCGGCCGGCTGCAGATCCGCATCACTGCTTCGAAGGAACAGGCACGGGCGGGCATAGTCTCTTTTCAATACATCGCCGACCCGGCGAGCGGCACTCCCCTGGGCGCTTCGGGGCACACTGGCGGCAAACAGGCGGCCGTGCGGAGCGGCGGCTCGCACGGACATAAAAAGAAGTGGATCATCATTCTCGCGGGGGTGGGGGTTGGAGCCGCCGCGGGGCTCAAGTTTACCCATTCCGGTTCGGCATCGTCGTCCAGCTCGAGTGCGGCTGCCGGGAGCCCTACGATCATCACCACCATCGGAACGCCCACCATTACAGTAAGTAAGCCATGACGCGCTGCTCGTTTGGTTGTTTGCTCGTAATCTGTGGCCTCTCGCCCGCAGTCGCCGAGGCGCAGTTCACGGTGTCGGTCGTAAACGGCAGTGCCGAACAGGCGGTGGGATCGGTCTACGATTTCGGCACAGTGGCAAGCGGGGATTCCGCTTCCGTCCATTTCCGCATTCGGAACTCCTCTAGCGCCGCGGCTACCCTCACTGTGCTCCAGGTAAGTGGCACCGGCTTTACGCTCTCAGGCAGCCCTTCCATCCCCGACCAGCTGAATTCCCAGGCCGCGGCAGATTTTGTACTGAACTTTCAAGCATCAGCGAACGGCGGTTACAGCGGGACCTTAAGCGCCGACGGAATCTCGGTACTCCTAACCGCGACTGTAGGGCCGGGACTGACTTACTCATTGCAGACCACCTCCGGGACTCAGGCGCTAGGGTCAAACACAAGCGTCAATTTCGGTTCGGTACAAGTCGGACAGAGCGTAGTCCTGCAATTCCTTGTTGCCAACAGCACGCAGCAGTCACTGACCATCCCTACCATCGCGATCTCGCAGGGCGATTTCAGCCTCAATGGTGCGTCTCCGGCAGGAACAGCGTTGAAACCGGGACAGCAGCCGGCCAAATTTTCCGTCCAGTTTCAACCTACCGCAGCGGGCGCTCGCACCGGCACTCTAAGCATAGGATCGAGAAGCTACCCGCTCACCGGAACCGGTACGGCCGCGGCCACCCCGACGCCGAAAGTCTCCGTGACATTGCCGCAGACCGGCAGCCCCCCACAGGGCTCTGTGTCGGTAACGTTCACCTCACCGGCAACGGTGGCCGGCAGCGGAGTCTTGACCATGCAGTTTCGCCCGTCAGTTGCGGGGGCGTCCGATCCCTCGATCGTGTTTGCCTCCGGAGGTCAAACTGTACCGTTCACGTTTTCGGTGGGAGACACACAAGCCACCTTCGGCACACAGCGGTCGGCACTGTTTCAGACGGGCACGACGGCGGGCACGATCAACTTTAGTGTGCAACTGGGCGGCTTGTCAGATCAGCAAACCGTGACCATCGCGCCCGCCGCGGTGGTATTCAATTCCGTTCAGGCCAGCCGTACTCCGACGAGCCTCCAAGTCTCCATTTCGGGCTTCGACAACACGCGCAGCGCCGGCCAAATGACGTTCACTTTCTACGATGCCTCGAGCGACATAGTCGGCGGCGGACCGGTTACAGCCAACGGCACGACAGCCTTCAGTCAATACTTTGCAAGTTCCGTAGTGGGCGGCAGTTTCCACGTGCAGGCAGTTTTTCCGGTCACCGGCGATGTTTCGAGCATCACCTACGTCCAGGCCTCTTTCGTGAACTCCGCAGGTACGGCGACTACG
>JAFAWA010000051.1 GCA_019242155.1 Terriglobia bacterium | reverse complement strand
GAGCATGTTGGGCTGATTCTCGAAGGCCATGGAGTAGCTGAAACCCGAACAGCCGCCGCCCACGACCGCAATCCGCAGACCCGCCGGCATGGGAGTCTGCGAAGCCATAATCTCTTTTACTTTGCCCACCGCTTTTTCGGTTAATTGGACCATGTTTTTTTACTCCTGGTAGGAAACTCGATCTTTATTATACAATCTCAAGCCGTTGCGTCCAGCATTTGGCTGTTAGTAATCTCCGGGACCGCACTGCGCGCCGCTTGGCCGCCTTCGGATTGCAGTCAAGCACAAACCGGCTGCCGGGCTAGTTAATAGATGCTCGCGGAAGGGTTAAGTCGCGGAAATCGGCCTGTGACCGGCGCGAAGGGTGCCGGCCGGGGCTGTGCTACTCTGCGAAGTGTGTAAGCCCCGTAGCTAATTGAAACCGGGAGAGAACGGCCTGCGTCGGAAGCGGTGTATGGGAACCCTCACTGGCGCTGTTCCTCTTCCGGTGTTCGGTGGCAGTAAGGTTGCGGCCAAATCTAGAGTGGATTACCAGAACACCCCGGAAGGCGCGTTGGTACAACGGGCTCAAGCCGGCGATGAGCCGGCGTTCCGCGAAATTGTGGAGCGTTACCAGTCCAAGGTGTTTTCCATTATCCACGGCATCGTCCGCCAGCGTAATGATGTCGAAGATATTGCGCAACAAGTATTTGCCAAGGTTTATCTGTCTTTGAAGAGCTTCGATTTCCGAAGCTCGCTCATCACCTGGATTTATAAGATCACGGTCAACGAGTGTTTCGACTATTTGCGGAAACGCAAGGTGCGCCGGCTCGTCTATGAAAGCGATTTGAGCGAAGACGAAGTGCGGCGGGTGGAGAACACGGAACCGGCGGTGGACCGGCAGGCGCCCGCGGATTTCAGCCTGGCGCAGCGGGACTACGTCGTAAAGCTCCTTACCAGGGTATCGGAGGAGGAGCGCATGTTGTTGATGTTGAAAGAAGTAGAAGGCTACTCGGTAGAGGAGTTGGCGGAACGTACGGGCATGAACGAGAACACGATAAAGGTCAAGCTCTTCCGCGCCCGCCAAAAGTTGGTTAAGGCGGCGCAACGTCTGGAACGGACGCCGGGCCTTGTCACGGGTTAGGTGCCCATTTGTGTTGATTCCCCAAAGCGGGCATAGACCTGTGGGGGACAAAAGTTAGCTCTGAAGAAGGCTGTTTAAAAAGGGAAGAAACTATGCACGCGGTAGTGATGAACCGCCTCGAGGAGTACCTGGCCGGAATGCTGGACCCGGCCGATCAACAGGAGATCGAGGCCCACTTCAGCAACTGTGAGTTCTGCCGTGAAGAGGTCCAAAGCATTCAGGGGATCTCGCAGTGCTTCACTTCTTTACGATCGGAAGAGGTTTTTGAGCCTGCACCCGGGTTCGTAACCCAGGTGATGCAGCACGCGGTCCGGCAACGCCCCGCGCCTACCTTTGCCAGCCTGTTTTCGTTCAACTTTGCTTTCGGCCGGCGTTTGGCTCTTGCTTCGTTATTGACTTTGGCGATCTTGGGCAGTTACCTTGTCTCCCGGGAGTCCGCCTATACCAGGGGTCCTTCGCCCGAAGCAGTCATGGCGCAGCAGGAGTCCCCGGCGTTCGATTCCGCTCCGGCAGAGGACAACATGCTGGTAACGCTGACAACGTATGAGCACTGAGCTTCTCGAGAGGACCTGGATCGGCAGGGCTTGGGACCCCAAGGTTGCAGTGGGCTCGGTGCTGATCCTGGTTTTCCTGTGCGGCGTTTTTGCCGGCGCGGCCATGGAGTCACGCTGGCACTATGTTCTGCATAAGCCCGCTTTCGATACATCCGCCGGCAAATCTCTCTACTTCGATCAGTTACAGCGGGAGTTGAACCTGAGCCCCTCGCAAGCCGAAGAGATGCGGTCGATTCTGGGCGACATGTGGCAATACTACCGCTCGGTTTTGTCCTATAGCAGGGACCGCGTCGAACAGATTCTCACCCCGCAACAGCGCGAAAAGTTCGAGCGGATGCTGCAGCAGCAGAAATAGCCGCCGGATCGGCCTACTTAGTAATTTTGCCCTCGGTCCCGCCGTGTTTCTTAATGAGCACAACCGTGCTGTCGTGAGGAACTGGTAACTGCGCTACGACGTTTTTGCCCATCGCGTAATCGAGGGGAGTGAAACCGAGCTTCGTCTTCGCATCGAGGGCCGCGCCTTTTGAAACCAGATACTGCACAATGCTGTCGGCGCCGCGGCCGGCGGCTCCATGCAGAGCCGTTTCGCCCCGCGGATTCTGCTGATTCAAGTCGAGACCCGGGGTAGTCAGCAGCTTTAAACCTTCGAGCGCATCGCTTTCCGAGCCGCGCGTATTCTTGTCACGATAGCCCACGCCCGCGGCAAACAAAAAGGCGGTATTGCCGTCCTTGGTCGTGAGCTTGGGATCGGCTCCGTGCTCTAAGAGGAGGCTCATGGCGGCATGATCTCCGGCCCGCGCCGCGCGCATCAGCGGAGTCGCGCCCGCATCCAAAGTCACATCGCCCGAATCCATACCGCTGCGGCCCGGGAGATTTTTCGTCAACTGCGCGTTGGCATTTGCGCCGCGCCCCAAAAGCGCCTGCACCAGATCCAAGCTCGGCAACGCGTCATCCTCTTTGCGCGAGGGCAGGGCGGAATAATCTTCATTGCGCATGTCCAGTGCGGCATAGAGGGCTGCGCGCCCGCGCACGTCTGCGATATTTGGATCTGCGCCCCGGTCCAGAAGAAACTTGGCGAACGTGTAGTGCTTATTAAGAACGGACACGACCAAGGCGCTGGTATGGTCCGCATCGACCAAGTTCACGTCAACGCCGCCATCCAGCATCACGCGGCCGGTCTCGACATCCCCTTCGCGCGCGGCAAAGTGGAGCGCGGTGAGGCCGCCGCGGGCCATAGGCGTTACCGAGGATGCGGCGCTCAGTTTCGGCATGGAGTTATCGCGGGCGAGGGATTGAATCTTCCAATCTGCGCCCCGCTCCAACAAAAGCTTCACAACCCCGGCGTGGCGCTCTGCCGCTGCCCACATCAAAGCCGTTTGGCCGCGATAGCTTTCTTTAGCGTTCATATCCGCGCCGTGATCCAACAGAATGCGAACAGCGTCGGGGTTTCCGGAACGGGCGGCGGTCATCAAGACGGTCTCGCCGTCTGCGGTGGTGAGTGCTTTGGCATCGGCCCCGCCCTGTAACAGCGCTTCGATGATCCCGGCATTGCCTACGGCGGCGGCTTCGGACAGGGGCGTTACGCCATACCGGTTGGCGAGCTTGGGGTTCGCGCCCGCCGCGAGGAGCATTTTCACGCCTTCGAGATCATTCCAATGAGCCGCCCATTGAAGGGCGGTGGTACCGTCGGGTTGCGGCGCATCAAGATTCGCATGTTGGCGAATCAGAGCGCGGAGCGCTTCGCGGTCCTGGTTTTGGGCCGCGTCGGCGGGCGCAAGGCTGGCCCCGAATGCGGACGCGGATACCGCGAGAATCGCAATAGGGATGATGAATCTCATGCGGGCTACACCTCCGAGAGAATTCCGGTGCTGTCGCCTATGCTTTCCTGCGGGACGCCTGCTTTGTTGAGAATCGTGAGGAGCAGGTTCGCCATGGGCGTATTCTCTGGATATTTGAGATGCCGGCCGCCCTTCATCTTGCCCGCGGCTCCTCCGGCCAATACGATGGGCAGCGGCGAGTGGTTGTGCACGTTGCTGTTGCTCATCCCGCTACCGTAGAGAACAAGCGAGTGGTCGAGGAGGCTGCCGTCGCCGTCGGGGGTGGAGCGCAACTTCTCCAGGAAATGAGCCAGCAGGCTCACATGATAGGTATTGATCTTGGTGAGGTTCTCGAGCCGCGCGGGGTTGTTCTGGTGATGAGAGGCCGGATGGAAACCTTCCGCGATACCGAGCATCGGAAATGTCCGGTAGCTGACCTCGCGCGCCATCATGAAGGTAGAAATGCGGGTGATGTCCGCCTGGTAGGCAACGGCCATGAGGTCAAACATCAGTTTGGTGTGTGCCTGATGGTCCTCGGGAATTCCGCTGGGAGTAGCCGGTACGGCGATGTCGGAGTTGGTCTGTTTTTCGGCCAACTGAATACGCCGCTCAATTTCTCGAACCGTGTCCAGGTACTCGGCCACGCGGTTACGATCCGTCGGCCCGAGTTTTCCTTCCAGGTGACGGACGTCGCTCGTGACGGCGTCGAGAATACTACGCTCCTGTTCGATGCGCTCCAGCCGTTCTTCTATCGTGGCGCCATCGCCAAAAAGGCGATCGAACACCACCCGTGGATTGATCTCCATAGGGAGCGGGGTGGTGGGTGTTCGCCAGGAGATGGTGTTCATGTAGGCGCAACTGAAGCCCACATCGCACGAACCTACCAGACCGCTAAAATCCTCGATGGCCAATTCGAGCGAAGGCAGGGGTGTCTGTTGGCCGATCTTTTGCGCGGCAATCTGGTCGATGGTGATACCGGCGCGGATATCCGCGCCGTCGGTGCGCTTGGGATGAACGCCGTTTAAGAAGACCGCGGGGGAACGCGTGTGGTCGCCGCCGTTATCCCCAGGACCTGCGGGCGCGGCGTTGTGGTGTGCCAGATTGCTGACCACGACGAGCTGATTTTTGAAAGGCTCCAATGGAGCGAGCGTTCGGGAAAGGTCGAAATCGGAGCCTTCACCGATGGGAGTCCAATTGCTGATCACCGCCCCATGTGGGATAAAGCAGAGTCCCAGGCGAATCTGCGGTTGCGCAGCCGTGCGCGCCAGGGGTGTCTGCGCCGGAATCATCGAATCCAGCAGTGGGAGCGATAAAGTCACACCCAAGCCACGCAGAAATGTGCGCCGCGGCAGGTGTGTTTTGGTGATGAGCCTCATGGTTCGGACCTCCTCATCTTCATCTTCATTTGGAACGGCGGGCTGTTGACAACCCCCAGCACGAGCGAAGAGAACTGGTAATTCTGGGCGGCGGCATCGCGCACGATCTTCCGAACGGCGGGCATATCGTAATACTCCAGGCCGCGGCCGAGCGCATACGTCAGAAGCTTTTCCGTCATTACGCCCACGAAGACCTCGGGGCGGCTCAGGACCATTTTCCGCAGCGCTGTGGGGCCATCCACACGAGTGCCGTCGAAAAGGGTACCGGAAGGGTCAATGTGGGCGCCATCGTCGGAAGTGCGCCAATGGCCGACCGCATCAAAGTTTTCAAGCGCGAAACCGATGGGGTCCATTACCTTATGGCAACCGGCACAGACCGCATTGGCTCGATGCGCCTCCATGCGCTCGCGCAGCGACTGAGGCTTGCCGCCCTCGCCGTTCTCCTTCAGTTCCGGGACGTTGGGAGGAGGAGGCGTGGGCGGAACCCCGAGAATATTGGTCAGAATCCACTTTCCACGCTGCACGGGTGAGGTGCGGGCCGCATAAGAAGTGACGGTCAAAATGCTCGCCTGGCCGAGCAACCCACGCCGCGCCTCATCCGTCACGGGGACGCGCCGGAACTGGCTGCCGTACACGCCGGAGATGCCGTAATGGCGCGCGAGGCGCTCATTTACGAAGGTATAGTCGGCCTGCAATAGATCGAGCACATTACGGTCTTCGCGTACGATGCTGCTGAAGAACAGCTCGGTCTCCTGCTTCATCGCCTGCCGGAGGTTGTCGTCAAAGTCGGGAAACGCGTCGAGATTGGGGGCCGTGCTTTTCAGGTTCCGGAGGAAGAGCCACTGTTCGGCGAAGTTTGCAATCAGAGCTTCCGATTTCGGGCCGGCGAGCATTCTACGGACCTGCCGCTGCAGCTCCGCGGGCTCGTGCAACTGGTTGCGAGCGGCGCTGGCCAGAAGATCGTCATCGGGAATGGTGCTCCACAGGAAGAACGACAGGCGCGAAGCAAGCGAGAGGTCGCTCACGTGGTAAACGGCCCCGGCATCGGGGGCCGGCGGATCGGGCTCAAAGCGGTACAGAAACTCGGGGCTGGCCAAAATATATTGCAGCGCGGACTCGACGCCCGCCTCAAAGTTGCCGTTGTGGTTGCGGCGGCGCTGATGGAAGCTGAGCAGCGTTTCGAGATCGGCGTCGGTGGCCGGCCGGCGATACGCCCGTTGCGACAGGACAGAGAGTATTTTTCGGGCGCACGGCAGCTCTTCTTCGGCACTTTGGGGACGGCAGACGAAGACACGCTGACGGGCGGCGGTATCACCCGAGCCGGTTTCGTTGAATGGCCCCTCGATGGTGATGCGGTCGATCGAGGGATCGCCGGTAATATCGAGACCGTCCACGGTGGTACGAAGGAACGGCTTAATCAGGTCGTCTTTCGACGCATGGCTCCGCAACAGAGTGGTCGCGGCGACCGTCCGCATTCCGGCTTTGACCGGTATGCGAACAGTTAGACGCTGATCCAAATCGGCGCCGAAAGACCCCGGGTTTTGCGCCATGCTCACGAAATCGTCATGGCCGCCGGCGGTGACCAGGCGAAGCCTCTCCCCATCCAAACTGACTTCGATTTGATGCGGGTCTTCCATGCCGCGCAACAAGTCGAAGGTGTTTCTCCAGAGGCGGACTTTAATGACGTATTCGCCATCGAGCGGAAAGTTGTGCTGCACCAGCATGCCTCCGCGCGTGCCGAGCGGAAGCCCATCGATGTGCTGGTCCTGCGAGAGATCGGGCCGCGCGCGATACGTGGCCGTAGAAGGCGTAATCCGGCTGTCTCCAATGGCCAAACGGCTGACGTTCCAGGAAGCCGAGAGATACCGTTCCATCAGCGACGGCGAGATCTTCAAGACGTCTGCAATGTTGTCGAAGCCGCTGCTTTCGTCATCGGGCGGAAGGATGGCAGTGGAGTCGATGGCGAGATCGAGAAGATCGTGGACGGCATTGGCGTATTCGGCCCGATTGAGGCGATGCATGCTGGCCCGGCCGGGATTCGGGTTCGCCTGGTAGGCGCGGTCCAGTGCGGTTTCGAGATAGGAGGCGAACTCGTTCAGGGCGCCCGCGCTGGGCCGGGGCAGGCCCTGTGGGGGCATCGCGCCCACGCGAATCTTACGAATCACCTTTTCCCAGGTTTCAGCCGCTTTCGGCGGATCGGCGAGGTCCGCCGTTTGAAGCGAAAGGCCGCCCGTGCGGAGCTTGTCGCTATGGCAAGTAACGCAATATTGGTTGAGCAGCGCCTGGTGCCCCGGCGCTTGAGCGTGAGCCCCAGAGCATGCAAATGCCAATGCGGCGCCGGCCGCGGCTAAACGATGTAAGTTCTTGATTTGCAGCATTTACCTATGCATGCATTACGACAGGATGACGATGAGTATATAGCTCGGGGCAGGCCGTAGTCAACCGTAGAGGGGATCCATTGGTATGCACCAGGGTGGCGGTTGGATTCCGCGATGATGCAAGCAATATCTTCCGGGGGGAAGCACTGAGAGGCGGCGCGGCTCCGCGGAAGTGTATCGCGTGGCTGGAGAGAAGTTCGCGTGGGAATCGGAGGAGTGTCGGATTGCAGCAGAAGTCACTGACGCGCTAGGGCCATTTCTGCGCCCCGTGCAGAATGCGAACTATGTAGATGGCATCACCGGCGATTCGATAAACCACGATGTAGGGCAAGGGCGTAAGCACCAGTTCCCGCGTTCCCTCTTTTTTGCCGGGCCGCCCGCGATGGGGCAGTTGCAAGAGCGCGGCTGGGCGTTGTAAATGGCTCCGACCAGTTCCGGCGCGTGCTGGGGCGTTTTCTCAAACAAGTAATTCGTGATATGTTCCAAGTCGTCGGCGGCTTTGTCCGACCAGCGCAGTTGCATCTAGCGGCGCGACTGCTTGTCTGCAATTAGCTTTTCAAGCCGCGCGCCCACTTCTTCATGCGACACGAGATCTCCGCGATCCGCGGACGCCAGGCCCTTTTCGACTTCGCGGATGAACCACTCATCGTAGTCGACAAAGCGAGCGATTGCTTCCTGGGCAAGCGCCACGGTATCCCGGCCTTGCTCGGCGGCGAGGCGGCTAAGCTTGGCTTGCACGTCGGGGCTGAGATGTAGTTCCATTGCCTTCAGAGTAAAGTTTTGAGGCGTTTAAGTCAAACGGGCCACTGCCGGTGCCGACAAATTTTCCGGCCGGCTGCAGCATCGCCGCCTTATTGAAGCCCCAACGTGCGATATATACCCTCATTGTACTATTCACAACATCACTCCCGGATGAAGCTTGAGAAAAACAGAGCCATCACCCCACACATTCCGAGAGCCTGGATGAGACCTTGGAAATTGCTGTTGTTCCTCGCGGCTGCATCATTGTGGGCCAGTCCGATCGATCCGGTGCTCGTCGGGTTTGATCTTTCACCTACGCTCGGCCCCAATCCAGCCTTTGACGACCTGTGGTTTGTAGTATCCGGTGTGACCGTGGACAGTTTGGGAACCTATACGCCGCTTGCGACCGGACCCACCTTCCCGCCCGGATCTTATCTGGAGGACATTACCGCCGCCGGAACTGATGTCCGGTTTAGTGTCTACTGGCAAAAGGCCGGGCCGAACGAAGTCTATTACGCCTTTATCGGCGGCCTCACCGGCACAGAGTATCAGATTCCAAGCCAGGGAGTTCTAGATGTCAGCACGTCCCCGGGGCAGCAGATCATCATCGAAGTGCAGATGTTGACGCCTACCGGGCTCGGTCCCACATATTACAGCGATCCCAATTTCAATCACAAAGACGAGTATCGAGCTGTATTTACGTCCAATCCGGACTACCAGGGGATCTTCTCGCAGACGTCCGGCAACGGTAGCAGTTCCAGCTTAGGTTCCGGCACAGCGATTTCCAATCAGGGCAGCAACAATCAAGGCATCTCGAACCAGGGCACTTCCGATCAAGGGAGTTCCGGCCAAGGCAGCTCCAATCAGGGCAGCTCAACCCAGGGTAGTTCGAGCCAAGGCTCCAACGTGGGGAACTCGTCCGGCACACCGGCCGACGCCGCGGTCCCGGAACCGGTCACTTCCACATTGATCGGCAGCGGACTCCTGTTTTTCGGGCTGCTGGCCAGGCGAACCCGCCGTACGGAGTCGCGGCGCAGCTAGAAACTCAAGCTCTACCGCCCTCGCAGCACTCTTCGGAGGAGGCAGCGTATTATAATCGTAAATGAATCATTGAGAGGTTTAGTGTTCCTTCGTACCTTCTTTCGTCTTTTCACCCATTTGCAATTGATGCCCGTCCTGGAGAGTGGCGAGGAAACGCTCGTCGGTGGGCAGGCGGTTTTGGAGGGCGTGATGATGCGCGCCCCGCATAGCTACTGCGTCGCCGTGCGCCGTCCCGACGGCGAAATGACGACCGAAGAGATGCCGCTCGCACGTATGTCGGAGCGCTACAAAATCTTCAAATACCCGGTCATGCGTGGCCTGGGGACGCTCTATCAAGCCATGGTGCTGGGCGGTAAAGCTCTGAAATTTTCCGCCTCCGCTGCCCTGCAGGATACGAGCATTGCTCCCGAAAAGAAAAAGCCCGAGGAGATTCCAGGTTGGGCGTTCGTTGGTCCGTTGCTTTTCTCTCTCGCATTTTTCCTGTTTGCTTATAAGTTCGTGCCCCTGTTCTTAGCCACCCAGTTGGAAAAGGTTTGGCCGGTCCTCGGCGGACGCATCGTTTTTAACACGGTCGATGGGGCCCTCCGGCTCGCTATTCTCCTCGCGCTCCTCTATGGTATTTCCCGGTTTAAAGATATCCGCCGCACTTTCCAATATCACGGAGCGGAGCACAAGGTCGTCTTTAATTTCGAAGGCGGGGAGCCGGTGACGGTTGCCAATGCGCAGCGTTATACGACCTTTCATCCGCGCTGCGGCACCAGCTTCCTGTTTATACTGTTTTTGCTGGCGATTCCTGTGTATGCCTTAATTCCGTTCGATAGCTTCGTTGCAAAATTTCTGTGCCGCATCGCTTTGCTACCCATCCTCGTCGGGCTGAGCTATGAGCTGATCCGCTTCGCGGCAAAGCGGCGCGGCTCGTTGTTGTCGGCCTTGACCGCACCCGGGCTCTGGATGCAGCGCATCACTACCCAACCCCCTTCGGACGACCAGACTGCCGTGGCCATCCACGCGCTCGAGGGCGCCATGTCGCTCGAGAAGGCCCAGGGCGGCGAACTGGTCATCGCGTAACGTCCATGCATTTCGCGCAGAAGTTAGAGCAGCTCGAGAAGCGGTTCGAGGGGCTCACGGCTCAGATGGCCGATCCGGCCGTGATCGCGGATGCCGGCGAGTACCGGAAAATCTCCAAGGCTCATAGCGAAATTTCGGAAATTGTGAGCCGCTACCGTGACTGGAAGCACACCGAAGATACGCTCTCGCAGGCACGCGCCATGCTCCAGGATAGCGACGCCGATCTGCGGGCCATGGCGGAAGAAGAAGTGGCGCGGATGGAGCCGCAACTGGCGAAGATCGAAGAACAGCTTAAAGTCTTACTGCTGCCCAAAGATCCCAATGACGAGAAGAACGTGGTGCTCGAGATCCGCGCCGGCACCGGGGGTGACGAGGCAACCCTGTTCGCGGCGGAGATCTTTCGCATGTACTCGAGATATGCCGAAACTGAGGGATGGAAGATCGAAGTTACCTCGAGTAGTGAATCCTCAGTCGGCGGACTTAAGGAGATCATCGCCCTGGTCAGCGGGGACAGAGTTTACAGCAAGCTGAAGTATGAAAGCGGCGTGCACCGTGTCCAGCGGGTCCCGGTGACCGAGCAGCAAGGCCGGGTGCATACATCCGCGATTACAGTGGCTGTGTTGCCGGAAGCGGACGACGTGGAAGTAAAGATCGATCCTAAGGACATCCGGATCGACACGTTCTGTTCTTCGGGACCGGGTGGACAGTCCGTAAACACGACTTACTCCGCGGTTCGCATCACTCACTTGCCCACCGGACTGGTCGTCTCCTGCCAGGATGAGAAATCCCAGATCAAGAACCGCGCCAAGGCGGAACGCGTGCTGCGTTCGCGGCTCTACGAGATGGAGCTTGAGAAGCAGCAGGCTGCTCTGGGCGCGGAGCGGCGGAGCATGGTGGGCAGCGGCGACCGCAGCGAGAAGATCCGCACTTACAACTTCCCGCAAAACCGCCTTACGGACCATCGCATCGGACTTACCCTCCACCAGTTGGATTTCATAATGGACGGCAAGCTCGAGCCGGTCGTCGACGCGTTGACCACCTATTACCAGACCGAGAAACTAAGGCAACAGAGTGAACAAACGGCCGCCGATTGAGGCGCCATGACCCTCCAGACGGCACTCCTTCAGGGGACTCGTCTGCTCGAAGAGGCATCGATTGCCGCGCCTCGCCTTACCGCCGAAGTTCTGCTTGCCCATGCCATGCACCGCGAACGGGTCTACCTGTTCGCCCATCCCGAGCAGGAACTGCGCGAGGTGGAATGGCTTCACTACGGGCGCTATCTCCACGAGCGGCTTCAGGGTAAACCGAATCAGTACATCACAGGGCGGCAGGAGTTTTATGGCCGCGAATTCCGTGTATCTCCCGATGTGCTGATTCCCCGGCCCGAAACCGAACACGTGGTAGAAGTAGCACTGCGCTTCGCAGCGCAGATTCGCAGCTTCGTAGACATTGGCGCCGGCTCGGGCGCCTTAGCCGTCACGCTGCAACTCGAGACCGGCACTAACGCAGTCGCGACCGACATATCTTTGGCTGCCGCGGCCGCCGCTGTCCGGAATGCCGAGCGCTTGGGTGCTTCGGTCGACGTCGTTGCCTGCGATCTGCTTAGCGCGATCGCCGACCACACCATGGACCTGATCGTCTCCAATCCGCCGTACGTGCCGCTGTCCGAGCGCGAAGGAATGCAGCGGGAGGTCCGCGAATGGGAACCACCGGTCGCTCTGTTCGGCGGCGAAACCGGGTTCGAAATGTACGAGCGCATCATTAGCGATGCGCCGCGAGTGCTGCGGCGGGGCGGCCGGCTGGTACTCGAACTGGGCTTCGGAAGCTGCAATCGCGTGGCTGCTCTCCTCGCGGATTGGCAGGAGATACACATCGAACCTGACCTGGCAGGTATTCCCCGGGTAATCTCGGCGAGAGGGAGATCCTGAGCCCACACAATTGAGCGCGATCTACTCGCTTCGTGAGAATCGTCGCAAATTCGGGTCGAATCGTTAGATTTTAGCCGTTGACAAGTTATTTAATCGGAGCGAAACTTTAGTTGGAATTTGGTTGCAAATGCGTTTCAAAGCCGGTCCTCCCAAGACCGGCGGGAGGTAGCTTATAGAACCGGACCAGCACCGGGGCGGTCTTACCTCCGGGTTAGAGACAGGCAGTGAGGGAAGTACCGAACGGTCGGAATCATCGTCGGCCGGCAGTTAGGCCACTGGCGCATGATGCGCTGATATGATGACCGCCAAGAGGCTTCCTGAGTTGAAAACCCGCTGAGGTAACCGCCCCTTTTCGTTTCCTCTCTTATCCCCTCACTCCCAGGTGTGTTCTGCGCCGTGGTGTACACTGAAGGAACACTCCGCTTATGACATCGGTCGCTCCCCTTGAAATCGTCAGCGCTCACAGTCCCGACTCCGACGATGCATTCATGTTCTATGCCTTGGCGACCAAAAAGGTACGCTCGCCGAAAGTGAACTTCCGGCACGTGCTCGAAGACATAGAAACGCTGAATCGCAAAGCTATGGCGGGCCTTTATGAACTCAGCGCGATTTCTTATCACGCCTACGCCTATATCGCCGACAAATATGTGCTGATGGCGAGCGGTTCGAGCATAGGCGACGGGTATGGCCCGATGATCATCGCGACGCGGCCCATGGATCCTGAGGATTTGAAGGGTAAGCGCATTGCCGTCCCCGGTACGATGACATCGGCATATTTGACTTGCAAGCTCTTCCAGCCCGATTTCGAGCCGGTCATCACTCCGTTCGACAAAATCACCGATGCCGTGCGGGAGCGTTCTGTGGACTGCGGGCTGATCATTCACGAAGCTCAGTTGACCTACGATCGGGAAGGCTTCCACCGCATTGTGGATCTCGGCCGCTGGTTCAAATCATGCTTCGGCCTGCCGCTACCCCTGGGCGGCAACGTCCTGCTTCGTTCGCTCGATCCCGAAATAAAGACCGAGTGCTGCCGCCTCATGCGCGACAGCATCCAGTATGCTCTCGATAATCACGATGAGGCTTTGCAGTACGCGCTCCAGTTCGCGCGCGATATGGAAACGGGCCTCGCGGAGAAGTTCGTCGGAATGTACGTCAATCACTTTACTCTGGACGGTGGCGATGTCGTTCCGCGCGCTGCCCAGAAGCTGCTGGATATGGGTCACGAAGCCGGGCTGATTCCGCATCGCGTCGAAGTGGAATTTGTCCGCTGAACCGGCCTCTTTTTCCGCCGCGATAAACTGAACCTATGCGTCTCTGTCTAGCGGCCTGTCTTGCCGTGGCCGCGGCCGCGCTTGTGGCGGCGCAGGATGTCCGGCCAAAAGATGTTCGCGAGATCGCCAAAGCCGGCTCCAACGCCATACCGAAATTGCAGGAGTTCCTCAAAAATCCGGATCTTCAAGTGCGGGTGGAGGCTGTCCGGCAAATCACCGAAATCGGAACGCAGCGCAGTCTTGACCCGCTGATCCTCGCGACTCAGGACAACGATCCTGAGATGCAGGTCCGCGCTACCGACGGGCTGGTGAATTTCTACTTGCCGGGTTATGTAAAGACCGGATTTGGAGCCTCCCTGAGCCGGGTAGGTAGCGGCATTAAAGGAAAGTTCACCGAGACTAACGACCAGGTGATCGATCCCTATATCATGGTGCGCCCCGACGTCATCTCCGCCCTAGGCCGGCTTGCGCGTAGCGGAGGCAGCCTGGAGGTGCGCGCGAATGCCGCGCGAGCCATCGGCATTCTGCGCGGCCGGGCCGCGATTCCCGACCTGCTCGAAGCCATTCGCTCCAAGGACACCGATCTCATCTACGAGTCGCTCATCGCCATTCAGAAGATCCGTGATGAGCCCGCGGCGGTGAGTACCGGTTTTCTCGTGCGTGATCTGAATCCTAAGGTGCAAGTGGCAGCTATCGAAACCGTCGGGTTGCTGCGAAATAAACAGGCGCTTCCCGACCTGATCGATGCCCTCAATCGTACTCGCGACGCCAAAGTGCGCCGCGCCTCCCTTACCTCCATTGCCATGCTGCCCGCCGAGAGCAGCCGGGCCGTGTACGCGCGGTATTTGCAAGATAAGGACGACAAAATGCGGGCGGCGGCCGCCGAAGGATACGCGCGCCTGCGCAATCCCGACGACCTGCCCATGCTTCAAAAAGCGTGGCAGGATGAGGGCAAAACACCAGTGCGGTTGGCGCTCGCGTTCGCTCAGGTGGAATTGGGCGAAATCGAGCTGAGCGAGTTCAGCCCGCTACGATATCTGATCAACACGCTGAACTCCGCGGCATTCCATGATGTGGCCTTTGCGTACCTCGTGGAAGCTGCCCGGGATGATCAGATTCGCACTGCGCTATATCCCTCGCTCGACACTGGCACCAAAGACGAGAAGATCGGAATTGCCAGGGTATTGGCGCGAAGCGGAGACCGCGCCAGCATTCCCAAGCTGCAAAAACTTGGTAATGACACCGACACGGAAGTTGCGCAGGAGGGAGTGCGCGCGTTACGAAATCTGCAGGCCCGGTTTTAGGAGGGCAGGGCAGGCCGGGCATATTTAAATCCCCACTCTTTCAATTTCGCTGAAACTCACCTCATCGCTGCGCCGCTCCATTCGGAAACCGCGCGCTCGTGGCGAAATTCGGAGAGTCCTGATCCGGTTCGATAATGAGCCAAATGAGAATAGCAACGGCAGCAGGAGCCGCATTCTTCGTTCTGTCGCTCCATGCGCAATCGCCAACGGCCTCGCTACCGGTAACGGAGGTTTAACTGTCGAACAGTACAACTGCGCAGCGCTCCGTCAACCGTGGTGTGATCCCCCCGGCCCGTTGTTTCAATACGTGTGGTTAATGTCCTTAGATGGTACAAACAGGGTGGGAAATGTTTTCCCGAGCTAGGTGCTGAACAGAAGAACGGTTCTAATAACAGAAATTGACAATCTTTGTTATTAGCGCTAGGGTGAGATGGCAAGGAGTTACCTGCAATGAATGTGTCACTCACGCCGGAACTGGAAAAATTTGTCAGCGCCAAAGTCGGATCGGGTCGCTACAACTCGGCGAGTGAGGTCGTGCGCGAAGCCCTTAGGCTACTGGAAGAACGCGACGCGGCGCGTGCCGCACAGTTGGCCGAGTTCAACGAGGAGATCGGCCGACGCCTCGCCTCTCTTGACCGGGGCGAAACCGTTGATCCGGCCGAGACGCGGGGCCGCTTGCAGCGCAAATCCGTCGGGCGCCGGAAGCCGCGCGCGTGAGCGGCTACCTCCTCAGCGTTGACGCAGACCTCGATCTGGACGATATCTGGGAGTACATCGCTGCGGACAATACCGATGCCGCCGACCAGTGGATCGGGAAATTATTCGACGCGTTTGAAGCGTTGGGGCAAACTCCTGGCATGGGACACCGGCGCGAAGACCTCACCTCATACCCGGTTTTGTTCTGGCCAATCGGTACGTATCTCGTGATTTACCGCGCTGAGCGCTGCCCCATTGAGATCGTAGCGGTGACGCAAGGTTCCCGTGACATTCCCTCCTTCCTGCGCCACCGAATTCACCATTAAGGCGTACAATAATCCAAACCAACGTTTGCAAACGATTATCGAACCTATCCCCGCAAAGTTTAAGGATGTTGCAAGGGAACTTATTGCAGATGGTAAATCGCCGGACTTAGTGAAAGGAGAGATGACGCTAATACCTTCCACTAGCAAAGGCAATGGCCGTCGGTTTCACACTCAGTTTGATCTTTAACCTGACACCCGTCGCAAAGGCGGACACCATTCAAACGTATGGCCTGGCTTGGTCGGGAGCGGCTTTAGGTAACGGCGCAAGCGCGACCGGAGTAATAGTGCTCGATCTCAGCACTCTTCCCAACCCATCAGCCGCCATCGGTTCGGGACTCTCTGGCACAGATTACGTAGACATTTCCAGCGATATCACAAGCTTGAGTATCAACGTTACTGGGTCAGGCGCGGGAGACGGTACCTTCACCTTGGCTGATCTCGCCCCGGATTCCAGTTTTGGGATCAAGACGTATTGGAATACGAAGGGCAACACCCTGAATATGGAAGGAAACATTCTCACCCAGCTGCAAGCGGATGCGGGTGACTTCAATTTGTTTTTTGCGCCGCCAGGGCCTCAGGGTAGTTCTGCCTTACAGCTGACGACTAATGGATTAAGTGGGAACCCGATGGCCATGACGGAATTTTCTCCGGTCGTTACACCGGAACCGGGTACGTTCTCTTCCGTGTTGTTGTGTTTGGCTTTGTTCGTAGGGGTGAAACGCCTCGGCGGAGCGCGATCGATGACCGCACCACGCGGCACCAGGCTATGAAATCAGCCAGCGGAGGAGAAAGCGCACCCAAGAGGTGTTCGGCTGGCGCAAGACCATAGCGCTGCAACGGAAAACCCGGTTTCGTGGGCTCCCACGAGTGGGCTGGACGTTCACCCTCGCAGCATCAGCTTACAACCTCGTGAGGATGCGCAATCTTCAGGCAGCAAACGCATGAGGAGAAGTGTGCCCGGAACGAAAAAACCGGCCATTTAGGCCGAGTATTCCCCCATGTGGAAGCTCCTTTGCTCTCACTCAGAGCCTGAAAATTACGAAAAACGACTTCGCCGTTAAGGCGCGAGATTGCTTTTCAGCAGCCTGCTAGGAGGGGAAAACCCCGCCCGCAGCGGACGGGGTTCGAATAATAATTACTTCGCCTTCTTCTGTTTCTGCTGACCGACGCGGACTTTGAAGTGCAACTGCTTGGAATCCTGGAACGCCTTGTGATCATGACGCGCCACGGCATCCGCCAGGTACTTGTCTACATTCGCATCCGTCGGCAGAACGGCCATCAGAGTGAAATTCTCGTTGCAGGTCGGGCAAAAAGGCCGAAACCGCTTTACATTCGGAATTGCCATAACGTTTTCAGTTTAACATGAGGGCCGGTCAGACCCTCTTCTTTACCGTTTTGCGACCGTCTCCGGAGCCGCCATGGGAGACACCCGCACAGCAGCCTTCTGCTTCCGCGCGCGCCCACGCAGCAGCCGCAGCCGCTCCATGTAAATGTAGAACACCGGCGTTATGTAGAGCGTAAGTAACTGCGAGACGATCAGCCCGCCCACCACCGCCAAACCTAGGGGACGCCGCGCCTCTGACCCCGCGCCGACTCCCAGCGCGATCGGTAGCGTGCCCATCAGCGCCGCCATCGTGGTCATCATGATCGGACGGAAGCGAATCAAACACGCCTCGTAGATCGCGTCCGCGGGCAGCGCCCCCTGCGTGCGCTGTGCGTCCAGAGCGAAGTCGATCATCATGATCGCGTTCTTTTTGACGATGCCGATCAGCATGATGATGCCCACGAACGAGTAGATGTTCAGCTCGTCGTGAAAAATCAGGAGCGTGGCCAGAGCGCCGACTCCGGCCGACGGCAGGCCGGAAAGGATAGTCAGCGGGTGAATGAAACTTTCGTATAAGATCCCGAGCACCAGATAAATCACCAGGATTGCCATGGCGAGAAGCACGCCCATGCCTTGGAGAGAGGATTGGAACGCGGCTGCCGCGCCCTGAAAACTGGTACTGATGGCTGCCGGCAATACGTCGCGAGCCACCTCTCCCACCCGCGATACGGCATCGCCCAGAGATACGCCGGGTCCCAAATTGAACGAGATGGTAACCGAAGGCAGTTGGCCGAGGTGCGTCACCGTCAAGGGAGCAACAGTCTTCTTCAATTGCGCGACCTCGCGCAACGGAACCAGGTTTCCGTTCGAGGAACGGACGTACAGCAGCCCGATCGCGTCGGGATCTCTCTGGTAGCGTGGTTCGAGCTCTATCATCACCCAATACTGATTGCTGGGCGTGTATATGGTAGAGACCTGGCGCGAGCCATAGGCATCGTAAAGCGCCTGCTCGATCTGATCGGAGGTGATCCCCAAAGACGACGCACGGTCCCGGTCGATATCTACCACCACCTGCGGGCTCGAGATTTGCAAGTCCGAGTTCACGTCCATCAGACCCGGAAGGGCACGGACGCGCTTTTCAAAATCCGTAGCGGCGCGGTAAAGTTCCTGCAGGTCGATCCCCTGCAGAGTGTACTGATAGTTGCCCTTGGTTAACTGGCCGCCGATGCGAATCAGCGGCGGATTCTGCGGATATGCGCGCATGCCCGGGATGGTGTTGAGCTTGGGGCGCAGTTCGTTGATGACCTGATCCACGGATTGACTGCGCTGATCGCGCGGCTTGAGTTCCGCAAATATGCGGCCCTGATTTCCGGCGCCGTTGGTCGCGCCGACCATGGACATGTACAACTCGATATTCGGATTCGCGCCGATGATGTCGGCCAGTTGCTTCTGCGTGCGCACCATGCCGTCGAACGAGATATCCTGGCCGGCCTCGGTGAAGGAAAAGATCTGCCCTGTGTCCTGCGACGGTATGAATCCTTTGGGCACAAAGGCGAATAGATATACAGTGCCCGCGAGAGTGCCCGCCGCCGCAAGCATTGTGAGGACGCGATGTCGTATCACGCCGCGCAGTGTCCAATCGTAAAGCCGCAGCATGCCGTCGAATACTTTTTCCGAAGCGCGGTATAACGCATTGTGCGTTTCACGCGGCGGCTGCAGGAAGCGGCTGCAGAGCATGGGCGTGAGGCTCAGAGAGACAAAACCGGAGATCAAAATGGCCACGCCGATCGTCACCGCAAACTCGTGAAACAGGCGGCCCATAATTCCGGCCATGAAGAGCACCGGGATGAAAACGGCGGCCAAGGACAGCGTCATCGAAATGACGGTGAACCCGATCTGGCGTGCTCCATCGAGAGCCGCTTCCATGCGGGTCTTGCCCATCTCCATGTGCCGGACGATATTCTCTAAGACCACAATCGCGTCATCAACTACGAAGCCCACCGAGAGAGTGAGCGCCATCAGCGACAGGTTATCGAGCGAGTATCCGAGCAGATACATCGCCGCGAAAGTCCCGATGAGTGCCAGCGGTAGAGCCAGACTCGGGATGAGAGTCGCGGACACGTTTCGCAGGAAAAGGAAAATTACCAGCACGACCAGACCGACCGTGAGGAGAAGAGTGAACTTCACATCCTCAACCGACTCGCGAATGGATTGCGACCGGTCGTAGGCGACGTCCAGGTGGATGGCCGCGGGCATCTGGAGGCGGAAACTGGGCAGCAGGCGCTTGATGGCGTCTGCAATTTCCACGGTATTGGTTCCGGGCTGCCGCTGCACCGCAAGGGCGATGGCACGCGTATTGTTGAACCAGCTTGCGGCCTTGTCGTTCTGCACGCTATCGATCACCTGCCCAAGCTCACCTAGGCGCACCGGAGAGCCATTGCGATACGCGACGATCACGGGCCGGTACGCTTCGGCCGAAGTGAGTTGGCCGGTGGCTCGCACGGTGAAGGCCTGGTCGCGGCCCCACAGCGTGCCGGTCGGGAGATTGACATTGTGCTGCGCCAAAGCGTTCTGGACTTCGTCGATGCCGATATGGCGCGCGGCCAGCTTGTTGGGATCGAGCTGCGCCCGCACCGCGTATTTCTGGGCGCCCATAATCTGCACCTGGGCTACGCCGCTGATGGTCGAGATCTTTTGCGCCACCAGCGTCTCGGCGTATTCATCGATGGTAGAGAGCGGCAACGTGTCCGAGTAGAGGCCCATGTACATGATGGGCGAATCGGCGGGGTTGACCTTTTGGAAGGTGGGCGGCGTGGGCATCCCTGGAGGCATTTGCGACTGTGCCGTCGTGATGGCTGCCTGTACGTCTTGAGCCGCGCCGTCGAGCGACCGGTCGAGCGCGAATTGCAAGGTGATCGAAGTGACACCGAGCGCGCTGGTGGAGGTCATACTGTCCAGACCGGCGATAGTTGAGAACTGCCGTTCTAGCGGCGTGGCCACTGCCGAAGCCATAGTCTCGGGATTTGCCCCGGGCAACGCTGCGTTCACCTGTAGCGTCGGAAAGTCCACATTGGGCAGATCGCTGACCGGCAATCCACGATAGGCCGTGATCCCGAAAAGGACGATGCCGATCATGGTGAGCGTGGTCATGACCGGTCTGCGAATGAAAAGCTCTGTGACGTTCACCATCGGTCCTGAGCGGCGGGCGTTACGAAAGATCTCACAAGGATTGTAGAGATCATTTTCTCACACTGGAATCGGCAGCCCGCAGGTCTGAAGGCTCTGTGGAACTACTTCACCAGGCCTGCGGATTTGTCGGCGAAGTTGAGGACCCAGCCGGGGAAGATCCCCAATACCAGCGTGCCGATGGCAGGCAGGATCAGGGCAGCACTCAGACTCGGCGAAAGCGGCTCGGCCTTCGATGCGGCCTCGCTCGGTTCGTGCATGTACATCATCACTAGAATGCGCAAATAGTAATACGCGGCGACAGCGCTGTTCAGTAGTCCAAGTACAGTGAGCCATACTAAGTGGGACTCGAGCGCTGCTTTGAAGATATAGAACTTGCCGAAAAAGCCTCCGGTCAGCGGCACGCCGATGAACGAGAGAAGAAAGATCGAAAGCATGGCCGCGGTGAGCGGCTGCTTCTGTCCCAAGCCCGCGAAATCATCCAGGCTTTGATAGCCCTCGCCTTTCCCGGACAGATGGCTCACTACGGCAAACGCGCCGATGTTCATCAACGCGTATGCCGCAAGATAGAACATGGCCGCGGCGGTCCCGGTATCCGAACGGGCAGTGAAAGCCACCAGCACGTAGCCGGCATGGGCGACAGAACTATAGGCCAGCAGGCGCTTCACATTCGATTGCAGCAGCGCGGCGAAGTTGCCGATAGTCATGGACGCCAGCGCCGATATCCATACCAGCGGCTGCCAGCCCACACCGAGCGGCTCGAGGGCCGTCATGAAGATCCTCAGGAAGATAGCGAATGCGGCCGCTTTCGGGCCCGCCGAAAGAAACGCGGTGACGGGCGTGGGCGCTCCCTGATATACGTCCGGAGCCCACATCTGAAAAGGTGATGCCGAGACTTTGAACCCCAGACCGACAAACATCAACGCCGCAGCCACACCGACGAACACCGGTGAAGGCGCATTCGGCCCAGTGATCGCGGAGCGTACCATCGAGAGATTGACGGTTCCCGTACCCCCATAAATGAGCGCAACGCCGTACAGGAAAAACGCCGTTGCAAACGATCCCAGGAGAAAATATTTCAACGCGGCCTCATTGGCGCGTTTGTCATCCCGAAGATAGCCTGCCAGAACGTAGCTCGCAATCGAGGAGATCTCAAGACCGATGAAGATCATGATCAGGTCGTTGGCCGAGGCCATTAGGCACTGGCCCGCGATCGAGTAAAGCAGCAACGCATGATACTCGCTGGTCTCCGCGTCCTGGCGCTTCAGGAACCCGTACGAGGGCAAAGTGGTCAGAATGCCCACCACGATCACCAACACACGGAAGAAAGTCGCAAAGCCGTCGACGATCAGCATTCCGCCGAACGCCGTGCCGGGCTGCGAGTAGGCCGCGGCCGTGCCGAATAAAGCCGCGATTAACGCCACCAGAGTGAGGTTGCCGAAGACGCTCGAAGACCGCCGGTTTACGATGGGGTCGAGCACCATGAGCAGCGTGCCGAACACACTCAGAATGATCTCCGGCAGGAATCGCACCAGATCGCCGGTATTTATGAAACTGCTAACGGGCACCCGCAACCTCCGCGCGCGACGGCAACGCTACCCGGAAGGGCACGTTCACTTGAGCCTGGTCTAAGACGCGAGCCGTCGCCTTGGTTACCGGCGGCAGGAAGCTTTGCGAATAGACTCCCATCCACACCATCATGACAATCAGCGGGACCACGGCCGCCCATTCCCGCAGGTTCATATCGGGCAGATGGGATCCCACCTGTTCGCTCGCCTCTCCGTAAAATACGCGCTGGTACAGCCAGAGCATATAACAGGCCGAGAGGATCACGCCTATTGCCGCGAAGACCGCCCAGGTGTAGTTCGCGATTGCCGCCCCCTGAAGCACCAGGAACTCCCCCACAAAATTGTTCAGTAAAGGAAGTCCGATGCTCGCCAGAGTAGTAATCAGAAACGCGGTTGAAAGCCAGGGCGCAACATTGGCCACACCGCCGTAGTCGGCAATCGCCAGAGAATGCCTGCGCTCATACATCAGCCCCACCAGCGCAAACAGAGCGCCGGTGGATATGCCATGGTTCAGCATCTGGTACACCGCGCCGTCCAGCCCCACCTGTGTAAACGAAAAGATTCCTAAAACTACAAAACCAAGGTGACTGACCGAGGAGTACGCCACCAGTTTTTTCATGTTGGGCTGTACCAGCGAGACCAGCGCTCCGTAGATGATGCCGATGATCGCGAGCACCGCAATCCACGGCGCGCACTGCCGCGAGGCGCCCGGAAACAGCGGCAGGCAGAAGTGCAGGATTCCGTACGTTCCCATCTTGAGCATGAGAGAGGCCAGCATCACAGAACCCGCCGAGGGAGCCTCCACGTGTGCATCCGGCAGCCAGGTGTGCAGTGGGAACAGCGGCACTTTGATGGCGAAAGCAATGAAGAAGCTGAGAAACAGAAGCAACTGCTCGTTGGGCGACAGGGTGAGCCGTCCGCTTGAGAGCATGGCCAAAATCGCGGGATAGCTGAACGTGCCGGCGCGGTTGTAGAGGTAAATGATTCCGGCCAGCATCAATACCGAGCCGGCCATGGTGAACAGGAAAAACTTCACCGCCGCATAAATACGGCGCTCATGTCCCCAGATGCCCACCAGGAAATACATGGGGACGAGAGAAATCTCCCAGAACACGTAGAACAGAAACAGATCCTGAGCCACGAAAACGCCTACCAGCCCGAACTCCAGCAGCAGCAGGAACGCAAAGAACTCTTTCACCCGATGCTGAATCGAAGTCCAGGAGATCAGCACACAGATCGGCGTTAGAAAGGTTGCGAGCACCAGGAGCCACAGGCCTACGCCGTCCGCGGCCAGATAGTAGTGGATCTCCGGTGACGCGATCCAGATGGTGTCTATCTTAAACTGCTCGCCCGCTGCGCTGTAATCGAAACCTAACGGCAGCGCAAGAGAGACCACGAACGTGACAAGCGATATTGCGAGAGCCCATACGCGGCTGGTTTGCGGAGAAGAACGCGGCACAAGCAAGGCCACGATAAATCCGATGAGCGGCAGGAACAGCACAACAGTCAGCAGACTCATCGGCCGCCTCCCGCCATGCCCAGCGCGACGATAAGCGCAACCGAGCCCAACACCACCCAAGCGGCATAGCTGCGGATGTTCCCGGACTGAAACAGGCGTAAAACACCGCCCAGATCGCGCGACCGGGAAGCTACGCCGTTCGCCAAACCATCAATGACGCTGACATCCACACCCTTCCAAAGCACCTCACGCGAGCCGCCTACCACCGGTTTGATTACGGCGGCATCGTAGATCTCATCCACGAAGTACTTGTTGTACACCAGCGTATACAGCCCTTTCACACTGCGGACGAAGGACTCCGAAAGCGCGGGCTGCGCTACATACATCCAATATGCGATCGCAATGCCGGCCAAACCGAAGGCCACCGAAATGGCCATTAGATTGAAATTTTCGATCTCTTCGACCGGCGGGAAGACACCGCTTAGGTACACCGGCACCTGAAACAGATATCCGCCGGCCAGTGAAAGGAGCGCCAGAATCGTAAGCGGAATCATCATCACCGGCGGCGATTCGTGAATGTGATGCTCGTGCCCGCGGTAACGGCCGAAGAAGGTCATGAACATGGCCCGGGAGACATAGAACGCAGTAATCCCCGCGGTCACCGTGCCCAGCCAGTACATCCACGGCGCGTGATGATAGGCGGCCAACAGAATCGAGTCTTTACTATAAAAACCCGAAGTAAAAGGCACCCCGGAGATCGCAATCCACGCGCAGAACATGGTCCAGAAGGTCCAGGGAATTTTGGTTCGCAGGCCGCCCATGTTGCGCATATCCTGCTCGCCCGAGAGCGCGTGAATGACGGCGCCCGACCCAAGGAACAGCAGCGCTTTGAAAAACGCGTGTGTTACCAGGTGGTAAATTCCGCTCGAAAACGCGCCCACGCCCACGCCGAGGAACATGTAGCCCAGCTGCGACACGGTCGAGTACGCGAAAACCTTTTTGATATCGTTTTGCGCCATGCCGATAGTGGCGGCGAAGAACGCGGTAGCGACGCCGATGACCGCGATCACCTCCATCGCCGCGGGTGCGTGCGTGTAGATGCTCCAGGAGCGCGCAGTCATGTAGACGCCCGCGGTGACCATCGTAGCCGCATGGATTAATGCCGAAACCGGAGTGGGACCCGCCATGGCGTCCGGCAGCCAGACATAGAGCGGAATCTGCGCAGATTTACCGGCGGCGCCCACCATCAGCAGCAGCCCGATCAGGGTCAACGTACTCTCGGGAATGCCTGCCGCGCGCGAAAACACCGAACCGAAGTCCAGCGTAGAGAAGGTCTTTACGATGTAGAACATCGCAAGCGAAAATCCGAAATCTCCGATGCGGTTCACGATGAAGGCCTTGTTTCCGGCATCGGTCGCGAACTTCTTCGTGAAGTAGAAGCCGATCAGCAGGTAACTGCAAAGGCCCACGCCTTCCCATCCCACAAACAGGACCAGGTAGTTCGCAGCGAGCACCAGAACCAGCATGAAAAACATGAACAGGTTCAGGTAGGCGAAAAACCGGTAATACCCGCCATGGCGCGGGCCGCGCTCGTGCGCCATATAGCCGATCGAATAAATATGGATGAGCGAGCCTATGCCCGTTACCACGAGCAGCATGATCGCCGTGAGACGATCCACCGAGAAATCCCAATTGACGGTGAACGCGCCGCTCTGAATCCAGGTGAAATAGTGTTCGGTGTATGCGGTCGTGAGATCGCCGAGCCCGAAGATCGTCTTCAGTACCCACGCAAAAGAGAGCAGCACGCTCCCGATCGCAAAAACATTCACCAGCGCCTTAGAAAAACGCTTCCCGAAGAGTCCGTTCACGACGAACCCGGCGAGAGGGAAGATCGGAATCAGCCAGAGTTGCATGGAATGTTTGTGTTTGCTCTCTACACTCGCGGATCAGTTCTTCATCGAATCCACATCGTCAATGTTCAAAGTCGAGCGGTTCTTGAAGACCGTGAGAATAATGGCAAGCCCGACCGCGGCTTCGGCCGCTGCCACTACCATTACGAAAAATGTGAACAGGTGCCCGTTGACCGACTTTAACTGGTACGAGAAGGTGACAAAGCTCAAGTTGACCGCGTTCAACATCAACTCAATCGACATGAACACCGTGATGATGCTGCGGCGGAACAGAAAGCCCGCCACGCCGAGCGCGAACAAGACCGCGCTTAGCGTCAGAAACCAGGAGATTGGAACCTCAGACATCAATCGAGTTCCTTTCGGCCAAGTACGATCGCGCCCAGAATCGCGACCAGGATCAGCAAAGACGTCACTTCAAAGGGCAACAGGTAGGTTGTGAATAGAGCGCGGCCCACAGCTTGCGCGGTCCCGCCCGTGAAACCGCCGAAACGCACGCCGACACCACTGGGAAACAGCCGCTCGACGAAATAGGCGAGCAGTCCCAGCAGCGCAAGCAGCAGCGGCGCACCCAGAAGGTTCACCACCAGCGAGCGGCCTCGTTTTACTTCCGCCCCCGCGTTCAGCAGCAGGATGACGAAGATAAAGAGCACCATTACGGCGCCCGCGTACACAATCACCTGGGCCGCGGCGATAAACTCCGCGCCCAACAGCAAATAGAGAATCGCGAGCGATCCCATCACTCCGATCAGCGAAACCGCGCTGGCAATCGGATGGGTCTGCACCACCACGTTGATGGCCGCGACCACCGCGATAATCGCAAAAATCAGAAACAGGATAACGTCCATCAGGAGACCAAAGCCACCAGGAAGCTGGTTACGAGCAGATTTATCATGGCTACCGGAAAGAGAAACTTCCAGGCAAAGCCCATC
>JAFAWA010000010.1 GCA_019242155.1 Terriglobia bacterium | reverse complement strand
GCGAATCTCCTGCCCAGTCCCAAACCGCCCGCGAATGCACCGGCGGCCGGCGCTCCTGCGCCTCCCGTGACGATAGATGTCGATGAGCGCCTGTTTTCGCTGCTGGGAGATCCGCTCGAAGCAGTAACTGATACCACCTGGACCAATCTCAGCAGCTTTTCCGCGCACGGCGGCAAGCTGCTCTTTTATCACGGAATGAGCGACCAGGCGTTTTCCGCAATGGACACACTCGATTACTACCAGCGAATGGCCAAAGCCAACGGCGGCATGGACAAGGTGCAGAACTGGAGCCGCATGTTTTTGGTGCCGGGAATGTATCACTGCCGTGGCGGTGAGTTCGCACTCGACAATTTCGACCTTCTGACGGCCGCGGTGAATTGGGTGGAGAAGGGCTCTGCTCCGGAGTCCGTGGTGGCCACGGGGAAAGCTTTTCCGGGCCGGAGCCGGCCGTTGTGTGCCTATCCCAAGTATGCGTATTACAAAGGGCAAGGCGACCCGGAGGACGCACGGAACTTCGAGTGCCGCGAGTAAGTCTGTCTTTACTCAGGCGCGCTCGACGGCGGTACGATGCCTTTTAGTCGCAGATACACACACATATATCCGTAGACCTCGTTCGAATGCCGGACCATGTTGTTCAGCGTCGCAAGCTTGGTCCGCGTGGGCTCGGGAGGAAAAGGGCCGCCGAGACGCGAACTGATCTTCTCGAGCGCGGCAGCATCGGAGAGCGAATCGAAAGCGGCATCGCAGGCGGCGGAAGCCTGTTTCAACAAGGCGATCAGTTCCGGTTTGGAACTTGCCGGCGGACGCGGGCGAGGTGTCGCTGGTTGTCCCGCTACCCCCTGGCAAACGAAGAGATTCGCGCCCGCGATATGGGCCAGGCGCTGCGAGAAGTTTTCAATTTCAGGCGTCGGCCTGAAGCTATAGTTCTCGGCGGGCATCTTTTCCGCCATCTTGAGGAGGTTGTCGCGGACGACGGTCCATGGGAACTTCGCTTCCAAGACAAGCGCATTCGAACCCTGCGCAAGAAGCACGGAACAACTCAGAAATGCCATCAAGAAAAACCGGCTCATGGATTGCATCCTATCAGTGTTCGAGACAGCGGCGGGGGGATTATCTAACAGGCGCGGCGCCACGCTGTGATACAGTAACTTCACCCGGAGGGAACTCACTATGAACAAGCTCGCTTTTATGGTGTTGGGGGCGACGATGACTGTTTGCGCCTCGGCTCAGACCGCACCGCAGGCCGACGAGAACCCGATGTCGAGTTGGCTGCGCACTACGTACAAGGGCAACCACAACAATATCGTTAGAACCGCCGAGAAGATGCCGGAGGAGTTCTACGAGATGCGCCCAGGCGCGCAGCAGGAAGTGCGCACTTTCGGGCAGCAGGTAGGGCACGTTGCCAACTATAACTTTCTCTGGTGTTCGCAGGCCAAGGGTGAAAAGAACCCGAACACCCAAAATCTTGAGAAACTCACGACCAAAGCCGAGTTCCTGAAAGCAGCGAGCGACGCCTTCGCGTACTGTGATGCCGTTTACGACTCGCTCACAGATGCTTCGGGCACACAGATGGTCGATATTACCTTGGAGAACGGACAGCAGCGGCGCAACTTGCGTTTGGGATTATTGACGCTGAACTTTGCCCATAATAACGAGATCTATGGAAGCATGGTCATCTACCTGAGGATGAAAAACATTGTGCCGCCGGCCTCCGAGCCGCGTCCCCAGCAGAAGAAATAAGCCCATCCATCATGGCAGAGCGGTGGGAGGAGCCATTCGCAAAAATTAGCCCTCTCCCCGGTGCCGGGGAGAGGGCTATTCGAACCGGAACGTATTTTCTAGTGGTCGTCGTCATCGCCGGCCGGTGCGGGGTTTTTGAACTCGCTCGGCGGGCGAACCTTAGTCTCACCGGGATAGGGCCGCACGAATCCTGTGGACATGTACCAGTTGAAATGGTTCACGGCCTCCGGGTCTTCCGCGTCGGGCTTGGTCAGTTTGCCGGCGAAGATCTTCTGCTTCTTTTTGAGCCAAGCCGCCATCAGCGCCCTGACCTTAGGATCGCGTGGCCGGTCGGCCGCGGTTTGTGTCACGCCCTGGTTTAGCGGGACCTGGTTCGCCACGTGCGTCCAGGGCTGGAGGTTCGTAGCCGACGGCTGGCCGGTGATGAAAGCCGTCCTCATGGGCGAGGCCACCAGGTCAAACTGGTTCATGGGCGCGAGACCCAGAATCTGCTCGATGGTCCGCGTCATGTTGACCTGAGTGTAGGTGGTGTGGTCGGTGGCTCCGTACTGCACGGCGTACGGGCTAATGACGTAGCCTGGGCTGCGATGACCGTCAACGTGATCGACGCCGTTCTGGGCATCGTCTTCCTCGATGAAGATCGCCGACGAGGACCACACCGGGCTGTGACTGATGTAGTCAATCATGCGCCCAATGGCCAAATCGTTATCGGCCTGTTGCGCGGCCGGAGTGGGCGGCCCGCCTGTGTGATCGCAC
>JAFAWA010000428.1 GCA_019242155.1 Terriglobia bacterium | reverse complement strand
AAAGCGCTAAGGGTTCATTGTAGCTTTCGCGGCAAAATCGGCGTGCCACGGGGACTGTGCACATACCACTGTGCCTGGTGTGCACATGCAAGTCACATCTCATGACCCTTTTATCAAACGGAAATAGTTACAGGATCAAAACAGGTCTGAGAAAATATGTTTTCGCGGGTTTCGGAGCCGGGTTCAACTGAGCTACGCCGGTCCGCTCCTGCATCCCTGAGCGCGTTTACCAACGCGGCGCTTTTGGGCGGCCCACTTTAGAGACAACCATAATGATGATCCAGATCGAGGTAAAGGATCACGCGGCGTCCACCGGACCGCCTGCGCGTGAGGTGCTCATTATGGCATCACGCACAACCACCAAAAGACTGGACCATTGTTCCTCGCCAAATTTCTGCATGGCCCGCAGCACCGATTGATGGATCTTCAATCGATTTGGCTGCCGGAGCCGCACGATCAAGATGCCGTGGTGCCTTATGGTGCGATATTCGGTAAAGCCTCTATCAGTCGTGATCAGAAGCCGGCCCTCGCGAATCGCGATTCCCCATAACGCAGCATCCGCCGAGCCCTCGTCGGAGGTGTTTCGAATGTCGCGCACATTGTGGCCAAGTTCACGGAGATGGTTCACGGTCATGATGGGGATGTTCTCGTCCACGAGAATCTTCATCCGCCGCAAAGACCGTTTATATCGGAGTTACACGCTCTTCGGCCAACTCGGCTGCGTAGTCTAGGCACGCCATGATGTCTTCGCGCGTCAAAGACGGATACTCCGCCAAGAGGTCCTCGACCGCGTCGCCGTTCGCCAGCATCCGAACGATCTGGTGGACGGGAATCCGAGTTCCCTTCACGCAAGCTTGGCCGTGGCTAATCGCCGGATCGATGGAAATCCTCTCAAACGCCACGTCAGCCGCCTCCACACTCAGTTTACGTAATATTCGACCTGGCATTGCACGATGCGTCTTGAGCGTAGCTACGCACCGGCTCGGTGGTCGGCCGGTAGGTCACTCCGGAAACTCCACCGATCGCGCCAGTTTTACAGCCGGGTTCTCGCGTAATTCGGCAAGTACCGGTTCCGGCACGCACTCGTCCGTAGTTACCAGTGCAATGGCTTCGAGCGGCTCGTCTGGGTGCAGCGGTGACTCGCGCCGGCCGAGCGAAAAATTGGCGATGTTGACGCGATTACGCCCCAGTACCGTACCTACGTGCCCGATCACTCCGGGCACATCCAGATTCTTCATCAACGTGAGGAAACCGGTGAGACCGGCTTCACATTGAATGCCATCGATCTGCAAGAGCCGCGGCCTATCAAATATCACCGCGCCTTCGGCGGAAGTTATGCCGATATCCGTCTCTACTTCGACGCGGATGGTATCGGTGTGGCTGGAGCGGATTTCGTGCCGTTCGGCCACGACCCAGCCCCGGTTTTCGGCGAGCTGCATGGCGTTGATCATGTTCGCCTGGCGGGAGGTGGAGCGCGCAAGCACACCGGCCAGACCCGCATTGCGCAATAGGTTGGTATTGCTCTCCGCGACTTTGCCGAAGTAGACAAGCCGAATCGTTCCTGGATTGCCGACTGCGATTTGAGCGGCGAAATGTCCCAACCGCTCGACCAATGTCAAATACGGCTGCAGGGCCCGATACTGTTCGCGCGTTACGGTAGGTATGTTGACCGCATTCACGGCCACACCGGTCTTGAGATACTCCAAAACCTGCTCGGCAATGCGCACGCCTACGATCTCCTGGGCTTCCCCGGTTGCCCCTCCGATGTGCGGCGTTGCCAGCACGCCTTCGGTTTGGAACAGGGGAAATTCAGCCGGCGGCGGTTCCGTCGAGTACACGTCCAGGGCCGCTCCCGCCACTTTACCGGATGCCAGAGCCTCGGCCAGCGCGGCTTCATCCACCAGTTCGCCGCGAGCGCAATTCACGATGCGTACGCCCGGTTTCATCTGCCCAAAGGCCTCGCGCGAGAGCATTCCCTCTGTTTCGAGCGTAGCGGCCACGTGCAAGGTGATATAGTCGCTCTCGGCGTACAGCTTCGCGAGATCCACAAGTTCCACGCCGTAGTCCTGAGCGAGCTTCGAAGTTACGTAGGGATCGTGCGCGAGGATTCGCATCTCAAACGCATACGCCCGCTTTACCACTTCGCGGCCGATGCTGCCCAATCCGATAATGCCGAGCGTCTTTCCGCGCAGCTCCGTGCCCATCAGTTTCTTCTTTTCCCACTTGCCCGCGCGCGTGGAGCTATCGGCCAGCGAGATGTGCCGCGCCATCGCCAGCATTAGCGCCAGCGTGTGTTCGGCCACGGAGATCGCGTTACCGCCGGGCGTGTTCATGACGAGTACGCCCGCTTCCGTCGCGGCGTCGAGATCGACGTTATCCACACCGACACCTGCGCGGCCGATTACGCGGAGCCTCGGCGCTTGCGCGAGGACGGTTTGATCCACCTGCACGGCGCTCCGCACGAGCAAGGCATCGGCCTCAGGCAGATGCTTCAAATACTCTTTCGGGTTGGAAACGATGATATTCCAGCCGGCCTGAGCTTGAAATAGTTGGATGCCTGCAGGCGCCAGAGGCTCCGCAATCAAAATATTCATATCGGTTGGGAAGGCGGTGCTACGCGGTTACCGGCTGGCGGACAGCGGCGGCTTCATAAATCTCCTGGACCGCGGCCACGCCGGTTCCATAATTCACCGGGAATCCGTTGGCGTTGAGGATAACTTCCAGGCCCGCGACCACTGCGAACAGATCGGCGAAATCGAAATAGCCGAGGTGCGCGATGCGGAAGATCTGCCCTTTCATTGAGCCCTGGCCATTGGCAATCACGGCGCCGAAACGATTGCGGAACTCCTTTACGATTACGCCGGAATCCATGCCCGCAGGCGCTCTCACCGCGGTGGCCGAGGCGGCCGGCGAATCGGGCGCGAACAGCTCGAGGCCAATCCTAGTAACGGCCGCGCGTGTAGCCTGCGCGAGCATTTGCGCGTTTTCGATGAGCTTCGCCATGCCAAGCTGCTTGATATAACGCAGCGCTTCGGACATGGCGAGCACTAAAGAAGTGGCGGGTGTCCAACTCGATTCGCCGCCATCGCCGCTCTTCTTTTCCTTCTTCAGGTTGAAATAGTAGTGCGGCAGCGTACCGGTATCCGCGAATTTCCAGGCCTTGGGGCTGATGGACAGAAACGCCAGACCGGGCGGAACCATGAATGCCTTCTGCGAGCCGCCGATGAGAACGTCAAGCCCCCAAGCATCGATATCGAGCGGCATGGTGCCGAGGCCGGTAATGGCATCGACAACGAAGATGGCTTCGGTTTTCGCGATCGCGAGGCCCATTGCGCGCACGTCATGTGCCGCGCCGGTGGACGTTTCCGAGGCCTGAACAAACACGGCGCGAGTGGCCGGCTCTTCCGCGAGCGCCTGTTGTAAAGCCTCCGGCGGCACCACTTGTCCATAGGGCACGGAGAGCACCTTGGCTTCTAAGCCATACGCTTTCGCAATCTCGACCCAGCGCTCGCCGAATTTGCCGGCGGAACAGACGATGACTTTGTCGCCTTTGGAAAGCAGGTTCGAGACCGTGGCATCCATCGCTCCCGTACCGGAAGCGGCGAACATGAGCACATCGTTCGAAGTGGCGAGGACCTCTTTGAGATCGCTCAGACACGACCGGTATGCTTTCCGGAAATCCTCCGTGCGGTGATGAATATCGGACGCCATCATGGCATGGAGCGCCGGAGGATACAGTGGCGTAGGCCCTGGCGTGAGCAAACGCTGTTTCCGAATATGCATAGGGCTGTTTCGTACTCTAGAATAACAGACGCTATGGCCTTAATCGATCAGGTACAAAACGATATGGTGGCCGCTATGAAGGGCCGCGAGGAGGCCCGCTTGAGCGCTCTCCGCATGATCAAAGCGGCGTTGATGAAGTACAAGGCCGACTCGCCCAAGCCGTTGGATGAAGCTGCCGAGATGCAGATTCTGAAATCGCTGATGAAACAGCGCATGGATGCGGCGGAGATGTTTCGCCAAGGCGGGCGTCCGGAGCAGGCGGATAAGGAAGACGCCGAGCGCGCGCTGATTGAAAGCTATCTGCCCGCGGCCGCAAGCGAAGCCGAGATCGAGAGTGCGGTCACCGAAGCGATGGCGGAAACCGGCGCGAGTACGGCCAAGCAGATGGGCATCGTAATGAAAGCGGTGCAGGCGAAACTAAAGGGCAAGACGGTAGACGGCAAGGCACTGAGCGATAAGGTGAAGTCAAGGCTTAGCTGAAGCGTGCAAAGTCAGCCCGAGGGTGTGAGGCCGCGCGGGGACTATCGTCGCGCGAAGAACGCTTTGGCCTCAGGATCGTCGTTGTAGAAATAGGTGGCTAGCGGAGCATAGAGGAAGAACGCGGAGCGCTCGTCACGCGCTCTCGATAACCAGCGTCGAAACGCGGCACGGTCCCCAACCGATAAGCACAGGCCCAGAACCATCACTGGCTCTACGAACTGGCGGCGATGCGCCTGCTCCACCCGATCCAGGATCCGGCGCGCTTCCTCCCGGCGCCCCGCGCGCCCTGCCGCATACCCCAGTAAGGCCAGGTATGTTGGATCCTTCTCGATTTCCGGGTGCGCTGATTTGAGCGCCTCCATCACGCGCTCCGATGCGTCGTGATCGCCCTTCCGGTAATACGCTTCGGCTGCTTCCCACTGCGTAATCGGATAATTGGGAAACAGCTCGTTAGCTTTGGCCAGCAGACTCAATGCTTCGTCGTACCGCTTCGCCATGAGGAACTCGTTTCCGATGTCCCAGTAGTAGACCACCGACAGCGGGTCCAGGTCGAGCGCGGTCCGCATCTCTTTCATCGCCTCTTCGAGCCTTGCTTGTGCCTCCAGGGAATGGGCATACCAGTGATGGGCCCAGGCCGCTCCCGGATTAAGATCCAAGGCGCGCCGCAGTTCGCGCTGGGCGCCGTCTGGATCCCAGTCATAGTCCAGCTTCACGATTGCGACGGAGGTATGCGCTTCCGCAAGATGATCGTCCAAAGCAACAGATCTGTCCGCGGCCTGGCGGGCTTTGGGCATAATGTCCTTGGGCCAGACAGCGGAATTTTCTGCCAGGTAGGCGTAGGAATCGGCTAGGCCCGCGTACGCGAGCGCAAAATTCGGGTCGTGCTGAATGGCCTTCTGGTAACGGTCGATCGCCTTCCAGTACGAATCCGGGACCTCGTGCTGATTGAAGAAGTAGAGTCCTTCCTGATACAGGTCATAAGCGGCGAGATGTGTGGTGCCTTTGCGCGGCGGAACATTTCCGGCCCGCAACTGATTGGCGATCGATTGCGAAATCTCCTGCTGGAGGGCGAAGACGTCCCGCAACTGCCGGTCGTAAGTGTGCGACCACAGGTGCATGCCGTCCGCAGCGCGGTCGAGCTGTGCTGTAATCCGTAGCCGGTCGCCGGACTTGCGAACGCTGCCCTCGAGGACTGCGCCTACATTGAGTTGGCGGCCGATCTGCCGGACATCGTGCGCCTGACCTTTGAAGGCAAATGCCGATGTGCGCGCGACTACGCGGAGGTTGGGTACGCGGCTGAGCCCGTCAATGATCTCTTCCGTGAGCCCGTCGCTGAAGTACTCCTGATCCTTCTGCGGGCTGAAATCCACGAACGGAAGAACGACGATGGAGGACAATGCCGGTCCCTCCACGCCGGCCGTCTGACTCCTCCAGACGAACAGCGCGGCCACCACGAAAATCACGAGGGCGGCCACAGCGCCGAAAATTAGGATCGGCTTCCGCCGCGACCTATTGACCGGTAACTCGACTACCGCCGGTACGGGTTCTTCCGGCGCTACTTTGCGAGACTCCTTCCAGGCGTCGAGCTCCGGCTTGAACGCGTACACCGAGCCCTGCCTGGCGTGCTGGTGCCGGTGAATCGGGAGACCTTCGTTCTTTTCCCAACCTTGAACAGTCCGGACCTCGCGGCCGAGGTAAGTAGCGATTTCCTTCCAGGACTCCAGGCGATCGGTACCTTCCTGCCGCCGATCGATTTGGATAGGCCGGCTCGGATCAGTCATGCAGCTTCTGAGACGCAAGTATACCGCGCAGAGGCGCGAAAAAGTGCGAAATCCCCTGTGTTGCGTGGGGTTTCGCTTGAGGCTGGAAGGCCGTCGACTTTAAATTTCTTGACATGCGACCCGTCGCAGAGCGGTCACAAGAAAATGAGGAGATCGAACAATGAAGAGACTTACGTTACGAGATTTGGGTAGAATTACAGTCACGCTGGTCCTCGGCTGGATAGCCGGCTTTCCGGGAGAGGCGCGCGCCGACTGCGGCTTTGCGGCCAACCAGTTCACCGCGTCGCCACGGCTCTCGGTCGCCACCATGCCGGACACAGTTTCAGCCGGCCGGTACACGCGGCCGGAGGCGTCCCCCCTGGCGACCACGCCTTCGGCTTATCCAGCACCCGCGGCCGGAGGCTCCATCGTGGGGCTTTGGAAAACAACTGTCACCTCGCAGGGGCAGGTTATCGACCAGGCATTCGATTTATGGAACAGTGACGGCACCGAGATCCTGAATGACAACCCCCCACCTCAGACCGGCAACGTGTGCCTCGGCGTTTACGTCAAGGTCGGCTCCGTCTATAAACTGAAACACCCATCCTGGATCTATGACTCCAACGGCAATCTGACCGGCACTGCGGTCATCAGCGAGCAAGTGACCGTCGGACCGGACGGCAACACCTACAAGGGAATCTACATCATCGATTTCTACGACCTCAACGGGAACCACCTCGGCCAATCCGGGGGAACCGTAGCAGCGACGAGAATTGTGGTGGATTTTAAGTGTCGCCTGAGGTAAAGAGATGACGAGTAGTTACCGGATAGTTCTCGCATCGCGCGTTCACCGTCACGAGACCCTAAAAACGGCGCAGCAGATGTCGGTGGCCATCCAGGAGCACGCGGCGGAAATGCCCGGCGTGATTGACACGCCGCACTCTAATCTTTGCAGGTTGACAGGTCCCCCGCCGGCCCCTACGCTGAAATGAGTGGAAGTGCAGCTCACCCCTATTCAGAAAGCCTTCGCCCGCCAAGCGGTCGAAAGCGGACGCCTGACCCGCGAGGAAGATGTGGTGAAGGAGGCCCTTTCGCTATGGGAAGAGCGCGAAAGGCGGAGACAGGAGATCCTCTCGGCGGTGGATGGGGCGGAAACGTCCCTGGCCCGTGGCGAGGGCCGTCCGATTACTCAGGAATCCATGCGCGAACTGGCCGAGAACGTAAAGCATCGCGGACGCGCACGGCTGGCGGCCCGGCAGCATCCGCCCCGCTAAATGGGACATCGCCTCACACCCGAGGCAGCTTTTGATCTCGACGATATCTGGTACTACGTGGCGACCCAAAGCGGAAGCCCGGAGATCGCCGATCGCCTAATCGATACGATTACCGATCGTTTCTACCTGCTCGCCACGCACCTAAATATAGGTCGCGTGCGAGATGACGATTTGCGTCCCGGCCTGCGAAGCTTTCCGGTCGGCGAATACGTCATTCTGTACCGTATCGATGAAGGGGATGTGCTGATGTTGCGTGTGGTACGGGGCAGCCGGGACATTGCGGCGTTGCTCGGCCCTTAAATACGTCTGGAGACGATCTCATTTCGAGAGCCTCCGTGTTCAAGAGCAATGGGCAGGCCGTGAACAGAATTGTAGTGGATTTTGAGCGTCGCCTGAGGTAAAAAGATGACGAGTAAAAAGATGACGAGTATCTATCGGCTAGTTCTGGCATCACTACTCCTGAGCCCAGCGGTTGGTTTCGCGCAGCATCATGGGACGCCGGCGGAAAAGGCCGCGGTCCTGCTGCCCGGGCTCGGCAGTTGGCACCATCCCATCGCGACCGCGAATCCGGAGGCGCAGAAGTTTTTCGATCAAGGGCTGGTGCTGGTCTATAGCTTTAACAAGCATGAAGCGTTGCGTGCGTTTCGC
>JAFAWA010000348.1 GCA_019242155.1 Terriglobia bacterium | reverse complement strand
CACAGGCTGACTGTAGCTGCCTTTGTAATGTTCGTAGCCCACTTCGAGGCCGCTAAGAGTGCTCGAGAGCGCGGCGACAAGAGAGAGCCACCGCTGAAATCGCCCTTCGCGAAGTTGGGCTTCGACCCGCAGGAGTTGAGCCGGAATGAGAGCGGCACTCATGCGGACACGCCGTTTTTGGCGCGTGCCGATTGGACGAGCAGCGTTGCTACGCCGGCCAAGGCCGCGGCACCGGCCGCCACTACGCCGCGATGCAGATTCACCCAGGTCAGCGGACTCGAATCGCTCGCGCGCGCATCGAAGATGCCGTGCGCCGAGAAGTCGCCTGGTGCGGGTTTGAAGAGATTATCGGGCCGGTCCGGGGGAATCGGCTGCTGCGTCTCCTGACCGCTATAGCCGGTTTCGGCCAGATACTTGTCCGCGTAACCGGCCACCACTTTTTGGCCGTAGATCGCTTTCATGGTTGGCCAGCCGACATAGATCTCCCGCCGTCTGTGGCTCGAAGCCCATACGATAGCGCGCGCCGCTACTTCCGGCTGAAAGATCGGAGGGACGGGCTGCGGCTGATCCGGAAGCCTCGAGCGGCACCAACTGAACTGCGGCGTATTCATAGCGGGCAGGTGAACCACAGTTATGTGGATCCGGCTTTTTTGATGGATCAACTCCGATCGCAGCGAATCGGTGAATCCAACGATGGCGTGCTTGGCTCCACAATAGGCGGATTGCAAAGGGATGGAGCGGTAGGCCAGCGCCGAACCCACCTGCACGATAGATCCGCGATCGCGCTGCCGCATCCGTTGAATCGCAGCCATGGTGCCGTATACAAAACCGAGGTATGTGACCTCAGTCGTCCGCCGGAACTCTTCGGGCGTGATCTGGTGGAAAGGCGCGAAGATGGTAGTCATCGCGTTGTTGACCCAGACGTCAATGGGGCCGAATTGGGCTTCGAGCTTCTGAGCTGCGCCTTCGACGGCTTCGGCATCGGCTACATCGGCGCGCAAGACGAGCGCTCTGGCTCCTGCCTGCTCCACCTCGCGCGCGGCCGCTTGCAACCGCTCTTGGCCTCTGGCAATCAGTCCGATTGAGGCGCCCTCGCGCGCAAACTCCCCCACGACTGCGCGCCCCACCCCTGCCGACGCGCCGGTCACCATAACGACGCGCGGTTGCGGTTCCTTATTCATTGATTGCTCCGATCAGATCACTTCGCGGATCTTGTCTTCGAGAACTGTCTTGATGATCTTCCAACGGTCCTTCTCGCCTTTGGCGAGAGCCGCGGCGAAATGCAGAGCCTGCTCGGCGGTAACATTTCCCGGCAGCGGCGGTTCATTCGGGTCCACGACAGCTTCAACGACAGCCGGTCCCGGATGGTCCAAAGCCTGCTGCAAGATGCTCGCGGCATCCTGCGGCCGCTCAATAGTGAATCCGGCGGCTCCGCAGGCGCGCGCGTGGGCGGCGAAGTCGATCGGTTCCAACTCCACTCCATACTCGGGCTCCGCCTCCATCACCAGTTGTTCCCACTTGATCTCACCGAGCACATTGTTCTTGATCACAATCACTTTGACCGGGAGCTTATATTTCACGAGGGTGGCGATTTCGCCCATCAGCATGGTGAATCCGCCATCGCCCACAATGCAGACCACCTGCCGGCCGGGATACGCTATGGCCGCGCCGATACTGTAGGGCAGGCCGTTGGCCATGGTCGCGAGCATGCCCGAGAGAGAGAATTTCATCTCGTCGCGGATGTCAATGTAACGCGCAGCCCATGTGGCGATGGTTCCGCTATCCGCCGAAACAATGGCATCGTTGCGGAGCAGCTTGTTTAACTCGTAAGTCACCACCTGCGGCTTCATCGGCATGTCGGTCCGTTGGCCGTGTTCTTCCATCAGTTCGTTCCAGGCCGACATGCGCTTCTGCGATTTCTCGAGGAAGCTCCGATCTTCCTTGCGCTTGATCAACGGAATCAGGGCACGGAGGATGGAGCGGCTGTCGCCCACGAGGCCGACATCGGCCGGAATCCGCAAACCGATGCGCGTGGGATCGATATCGATCTGAATGGATTTCGCTTTGCCGGGCTTGGGCAAGAACTCCATATACGGGAAGCTGCTTCCCGCCATTAGGAAGGTGTCACATTCCTGTAATGCGTCCTGTGAGGGAGCCGTGCCCAGCAGGCCGATGCCGCCCATAGAGTAAGGATTACGGTCGGGAATGACGGCTTTTCCCAACAGCGCTTTGATCACAGGCGCGGCGGCGAGTTCGGCCAGTTCGAGGACCTCATTGCGGGCATTGAGGCATCCGCGCCCGACGAGCATGGCGACCTTGCTGCCTTCATTAATCATGCCGGCCGCCTCTTGCAATAAGGCGCTGGACGGAATAGGTCCCGCGTACGAATAGATGTCGCTGCTGTGATTGGCGATGTTGGCCGAGGAGCGCGGCGTTTTCGATTCCGACCAGTCCTGTATATCTTTCGGAATCAGGATGTGCGAAACAGTGCGGCGCGCAAGCGATGTCTTGACGGCTTCGTCGACGACGTTGACCACGTGCGCCGGCCCCATGACGCGCTGATTATAGGCGGCCACATCCATGAACACCTTGTCGAGGTCCACATCCTGCTGATAGTGGGTTCCGATCAGATCGTGAAAAGTATGTCCGGTGATTGCGAGCACGGGCTGGCCGTCACATTTGGCATCATAGAGGCCGTTGAGCAGGTGGATGCCGCCGGGACCGGAGGTGGCGATGCAAACGCCGAGGCGTCCAGTAAACTTTGCATATCCACAGGCCGCGAACGCGGCAGCTTCTTCATGGCGGACCTGAACAAAGCGAATTTTGTCCTTAAGTTTCCGGAGCGCCCCGAAAATACCGTTCACTCCGTCACCCGGTAAACCGAAAATTACTTCCACTTTCCAGTCGATCAAGCGCTCTAAGAGAAGCTCCGCCACGGTTTTTGACATTCCCGTAATCCTCCAGTAACTCAATTGATCTGATTTCCCAATGGAAGTAGCAACTGGGCACCCAAAGCACTGAAAATTCCAGGACACGACGCGGCGTGAGGAAACTGCGGCCCGTCGTGTGCGGTCAATTGATCGAGCTTCCAGGCGGCAGGTACGAATCCCAACAGAGTGGAGGTAGAAAGGTTTGTCGAAGAGGATTGAAGATTACGCGATCATCGGGAATCGCACCACAGCGGCTCTGGTGGCGCCGGACGGCTCGATCGACTGGCTGGGTTTTCCCCGCTTCGATTCGGAGGCGTGCTTCGCCGCTTTGCTGGGCGATGCGGAGAACGGGTATTGGCGCATCGCGCCCAAGCGAAATCCAACCCGCGTCAGCAGGCGGTATCGGCAGGGCACGCTGATTCTCGAAACCGAGATGGAGACGCCGGACGGCACCATAATTCTGACGGACTGTATGCAGCGGCGCGGACGCCTGAGCGAAGTGCTGCGGCTGGTTCGGGGCAAAGAGGGCGTCGTCCCCATGCAGATGGAGCTCTCTATTCGCTTCGGCTATGGGCAGATCGTGCCGTGGGTGGTGAAGCTGCCGGATGGGCGTCTGCGTGCGATTGCCGGTCCCGATCAGCTCATACTGCAGACGCCGGTCGCGCATCGCGGTAAGGGTTTTAAAACCGTCGCCGATTTTGAAATACGAAAGGGCGAGGAGATTCCGTTCTCGCTGACCTGGGACCAGTCATTCCGTCCGGCGCCTGAGCTGACCGACGTGGGGCGGGCGATCGCGGCAGTGGAGCAGGAATGGAAGGAATGGTCGGCACGCTGCAAAGTGTGCGGCGAGTATACAGAGGCAGTTCTGCGCTCTCTAATTACGCTGCGGGCGCTTGGGCATTCCGACACCGGGGGCATCGTCGCCGCCGCGACTACCTCTCTGCCGGAAGTAATGGGCGGTGAGAGGAATTGGGACTACCGCTATTGCTGGCTGCGCGATTCCACCTTCACCCTCTACGCCCTGATGGAATCAGGATATTGTGATGAAGCCAAAGCGTGGCAGGAATGGCTGATGCGCGCCATCGCGGGCGCTCCGGACAAGATGCAGATCCTGTATGGATTGGCCGGGGAACGCAGGTTGGACGAGTATGCATTGCCGCATCTGCGCGGTTACATGAATTCGAAGCCGGTGCGGATCGGCAACCAGGCGTCGGGACAATTGCAGTTGGATGTATTTGGCGAAGTACTCGATTCGCTCTATCAGGCGCGGCGGATGGGAATGCCCGTAACCAAAGATGTTTGGAACATGGAGCTGGGATTGATCGAGCATCTCGAATCGCTGTGGCGCGAGCCGGACGAGGGCATTTGGGAAGTGCGCGGCGGACCCAAGAACTTTACCTGGTCAAAGATCATGGTTTGGGTTGCCTTTGACCGGGCCATTAAGACGATGGAGGAGTTTGGGGAACCAGGACCGATCGACCGTTTGCGGCGCGTCCGCGGACAAGTGCGGGAGGAGATCGAAACCAAGGGATTTGATGCGGGGCTCAATGCATTCGTCCAATTTTCCGGCTCGAAAGAGATGGATGCCACGCTGCTGCTCATTCCTGTGGTCGGATTCCTGCCCGCAGACGACCCGCGCGTTCTGAACACGGTGGCTCTCATCGAACAGCGCCTGCGCCGGGACGGCCTGGTGGAGCGCTACAACTCCGAAAGCAAGGTGGACGGCCTGCACGGTAGAGAGGGCGCGTTTTTGGCCTGCAGCTTCTGGCTGGCGGACAACTACGTACTTCAGGGCAGGTACGAGGAAGCGAAAAAGCTGTTTGAGGGCCTATTGGCGCTGCGTAACGATGTCGGCCTGCTATCGGAAGAGTATGATCCCGAGGGCAAGCGGTTTACCGGAAACTTTCCGCAGGCATTTTCGCACGTGGCACTGATTAATACCGCGCTCAATCTAACTAGAGATGTAAAACCCGCGGCGCATAGAGGATCCTGAACAGCAGCACCAGCCTCTACTTATTCAGGGAAGATTTCGCGAGTAAGATCTTCGGACGGCCGTTCCCGGGAAGCCTCCCACCAGGCGAATCCAAAAGCGGCGGCGCAGAGCAGCCAGATGGCTAAATCGAGCGGGCCTAGGGGATGCCGAATGGAAGCGCCTGCAATACAGATAGCCGCTCGCAGGAACCAGCCGTAGAAGCGGCTGATCTTCTGTTTGCCTTTGCGGGCAAAAGCAGCCGAGCGTCCCGCAAGGTAGGTAAAGAAAATCGCGAGGACGCCTAAAACGCCGCGCAGGAAATCAAACGAGACCGGCATCACCCTAAACATGACGCAGGAACGAACTCATTGCAACCGCTACACGGATCGAAGATCGCCTCGAATGAGCCACTCTCCGGTTCGCGATCTGTTCCCGCGATTCAGCCGGTTCGTACTATGGACGCCCTGTATTGATCCAGACGACTTTGGGTTCGGTGAAATTCTCGATTGCGATATCGCCGTGTTCGCGGCCGAAGCCCGAGTCGCGCATACCACCCCAAGGAAGACGCACATCGGTGGGACCGAAGGTATTTATCCAGACCGTTCCTGCTTTTAATTTCCGGGCCAGACGGTGAACCCGTTCTATATCCGCGCTCCAAACGCCCGCCGCAAGGCTGTAACTGGTTCCGTTCGCCAATCGGATCGCGTCGGTCTCGTCAGTGAAACGGATGACCGCCGCTACGGGTCCGAAAATCTCTTCCTGGGAGATGCGCATCTCATGCGCAACGCCTGCGAACACCGTAGGAGCGACAAAATATCCACGCTCCCCATAGCGCGCGCCCCCCGCTGTAATCTGCGCTCCTTCCCGCGAGCCAAGCTCGATGTAATCCAAAACGCGCTTCATCTGCGTCGCCGAGACGAGCGGTCCCATGGACGTCGCGGCGTCCCTGGGGTCCCCCAGCCTCATCCTCTGCGCGCGCTCCGAGAGCCGCTCTACTACTTCGTTATAGACCCGCTCGTGCACCAGCACTCTTGAACCGGCCGAGCACACCTGACCGCTGTTGAAGAAGATGCCGGCCCCCGCCGCCTTCACAGCCGAGTCGAGGTTTGCGTCGGGAAAGATAATGTTGGCGGATTTACCACCGAGTTCCAGGGTGACCCGCTTCAGGTTGCCTGCGGAGCCGCGGAGGATCTCGCGCCCAACCCCAGGTGATCCGGTGAACGTCACTTTGTCAACATCGGGATGGTTCACCAACGCCGAGCCCGCAGTTTTTCCGAAGCCAGGCACCACATTCAGCACGCCCGCCGGGATGCCTGCTTCAAGCGCGAGTTCGCCTATTCGAAGCGCCGTCAGGGAGGTGAGTTCGGCGGGCTTCAGCACCACCGTGCAGCCACAGGCGAGTGCCGGCGCGATCTTCCACATAGCAATCATCAGGGGGAAATTCCACGGGACGATTGCGCCCACGACTCCCATCGGCTCGCGAACCGTGAATGTAAGGGCATCGGGGCGTGCCGGAATGACTTGTCCGTTGATCTTGTCGGCCAATCCCGCGTAGTACTTCAGTGTGTCGAGTACAGCAGGCAAATCCTGGCGGCGAATGGTCGAGACCGGCTTTCCGGAATCGAGGCTTTCCATTTCGACCAGTTCACTCTCGTTTCGACGAATCAGATCGGCGAACCGCAACAGTAAATCGCCCCGGTCCGCGGCACGCATCTGACCCCAGGCTCCTTCGAACGCTTCGCGCGCCGAGCGCACAGCCGCATCGATATCTGCGGCATCACCTTCGGCGATGCGCGCCAACACCTCTTCGGTAGCCGGGTTCAGGCTTTCGAAGTACCTGCGGGAGGCGGCAGCAACGCGCCTTCCATGAATCAGCAGGTCTGCGGTAAGAACAGAAACGTCTTCAGTGATCATCATGCTCCTGTTATGCACTAGCGTGCATATCCGCGGAATGCGCCCGCGAAGTACGCACGGCTTGTATTCACAGTAAAACAGCACGAAACCGCGCGCAATATGACATTACTTGCAAGTCGCAATAGGAACTGCAATGCTAGAGTAAATAGAGGAATATATGTCTTCGAGTGCATATGTGGCAGCGGCTCTCGAGTACCACACATGATTCGGATTGAGATCGAGCCCGTCTGGCGGTTTAGAAAGGACGCGCACGAGCAGTCGATCCTCGTGATGCTCGACTTTCTTAACGAGATACGTGTCACCGGCACGCTTAGCAGCGCCGCCAATCGCGCGCGAGTCTCCTACCGCCACGCCTGGAATCTGGTCGAGAAATGGTCCGATTTTCTTGGGGCGCCGCTGGTCGAAAGAACGCAAGGCCGCGGGACAACACTGACAGACTTCGGCGCGAAACTTGTCTGGGCGGGACAGCGTCTGCAAGCTCGCCTCGGACCGCAACTCCAGAACCTTGCACAGGAACTGGAGACGGAGATCAATCAGTTGCTGCCGCATGATTCATCGATCGTTCGAGTACACGCAAGCCACGGCTTTGCTGTATCGAAGTTGCGAGAGCTGCTGGCGCATGCTGGAGTGGAAATCGATCTTCGCTATGTCAGCAATCAGAATTCACTGGTTTCGCTCTCGCACGATGCATGCGAGCTGGCGGGAATGCATCTCCCGCAAGGTGATTTGCGAAAGCGAAGTATCGCCGCTTGCCGAGGATGGCTGACGCCCGGCATTCATCGCGTGATCGGCTTTGTTACGCGCGAGATGGGCCTGATGGTCAAACGCAATAACCCTCTCGGTATTCACACCCTCGATCGGCTGGTGGATCCCTCGATTCGCTTTGTCAACCGCGACCCGGAATCGGGCACCCGTTTGCTGTTCGATCAGCTTCTCGCGCAACACGGATTGGCCGGGACCGATATCAACGGCTACGAGAGAATCGAGTTCACCCACGCGGCGGTTGCGGCTTACGTTGCCAGCGATATGGCCGATGTCTGCTTTGGCGTGGAGGCCGCAGCCCGCCAGTTCGATCTCGATTTCGTGCGGCTGGCGACAGAGGACTATTTTTTCGTCTGCCGCAAACAGATCCTCGAACTGGAGTCGATCAAGCGTGTGATCTCGGTAATGCGCAGCGATGAGTTCCGCCTGGCGGTCGCGGGCTTGCCGGGCTACCGCTCGAAAGATGCCGGCCTTGTTAAGACGGTCAGAGAAGCACTGCGCGGCAGTGAGGTCTAAGCCGCTGCAACTCGCCGTATTCCGGCAGAGCCTGATCGCGAGTGGCGGCAAAACCGACTCGCTGCTCTGGTTCTCTAGAGCATTTTCTCATCCCAAAATGAGCCTGGAGAGCCGGGAGCGAAGCGACCCGGCCGCCAGGCCTCCTTTCTTTGGTCTTTGAATAGGAAAATCGAGCCGGTGGGAAAGTGGAAATCCTGCCTTTGGATTTCCACTTTTCCATCCGG
>JAFAWA010000086.1 GCA_019242155.1 Terriglobia bacterium | reverse complement strand
CGAAAAACGGGTTGCCTCCCGTCTTCTCCTGCACCATAAGCGCCAGCGGCGCCACCCGGTCCGGTGCGCACCGGAGCGAATCCGCGATCAATCCTTCCAGATCTTTGTGGGTAAGCGGAGCCAGAGTGATCTCCTGCACGAGCGCGCCCGCTCGGCGGATCGCTTCTAGTTTGCGCTTCAGCGGATGGCTGGCGTTGACCTCGTTATCTCGGTAAGCACCGATCAACAGCAAATGCTGCACATCCAATTGCGTCGCCCGATTTGGTTGTTCTTCTGTGCCTGACAAACCCGGCTTCTGAGCAAAGTCGGACGTCAGCAAGTCCTCTATTAGATCGAGGGTAGCCGTGTCGAGCCATTGGAGATCGTCGAGGAACAGTGTCAGCGGATGCTCGGGTTTCGCGAAAGCGTTGACGAAGCGACGGAACACCAGCTGGAAACGGCGCTGCGCATCCTGTGGCGGAAGTTCTGGGACGGGCGGTTGCTCGCCGAGGATGAGCGCCAGCTCGGGTACGAGATCGACCATGAGCTGTCCGTTCGGATCCAATGCTTCTCGAAGAGCATCACGCCATTGACTCAGCTCGGCATCGCTCTTCCCGAGGAGCGGCCGGATCAGGTCCTGGAAGGCCTGCCCCAGAATCGAATAGGGAACATCACGCTTGTATTGGTCGAACTTACCCGATGCAAAAAGGCCGCGAGGCAGAACCAGCGCCTTGTGGAGTTCATTGACGACGGACGATTTGCCGATACCCGAATATCCGGAAACGAGCACCAGCTCGCATTTGCCGCTTGCAACCACGCGGTCAAATGAGGCGAGCAAGGCATCGATCTCGCGTGCTCGCCCATACAGTGTTTCGGGAATCAGGAGCCGGTCTGGTAAGTCGTACTCGCCAAGCGGGAATTCTGCGATGGACTTTACCTCGTCATTCGCTCCAGAGAGGGTGCGTCCGGCAGCCACCGGATCCGACGTAGCCTCCCTTGAAGATACTGTTTCTCCCTCGGACTGGCGAAGTCGGATCCCCGCGCGCCGTAACGGATCGTGAGGATCCGCCGTTGCGGATTCGGCTGAAGCTGGATTCTGCGAAGATATTGAACGGCTATGGCGGATCCGGCGGGTGCCGGACGATCCCTCGAGCAATTCCAGACAGCGCTCAAGATCACGCTGCACACCTGCCGCTGTCTGGTACCGTTCCTCGGCTGTTTTGGCGAGCAGCTTCATGATCACTGCCGAAACCGGAGCCGGCACATTGTTAAACCGTTCGCCGGGGGCGACTGGCCGCCTGGCAATGTGGCAGTGCACCCATTCCATCGGATCAGAAGCCATGAATGGGAGAGTCCCGGTCAGCACCTCGTAGAGCGTGACCCCAAGTGAATAGAGGTCGCTCCGCGAATCGATAGAACGATTCATCCGCCCAGTCTGCTCAGGCGCCATGTAGGCGAGTGTTCCTGCCACAAGCTCGGGAGGGTCTGCCGATTGGCGCTCGCGTGGGAGCCGCGATGCGATACCAAATCCTTTCACCCAGCAGCGGCCGCTCTGCGGGTTGGCAAGGACGTTAGCCGGCTTAATATCCTTGTGGATGAGGCCCTGCTGATGCAATCGTCCGATCGCGCTCGCAAGGCCAACTGCCAGGCGCAACCAAACGGCTAAGTCCAATGGCTGGTCGCGTAGTTGATCGAGAGGAACTCCGCCCGGATCATCTAGCACGAGGACAGTACGTTCCCAGTGATGAGTAATTGCAATCGGTCGAGCTGCCCAAGCGGATCCCAACTCTGCTCTAAGGGAATATTCGTGCTCCAACCGTTTAAGAGTGTCCGGCGCGGGATACTCCACCGCAGGTGAAAGCACCAGAATCTGAGACTCATCGTACTGACTCCTGCCGCGATAAAGGACGAACGCGTCGTCCTTCCGCAAAACCTCGAGACGATATCGTGATAACTCAGTCACACGGCGCTCCAGCTCCGTAACTTAAATCATTTCTTTTCCTGGTTAATCCAGGCCGCTTATTCGCGATAATCGTTTATCTAATACCAGCCAGCCGAAAGCCTCCAGATAGGCAGGGCTCAGGGTCACTCCCTGCCTCCGAAGTCACAGGCGTTCTATTGGACCTTAGTCCATGAACGCTAAGACTTATGGCTCGACATCGCCAATCCTCAACCACCTGCGCTTCCGGTGTGCGCAGGTAACACGAACTGGAAGGTCGCGCCAAAACCGGCATTTGGCGTTGCCCAGAGTCGTCCGCCGTGCGCTTCGACGATTGAACGACTAATAGCCAAACCCATACCCATGCCTTCCGCTTTTGTAGTGTAGAAGGCTTCGAAAAGCCTTGGTTGGCCCTCTGCCGATAGGCCGACCCCGGAGTCCGTCACTCTGATCAGAACAATCGCCTGGCCGTCCGACACACCCGACTCCGCCTCGATAGAAAGCTGTCGCCTGTTTTCTGGAATCTGGTGCATCGCCTCCATACCGTTTACCACCAGGTTCAATAAGACCTGCTGTAGCTGGATCCGATCCCCCATGACCGGGGACAGATCGCCGGACAAAACGGTTCTTAGCACTATTCGGCGTTTATTTAACTCATATCGAACCAATGGCAGGATCTCGGTGACCAAGTCCTTGACCTCCAAAACCGCCATCTCAGGAAGGTCCTTCTTCGAGAGCGCCCGAATCCGAGCAATGATAGAGCTCGCTCGATTAGCATCATTCACAATCTCCGACAGGGCGGTCGCGATGTCTGGCAGGGCGGCGGACCCGGTTGTGATCAGTCTTAAGCACGCATTGCCATAATTAACGATCGCCCCAAGTGGCTGATTAATCTCATGGGCGATCGAACTGGTTATTTCGCCCATTGTCATGATTCGCGTTGTGTGGGCCAATTCAGCCTCCCGCGTCCGCAAAGACTCCTGCGCCTGTTTCCAATCATGCAGATCCACGACGCTTCCGTACCATTTGAGGATCTGCCCCTCCCGATCGCGCAACGGCAGAGCGCTTGATACGCACCATCGATACATCGCGTCGGCACCGCGCCGGCCCCGAAACTCGAACTTAAATGGAACTCCCTCGGCGACGGCATCCGCCCAGGCCTTGGTCATGGCATCCCGTTCGTCAGGGTGAATTAGCTTAATCCAACCCGCGCCTCGTAACTCGTCCATGGAAAGCCCTGCGTAGTCGAGAACGCGCTGGTTATAATAATCAATTGCGCCGTCCGGTGCGGCACTCCAGAGCATCTGGGGAATAGTCTCCATGAACAAGCGGAGGTTGCGCTCGCTATCTTGGAGTTTCTTTTCCGCCCATTTGCGCTCGATGCCTTTTGCGATCGTATCCGCCACCAAGGCGAGCGTCTGCAGAACGGCCGGTTCCAACGATTTGCGCGCAAACATCGCTAACACGCCAAACAAACGTCCCTCAACTACTAAAGGATAACCGGCGAACGCCACCATTCCCTCTCGTTTCGCCCATTCGGGGTGGCTTATGCGTTCGTCGTTCTGCACGTCGTTGGTCAGGTGCGGCTTAAGCTCCTGGGCAATACGGCCAATCTTGAGCTGGCCGAGCGGCACGCGGGCGTGCTCTCCGTCCAACCGCGTGTACTGACCTGCACTTGCCTGCAACTCCAGCAGATTGCCTTCATCGTTGAGTGTCCAAATCCTGGCGAACGCAGCGTCCAGATGACGCACAACCGCCTCTGCACTTAACTGAAGGGTAGTTTGCAAATCACCTGCGGTCAGGCCGGAGAAGGCCGTGTGAATTTCCGTATGGAGAGCCGCTTGGCGCTCAGACCTGATCCGTGCCGTTATGTCTGTGGCAATTCCGCAGATCGCGTACGGCTCGTTGACTTGATCGCGCAGCAGAAATTTAACGACGACGTAGTGACAGATCCCTGCTCTCGATGGCACAACTTCTTCATACTGCAAAGGCTCGCCCGTTTCGATGACTTGCCGATCGTTAGCTCTCAACGTTTCGGCCACATTATGCGGGTGAATGTCAAAATCAGTTTTACCTCGGATTTGATCGCCTCCAATGCCAAAGACGCGTTCATATTCGCGGTTAGCTAGAACGTATCTGAGCTCCAAATCTTTGATGAAAACGAGTGCAGTTGTGTTGTCGACAATGGCTTGCAACCGCTGCTCGCTCACTCGAAGGGCCTCCTCGGTTCGCTTGCGGACCGTAACATCGCGTACGATGCCAGTGAAAAAATGCTTGTCTTTGTGGACCTCCTCGCCAAACGAGATCTCGATGGGGAATTCCCGACCGCTCTTGTGTAGGCCAACCAATTCAATGGCTCTCCAACGAATATGCTTCTGACCCGTGGCCAAATACCTCCTGAAAGAGGTCAGATGCATTTGCCGGAAACGCTCGGGCATAAGAGCGGTAAGGTTCTTTTCCAGCATTTCGCCTGACTCGTAGCCAAACATTTGCCCAGCGGCGGGATTGATGTAGCGGATGGTGCTTTGGTCATCGATAGAAATGATCCCGTCTGAGGCTGTCTCCGCCAAAGTGTTGAACCGGCTTTCGTTATCAGCCTTTCGCTCGGGGTCGCTCTCGTTAGCCACAGTTTCTAGCTCATCGAGAATACTGGACAGGAGGTCAATGGCCTGCCGCACCTGGCTCTCTTGGTCAGGCGACTCGCTGCCGACCTCCGACAGCTCGGCCAGACGCTGCC
>JAFAWA010000349.1 GCA_019242155.1 Terriglobia bacterium | reverse complement strand
GTGCCCGTTACTATCCACTTGGCCCATCACTACCTCTACGCGAACATCCTCCGGTTGCAACCCCGCCAGATCGATCGCCGCGCGCACCGCCACCGGTTTACCGCTGATCACACTGCCCGCCGGTCCGGGTCCCGCTTCTACGAAATGCACTCGGTCCCAAACTTCGCGAACTTTGGAGTTCCAATGGGCCTTCTCCCGCACCACACGGTACCCGCTCTCCGCAATGCGCAAATGATGCGAGTGCGCCGGCTCATACAGCTCGCTCATGTATTCGCGCACCATGCGGCGGCAGTCGAAATTCGGACTGATATACATCAGCGATTGCTTCACGCGCCGGATCCATTCGCGCGGGGTCTGCTCTTTGCGCTCGAAAAACATCGGAACGATTTCGTTTTCGAGCAGGTAGTAAATGGCGCTGGCATGCAATGCGTCCTGATCATCCGAATACGGTTCGCGCTCACCGATCGCCCAGCCTCCCAGGTGCTCGTAGGCTTCATCGAACCACCCGTCGAGAATGCTGAAATTCAGTACGCCGTTGATAGCCGCCTTCATACCGCTGGTGCCGCAGGCCTCTTCGCCGCGCCTCGGGGTGTTGAGCCAGAGGTCCACGCCCTGCACAAGTTCGCGCCCTACCTTCATGTCATAGTCTTCGACGAAGACCAGGTGCTTCCAAAAATCCGGGTCCCGGGAAAGCTGCACGATTTCGCGGATAAAGCTCTTGCCCGGTTGATCCTTCGGATGCGCTTTACCGGCAATCACGATCTGGACCGGCATGTCCTTGTTGAGCAGAATGCGCCTCAGCCGCTCCACGTCGCGGAACAGCAGCGTAGCGCGTTTGTACGTCGCGAAGCGGCGCGCAAAACCGATCGTGAAGGCGTTCGGGTCGAGCACCTCGCCCGCCCGCCGGACTTCCGCGGCGGAGGCCTGCCGGCGCACGGCCGCTGCATGCTGGCGGGCGCGCACGAAGTTAACCAGCCGCCGCTTGCGCCGCCGGTGCACTTCCACCAGTTCCTCGTCCGGTATCTCCGCTACCTGTTCCCAAACCGAGACATCGTCGAGATGCTCGCGCCAGTCCGGCTGCAGATACTGATCGTACAAGGCGGCGAGGTCGCCGTTCAGCCAGGACGGCAAATGGACGCCGTTGGTGATGGAGGTGATCGGCACTTCCCAGACCGGTAACTGGGGCCAGAGATCGTGGAACATCTCCTGCGATACCTGGCGGTGCAGCCGGCTCACGGCGTTACGGTAGGCCGAAGTATTCAGCGCCAGGACAGCCATGGAGAACCGCTCGTCGCGGTTATGCGGATTGCGCCGCCCGAGCGCCATCAACTGATGAAAATCAATCCCGATCTCGCCGCAATACTCCGAAAAGTAGTGATACATCAGGCCCGGATCGAACAGGTCGATTCCCGCCGGAACGGGCGTGTGCGTAGTGAAGACGTTGCTGTTGCGCGCGGCTTCGAGAGCCTCGTCGAACTTCAGCCCCTCCTCCCGCATGTACAGGCGGACCTGTTCCAATACCAAAAAGGCGGAGTGGCCTTCATTCATATGGAACACGGTCGGCTTGAGGCCCATAGCCCTGAGCGCGCGCATTCCGCCGACTCCCAGCACGATCTCCTGCCGGATGCGGGTATCGGTATCGCCGCCATACAGGGAATCGGTTATGTCGCGATCCTGCGGCAACAGATTTTCTGGAATATTGGTGTCGAGCAGGTATAACGTGATCCGCCCAACCTCGAGTTTCCAGACCTGTATATTGACATTCCCGGTCGGCAGTTTGACCGTGACCTTCAGGTCTTCGCCGTTCGCGTCCTTCACTGGCGCGACGGGTAAAGTATAGAAGTCGTTAACCGGATAGCGCTCCTGCTGCCATCCATCGGGATTCAGCGACTGGCGGAAATATCCCTGCTGATAAAGCAGGCCGAGCCCAATCAAAGGAAAATCGTGATCGCTCGATGATTTCAGATGGTCGCCCGATAAGATCCCCAGTCCTCCGGAATACACGGGGAGGCACTCTGTAAGACCATATTCCGCCGAAAAGTATGCGATCAACTTACCGTCGGCGGCCGGCTGATTCTTACGGGTGTGGGCGTCGAAGGCCTCACAAGCTTCACGGTATAAAGCCAGGTACCGCGAATCCGCCGCTGCCTTCTTCAGGGTGGCCTGCGAAACACGTCCTAACATCAGCACCGGGTTATAGCCGCAGTCTCGCCACAGATTAGGATCCAAACGGCGGAAAAGGGCCCGGATGATCGGTTCCCAGCTCCACAAAATATTCGAGGCAAGCTCCGTCATCCGCGACAAGCAAGGCGGCAGCGCCGGGCGAACCAGAAATTCCCGGATCGGTTGAACGTAAAAAGGCATGCTACAGAGCGCTTCCCTTCACAATATCAAATCGGCCTTACACGCTTTTCTGATTAGGCGCGTCAACCTATATTTAGCGTCACGTTATAGTAATAGTCCGCATGCGGTTCCTGCTATCTCTATTAATTGCCTCGGCGGCCCCGATTTTCGCCGGCGAGTACGCTGTCCTGGCCACGGGTAGCCGTATTCACGTTGCCTCTCATGAGTCTGCGGGCTCCAAAGTGAGACTATATCTGGGCAGCGGCTCGATTGAAATGGACTCCGCCGCAATCGCGGAATTCGAGGCCGACGATGCGCCCCCACCACCGGCGCCTCGGGCGGTGCCTGCCCCGGGCCCGTCCGTTGCCGCCGTTCTCTCCCCCCAGCAAATGGCCGACAACGCAGCCAATAAATACGGACTCCCGCCCAAGCTGGTCCGGAGCGTGATGAAGGCGGAATCCGGTTTCGCCGTGGATGCCGTGTCCCCCAAGGGTGCCCAAGGGCTCATGCAGTTGATGCCCGGCACCGCCCAGACGCTTGGGGTCGATGCGCGCGACCCCGCCCAAAACGTGGATGCCGGCGCGCGTTACCTGCGCGAACTCCTCGAAAAATACAACGGCGGGCTCCGCCATGCGCTGGCCGCCTACAATGCGGGTCCAGGGGTGGTCGACCGCTACCGCGGTGTTCCGCCGTTCAGCGAAACCATCAACTACGTGAACCGGATCGAGCGCGAGTGGAAATCCACCGAACAACGGTAGGCTCGAGGTAAACGCGACCCCGGCCGCTTTGCCGCGAGGCTGCCGCGATGTTGCGACGCTTTGCCACAGCGACGCTTTGCCGATTGACACTGGCTTTTGATCTTGATAAGTTTCGCGGGCATTGGGTGCCTCGTGAACAGGAAAGACCTAATCGGCAAAATCGCACTGGATGCGGACCTGACGCGATCGCAGGCTGCTCGCGCATTGAATGCGTTTCTAGATGGAATACAGACCGGACTGGTGCGCGGTGACCGCGTGACCATTTCCGGTTTTGGGACCTTCGGTGTACTGCAAAAGAAGCCGCGTAGGCTGCGCAATCCGAAGAGTGGGGAGGCCATCGAGATCGGGGCAAAACGTGTACCGCGCTTCGCTCCTGGAACCGAACTGCGCTCCGCCATTCAGAACGGCGATTAGCTCCGCAGGCGAACTGTCCGGTGATGCGCGCCATAATGAGTACCCGGTGGCTTCCCGGTCCTTCACTCCAACTGCCGCGCCGTCCTGCCCCACACACTGGCAGCGGATGTGCCTACCTCAACACAGGCTTGCCTCTATGAAAATCACCGCCAAGAAAATGCGCATGGCATGGAAGTACCGTAGACTCCTCTGGCGCTTCCGCCGCATATACTGCCACCGGAAGGAACTTGCAGCGTGGGCACTCACCGGACTCGTTTTGGGTGCGGTCATGGCCGCGCAGCATCGGGCAAAATAAACAGAGTGACGCCGAACAAGAACGTGAAGCCCGTCCCCGGCACTATGGGGACCATAACGCTGTTTGGAGTGCCTGTGCGCCTGCACTTCACGTTCGTTTTGCTGTTAGTCTTCTTGCTGTTCATCGGCGTCGGTGGGCGGCAATCGGGTGCGTCCACCGCTCTGTACGTGCTTGCGCTGTTTGCTTCCGTGCTCCTTCACGAATTGGGCCACGCCCTGGTGGCCCGAGGCTTTGGGATCCGCACTACCGAAATTGTAATGTTCCCGATCGGCGGCATATCGCGTCCCGAGCGTCAACCGAAGGCTCGCGAAGAGTTGTGGATTGCATTGGCCGGACCCATGGTCAATCTGCTGATCGGTTTGGCGCTTCTCGGTTGGATGGCGGCGCAGCAAGGTTTTGTTGCCCTGGAACAACTCCGCGAGCCCACGGACGCAAATTTAGCGGAACGCATCGCGATCGGCAATCTCCTGCTCTGCATTTTTAATCTCCTCCCCGCATATCCTATGGACGGCGGCCGCATTCTGCGGTCCCTGTTAGCCCTCAGCCGCCCGGAAGATCAGGCCACTCAGATAGCCGCCGGCGCCGGCCAGGTCCTTGCAGTATTGCTCGGGCTCGCCGGTCTGCTTTGGGGCAACTTCATGTTGATGTTTGTCGCTCTCTTCGTTTACCTCGGGGCCTCGCAAGAGGGCACAGCCGTACGCGGGCGCATGCTGACCACCGGTTTTCCCGTTCGCGCCGCCATGATCACCGACTTCCGTACCATTGAGCACGGCGAAACCATTCGCGACGCCGGGAATCTGCTGTTAGCCACGTCGCAGCACGATTTTCCGGTAGTCCACGGCGGCTCCGTAGTGGGATTGCTCACCCGCTCCCGCCTCATTCGCGCCATCTTGGCCGAAGGACCGGACGCGTATGTCGCGGCCGCCATGGATCGCGATTACGTTCGGCTCTCACCCGATGCCTCGCTTGCGGATGTCCTGCCCCAAGTCTCCACGCCCGGTGCTTGCGCCCTGGTCATGGATGCAGAAGACCACCTGGTTGGTATGGTGACCTCCGAAAACATCTCCGAGTTCCTGCTCTTACGCCAGGTAAAGCTGGTGCAGTGATTCCGGCCTCGGGTGCCGCTGGTCATCGTCTTTCCAGCCCTGGGCCGCGGAAAGTTGCTAGATTGGTATCCGGTCGTATGGTGGTCAGGATCCGGTTCGGAGAGCCCCCAAAGCCGGATGGGAAACGTGCTCAGAACCGCCGCCGGGCACAGGGCGTCGCCGCGCTCCTGACTCCCGCGGCGCTCATGGCCTGCCTGCTCGCGCTCTGGCGGATCGGAGCCGATTTAAAACTAACCGGCAGCTTTGCGATTCCTTCCGGCCTCTTCTCTCATTGGCAGGTCTGGCTAGCGGCAGCCGCGTTTCTCCAGTTGTGTTCCTACGCGCTGAACCGGTACGGCCGGAGCAATCGCACCGCTTCCTGACGGTACCGTAGCCGGGACATCCTCCCTTACGAGAAGGTTGGTGCGCTGGTATTCTAGCTCTAGAGACCCGCCATGCGCTATACCCGGTATCCTACGAGGCGTTCCTCCTTCTTTGGGTACTTTCCCACGGCCATCAAGTGGCTCCTGATCAGCAACTGCGCCGTCTTTCTGCTGACCAGCCTCCTGCCCCGGGCTCCGGTAGTGACATTATTCGCCATCACTTGGGACGGCGTAATCAGGAACTTCTTTGTGTGGCAAGTGGTCACCTACATGTTCCTGCACGGCGGCATCTGGCACCTGCTCTTCAACATGCTGACTTTGTGGATGTTCGGCACACAACTCGAGCAGGATTGGGGTACGCGCCGGTTTCTGAAATACTACTTCATCTGCGGCGTAGGCGCGGGCGTTTGCATCTTGCTGGTTAACGGCTTGGCGGGTGAATATTTCGTGCCGACTTTGGGAGCTTCCGGCGCCATCATGGGTCTTCTCATGGCGTTCGGTGTTCTGTACCCCAACCAGCGCATCCTGATGAACTTCCTGTTTCCGATCAAAGCCAAGTACCTCGTGCTTATCTACGTTGTGCTCGATCTCTGGACCTCGTTCGGTCCGAACACCGGAATCAGCACCGTCGGACATCTCGGGGGCATGGCGGTCGGATATGCGTATTTAAAGGCGGGGAGATCGTTTCGTTTGCCCGACTTCGCAGAAGCCTACCGGGAATGGAAGATTCAGCGCGCTAAGAAGAAGTTCCAAGTGTACCTCCGCAAACATGGGCGCGGCGGCAAAGACCCCTGGGTAAATTGAGTCGTCCGTAACCTCGCCATCCTACCGCCCCGCAACCGGGCCGCGATCCTGCGCGTCCTTTGGTATAGTTACGTCAGAAGTGATCAGTCTATGCATTCCTGGAAAATCTTCGCAGCGTATGCCACGGTGGGTGCCGCACTGGCCGGCATTCTCATCGGACAGGAACAGGGACCGAACCACGACCCCGGCGCTACCGTAGCCCGGCCTCGCAAACCGGCCTCCGATGCCGGAGCTCAGCCGGATGACGCGGACCTGCCGAAGATCCCCTCCAAGTTGAGCAAGAAAGGCCAGCCCGATACCACGGGGCTCGCCACCTTTAAGAGTGACGTCGATGTGGTCACCGCGGATGTGGCCGTACTGGACAACAAGGGCCACTTCATCCCCGG
>JAFAWA010000323.1 GCA_019242155.1 Terriglobia bacterium | reverse complement strand
TTTCAACATCTGATTCAGCCGATCCCGCACCTCCGCCCACGTTCCGACGTTGTTGGGTGTCAGAAGACCTCCCACTTTCTGCTTGATGCGCGCTACGCTCTTCTTCGACGGACTGGCTCCCATATACCAGCGGCCATCCGGTAGTGTTGCAAACTATGAAATCGCAACCGGTTAGGCCGGTGACTCAGAATGCGTCTCTCACGGCCAGGCGGCGAGAGTGAGAATGTGGTGGACGAATTCGGCTGGGCTACGGCGTCCCCACGCTTGCAGGCCTCCACCTGGTTCTGTTGCAAATAGCGAGAAGGGAGAGGCGGTGGCTCACTTGCCGGTCGGAGTTACGCCGCGATACCGAAGGTTGTGTGGATGAACTGGCGCTGCGCTACGACGTCGCCCTTGGCGACCCAGCGGACCTGACCTTTGCGGATTGCATGCATCGCCTCATACCCTTCAATCGTTCGACAAGCTCCTTCGCCGACCGAAACCACAGGCTCGCCGCGATTCGCTTTTTGATAAAGCGATGGTCCTGCTCGAGAATATTGTTCAAATACGGCGCCGTTCGACAGAGACACCGTGTGCTGAGTTCTCCGGATTGCCTCAATTCACCAATCGCGGTGCGATAGGCTGGATGACCATCGACATTGATCACTCGCGGCGAGGGTCCGCCGCCCGATAATGCTAGCCGCAAGAACAGCTTCGCCGCAATCAGATCACGTTTCGGCGACAACATGAACTCGATCGTCTCGCCGGCGGAATCGACAGCCCTATATAGGTAGGCCCAGCTGCCGGCCACCTTGACATAAGTTTCATCGACTCTCCAAGACCGATTGGAGCGGCGCTAATCGCGGCGAAGCCGCTGATTCAAAATGGGCGCGTAGCGTTGGACCCATCGCCAGATTGTGACGTGGTCAACGGATAGGTTCCGCTCCGCCATCATCTCCTCCAGGTCACGGTAGGTCAGAGAATAGCGCAAGTACCAGCGGACGCACAGAACGATGATCACCTCTTCGAAATGCCGCCCGCGGAACAATGCCGGCCGTTTTCGGGTCAAGATAAACACTACCAGATCAGCGCACACGGCATTTGCAACAGACCCACCGGCGCAATTCTTTTGGCCATTATTGCTTTTGGGTCCTTGATCCTGGGTGACAGGTATTCTGTGCCGGAAACGGTTAACCTTCAGTCCATGCGCGGTCTTCCTGGCCAGGTCGTGGCGAAACCAGGGCCTCCAATAGCATTAAACCTCGATCTGTCACGGATTCAATTATGAGATTGAGCTTTGGGGACATATGGGCGGGAGAATCTGGGACCAGAGGACTTCTGCCAACGCACGGAGCTTCGTACCATGTCCAATGCGCTGGCGCCTGGGAACTACCTTGTGCGCGTCTATTAGCCGGCCAGAAAACTTTTGTGGGAATACGCCTTCACGATCATAGATAAGGTAAAGCTGCAGACGCGCAGTTCGGAATGTTCCAGCATTGAATCGTTCGATCTTTACAGAAAGCTTCACGAATGTAGATGCCGAGTTGGTCGTTGCACCTGCCCACGCAGGTTGAAAATTTTTATGAGATAAATTTCTGGCGAGCGAGACTTAAATCTGCATCTTTCCCGCCCTGACGATGTACCGGAACTAGGATCAGCTGCGGCGCTTGACACCATATGGCCTATCCAAAGTTGGAACTTTCTAAGAATCGAATTAATTTGAAATAAGAACGAAATCCCCTAAAATCGACTTAGAATTATAAAGTCCTGGTATCCAGATTCGGACAGTCGTGCGGGCATGTGGTCGCGTTATATAGGCTTATCTGTTTTAGGAATAGGGTGTTTGTCCTTGTTGGGGTGGTTCCTTAACAACGACTGGCTTCGAGCCTTTGGTCATAATGTCCCGAAGACTGCTGTCAGTTCCGCTCTAGCGTTGATCCTTTGCGGGGCAGCGTTGCAGCTGGAAGCGGCAACTAGCATAAAGAAGACCGCGCCCATATCGCTGGCGTTCACGACCATACTGTTGGCGCTGCTAAATCTTATCGCGATCCTATCAAAGAACAATCGTTTAAATATCACGCTGGACGAATCAGGCGCGGGACGAATGCCGCTAACCAGTGCACTCCTGTTCGTGCTGGACGGTTTAGCGCTCACGGTTCGCTACGGGAACCGGCTGTTCCATCTATTCCAAATTATTGTGTTCGGCGCCTTGTTTATTGCCCTGCTAGGGTTCTCGGATTTTCTGTACGGCGGCGTATTTGGCCAGCGCTTGATTGACCATATTGGCCTAAATACATCGATTGCCGCCTGTTTGCTCAACCTGGGAATTCTCTGTTTGGACCAAGAGCATGGAATGGCCGCTGCGATCCGGAGATCGGGATTGAGTGGCGCACAAGCCCGGCGCCTCTTTCCCGCAGCAATCTTGGCTCCTTTGTTTCTGGGCTGGGTTAGCTTGCATAGCGAGCGGATCGGGCTTTACGGCCGAGAGTTCAACCTGGCCGTGCTGACCAGCTCCATAGCGGTCATCATATTGTTTTTCATTTGGCTGACCACGGAGGCACTCTGGCGTCTGGAGCTTGCCGATATGGAGGCGAAAAAAGAGCTTAATAAGCAGGCACTGCTGATCGATCACTCCAACGATGCGATTATCACGATGGATGCTGGACGGTGTATCCGGAGCTGGAACCGGGGAGCGGAGGAGCTCTATGGCTGGGCAGCCTCGGAAGCCATGGGCCAAGTTATCCATGAATTTCTCGAGACTACGTCTTCAGTAACCGTCGCCGACATCGATCGGGTACTGCTCGAAACGGGGCGATGGGATGGAGAATTGGTCTATACTCGCCGGGACGGCAAAAGGATTACAGTGGACAGCAGGCAGGTCTTGCAGCGCGGCGAAAACGGCGAGGTCGTTGGAGTGCTTGAGATTAACCGGGATATCACCGCCAGCAAGCAGATGGAACTACAGCTTCGACAAGCACAGAAACTCGAGAGCGTGGGTCAACTCGCGGGAGGCGTGGCACATGACTTCAACAATATTCTGACCGTCGTGGGCGGCTATGCCTCGATGCTCCTGACGGAGCCGGCATTGTCCGAATGGACGCACGAAGCGGCGCAGGAGATTGTGACTGCTACGGATCGGGCGGCCGCCATTGCAAGGCAACTTTTGGCCTTCAGTCGCCGGCAGCCGAACATCCCGAGACATGTACGCTTGATCGAAATCGTCGTCGCAATAGAAAGAATGCTTCGCCGGCTCATTGGCGAAACAATTGACCTGGTTCTCGAACTGAATAACGAAGCTGTCGTCGTCTGCATCGATCCGAGCCATCTCGAGCAAGTAATCATGAATCTAGTGATCAATGCCCGGGATGCCATGCCCAACGGTGGGAAAATCCTGATTGAAACCGGCCAATTTCTCGTGGATGCCGAATATTCAGCTACACACCTTGCGTTAAAGCCGGGTGACTACGCGGTCCTCTCGGTCACCGATACCGGAATCGGAATGTCCGCAGCAACCAAGGCCCGCATTTTCGAACCGTTTTTTACTACCAAAGAATCAGGCAGGGGGACCGGCCTCGGGCTCTCCACTGTGTATGGAATCATCGAACAAAACAAGGGAAGTATCACGGTTTACAGCGAACTTGGCAAAGGAACGACCTTCAAGATCCTGCTGCCCGCCGTGGAAGGTCCCGTCACTCGACTGGGGTCAGAGCCTATGCCCCGCGTACGGGCAGGGACCGAAACCATTTTGCTTGCCGAGGACGAGGAACCATTACGAAACTACATCCGCCGTGTGCTCGAGCGCAACGGCTACAAGGTTCTGGTAGCGGCCGGTGGGGGCGAAGCCTTGCGCATTGCCGCCCGATATCACACCGCCATCGAGCTACTCTTGACGGACGTAATGATGCCCGAAATGGGGGGCATGAATTTAGCCGATCACTTCGCCAGGCTTTACCCGAGAATACGAATACTTCACATGTCCGGATACTCGGACCGGCTATGGACTCTAGAGTCGGGGACGAATTTCATTCAGAAGCCGTTTACAGCAGCATCATTATTGACAAAAATCCAAAGTATTCTGGAATCCCACTGACGGGACTGCAAGATTGGTGATCCTTATCAGGGGAAACGAATTTACTCAGTTACAATCTCTGCTGTATGGCTGCTGTACGATAGTCAAACAGATTGATTTTCGTCACATGTGATCCGGCCGACGAGCTGCCAGGCCGCTGCATCCGGATAAACCAACGCAATGATCGGATTGACTTTTTGCAAGAACAAAGTCAAGTGCTTATAGTAAATTCACCGAACAGGACGTCCGGATCAGCGTCAGTTGTGCAAGTAGGGCATATCCGGATAGTCCGAAATACGCCCGACCTCGAAAAGCCCAAGTTCCTGTCTGGCGGCCAATCGCTAACCTCGCCTTACTAGGCCCGCTCCACATTTAGTAGCCCGCCTTGGGTATCGGTGCGTGGCTTGCGGCAGCTGCAAACATTGCGGTTCGTTCGAGCGGCAGGCGTTCCTCTGCGTCCGCATGCCCGAAGACTTTGCGAATTTCGTAGGAGGTGGCACGCTCGGCTGGAATGCGCCCGATGGTGCGGATCATGGCGCGGAATTCTCCCGGAGAGACGTACTCACCGAAATTCGCTCCCGCTGCTTTGGAGATACTCTCTTCCATTAATGTGCCGCCGAAATCGTTGGCACCAGCTTCCAGGCAGGCCAGGGATTCTTCAAACCCAAGCTTCACCCAAGAGACTTGAACGTTGCGGATGTAGCCATTCAGCAGAACGCGCGCGAGCGCATGCACGATCAGATCCTCGGAATCCGAACGACCCGGGCGGGCGCGTCCGCTCTGGAAAAGCTTGGTTCGGAAATGAATGAACCCTAGGGGAACAAACTCGGTAAAGCCTCCCGTATCCTTCTGAATGTCGCGGAGCAGAAGCAGGTGCCTTACCCAATGCTCCGGAACCTCGGTGTGGCCGTACATCATCGTGGATGTCGAGGGGATGCCCAGGCTATGAGCCGTCCGGATGACCTCGATCCACTGCCGCACTTTTAGCTTGTTGGGACTCAAAGATCTGCGGACCTGATCGTCCAGGATTTCCGCGGCCGTTCCGGGGATGCTATCCAAGCCCGCGTCTTTCAACATCAGCAAGTACTGGCGCAGCGGCAGGCGCGTTTTTTCCACGCCGTAAGTGATCTCCATCGGCGAATAGGCATGTACATGAAGGTCGGGCAAGCGGTCCTTGATGGCTCGAAGAAGCTGTACATAGTAATAACCATCGAGATCTTTCGGTAGGCCGCCTTGGATGCACACCTCAGTGGCACCGAGTGCAACGGCTTCTACCGACTTAGCCACTAGCGTATCGGTGGAATGAAAGTAAGCGTCCGGCGAATCCGGTCCGCGGCTGAACCCGCAAAACGCGCAGCCAACAATGCAGACGTTGGTGAAGTTCAGATTTCGATTCACCACGTAGGTGATGCGGTCGCCGATGACGCGCCGTCGTATCTCGTCCGCAACCCTCACGAGCGCCAGAAGGTCATCGCCCTCGACGTTCGCCAGGGTTACGCCCTCTTCGAATCCGAGATCCTCTCCGGCAAGCGCCTTCTCTAGCGCGTTCGCAACGCTAGGGCGCGCCGCTCGCAGGGCCCGATCCCAGGGAGTCTCTCGCCGTTCCAGACTTGCCGCTTTCAACATAGTTCACACCCTTCACGAGCATAGCCGTCTTCGGCTTGGAGCTTTTGCAAGTGCGGTTGCAGGCGGGCAACTACGAATTCTCGCCTGGAGGAAAATTCCGGATAGATCGCCAGCCGCTCGCGCAGTATGAATCCCGCGCCGGCGGATCTCGCAGCCAGGGAGGAAATTTGCGGCCAGGCAGCTTCCGGATTGATAAAGTCCTTAGTAACCGGAGAAATTCCGCCCCAATCGTTGATGCCGGCCTTCAGCAGATCGGGGTAGTCTTCCGCGAGCAAATTGGGAGGAGATTGAATATTCATATCCCCGCCGAGAATTAATCGGGCGACCGCGATGGTGCGCCGCAAGTCCTCCGTAGCAGGCTCTGGCGACCGAGCCATGCGAGTATCCGGCTTGGCGCGGAACGGTTGCACGATTACCTCCTGGATGTGGCCGTACTGCTTATTGACGATGTCAATCGCCAGGAGTGTGTCCACGCGCTCCTCTGGAGTCTCGCCGATTCCGATCAGCATGCCGGTCGTGAACGCCATCGACAATTTCCCGGCGTTCTCGATGGTCTGAATGCGAAGAGAGGGCACTTTATCCGGCGCCTTCCAATGCGCGCCCCTGGCGCGAAGCAGCCGCGGGCTGGCGCTTTCGAGCATCAACCCAACGCTGACGTTCGTCTCCCGCAATAGGCGCAGATCGTCCGCGCCCATCAGGCCCGGATTGGAATGCGGTAAGAGTCCGGTTTTTTCCAGCACCAGTTCACACATCGCCGCCAGATATTCGAGCGTGCGCTCAAAACCCAGCTTTTTCAGAAACTTTTTCGCCTCTGGGAAGACTTTTTCGGGCTGGTCGCCCAGACTGAACAAAGCTTCCTTGCAACCCGCATGCCGACCCGCTTCCGCCACTCGAAGAACTTCATCCGGCAGCAGGTATGGCTGCACACCGTCTAGAGGATCAGCCCGGAAAGTGCAATAGCCGCAATAGTCACGGCAAAGGTGGGTGAGCGGAATAAAGACTTTCTTGGAATAACTGACCGAACGGCCTTTCACCCTGTCCCGCACAGCCGCCGCCGTTTCGAGTAGAGCCTCGATCGGGCCTTCCTCCATCAACCGAAGCGCATCTGCGCGCGACAGACCGCATCCGTCGAATCCACGTTCAAGAGCGGTATCCACGCCGCTGGGGAGATCTATTCGGGCCATGTGAAGCCTTCGCCAATTTTAACCCAAGCATCCCCCGGTGTATGCTGGTGCGATGTGGCCGCACCGGATCGGAGTAAGGAGCGATGGCTAATGCGCTGACGGCTGTTCGCCTCATTCTCGTGCTTCCATTTGCGTTTTTCATGGCAAAAGGCGACCGGGGGGCCGCGATTTTCGCTCTCGCTGTTTGGGTGGTCGCGTTGACCACCGATTTTTTGGATGGTCCGATAGCGCGCCGAACAGGAACAGTGACCGCGTTTAGCGGAACCTTCGATCACACGAGCGATTTTCTATTCGTCATTTCCGGATTGTATGCGGGGGCCCTCCGCGGCCGGTTCCCATGGATCCTACCTTCCCTGATCACGGCAGCCTTTGCCCAGTATTTTATCGATTCTTACTGGGTTCACCGGCATGCCAAACTTCGCGGGAGCAAGCTCGGTCGCTACAATGGCCTCCTTTACTTCGTTCCATCTATCATGGACATACTCATCCGCCTGGGGCTTCGCTTTCTCGAGCCCTTCCTTATCATCCTGGTCTGGTTGCTGATCCTGAGCACACTCGTATCCATGGGTCAACGGCTAATGTTCCGGAGACTACCCGAACAGCTCCCGAGTCGCCCGCCGGAGAAATAGCAGCCCCACCGCGGCGTTGAAGAAGATGAAGAAATTATGCATGACGAAGCCGAAGGCGGTCATCTGGCCGGGTCTGTCCGGGAAGAGCAAGACCCAAAAAAGAATCGCCACTGAATGCATCGGTCCAGGCATAGCCGCGCCGAAAAATATTACCGGCAAATAGCCCATCATTTCTCCGAAACCTACCGAGCCTCCAAATAGCCTCAAGGCCAACGTATATACGGCCACACCAGCCAGGACGGGCGGCGCACGCAGCGCTAGCACCACTCCGTATTGCCACACCTTAGCCAGTCGGAACGCCCGGAAGATCGGGCGATCGCGCACCGTGATCCCGGACCCGATTCTTCCGCTGAAGAACAAGTGGAAAAGCGCGAAGAACACAACAGCACCCAGGGTAATCCATGGAATAACGTGAAAGGCCGGCTGGAAATGATTCCAACGCAACAGCACACCAATCGTCGCCCACAGGATCAAACTATAAATCTCGCAGAACATGGTTAGAAGCATGCTGGATCCGACTTCCCAGCCTGGCACTCCGTCCCGGCGATTCAGATAGAGCGCGATGGCTCCCTTGCTGACCTGCTCATTCACCAGCGAGAGGATATACGCGCTGGCGCGAATGGGCAGAATATCGGCATAGCTTATATTGGCGTTGAACCAGTTAATTACTCTCCAGACTACCAGGCTGTCGAAGATGAGATAAAAGAAACAGTATGGAATCATGAGAGCTAACCATCCAAACCAGTTCACATCTTGAAAGCTTCTTGCGAGATAAGTGAGCAGCGGATTGCCTTCAGCGGTGGCCGCTTGATTGAGGCGGGTATAGAGATAGGTGAAGCAGGCCATTGTGATCAACAACGGCAAAAGCCTCTGCCAGAACTTGGCTTTTCTAGCGCCCGTAGCGGAGGGAATGGCGGCGGATTGACTAGCCTCGTTCATTTTTTCGCTCCTGGCCTAAGCTGTGATTGATCATCTCTTCAATGCCTGTTAAGCGGATTCCTAATTCACTGGCTGCAGGCTGCGGATCCAGACGTGTGTCTGCGGTGATCACTTCGACTGCGTCTGCCGAAAATCCGGGGCGGAAGACGCGCTGACGAACAGCCAGCACAAACCAAAGCAATACCTTCGGGATCGAGCTAACCCGCACCTTGTGACCGAGGAGGCGAGCCGCTCGCTCGATAAGTTCTCGCTCCGGCAAGGCAACTGGACCAACCAGGTCTAAGATGCGATTACGGGCAACCGAAGGTTGAACGGCGGAAAGCGCCGCCCGTGCCAGATCGTTCACGTAGAGAGGCTGTTGAAAGTTGCGTCCACCGCCGATCAGCCTGGCTCTAGGCCCGCTCGCATTCCGCGTGAGCGCCGCCGCGCCTGCGGTTGCGGGGCCCAGCAGGAGCGGAGCGCGGAGTATCGTATAGCACAGGCCCGAGGAACGCACCAGCGCTTCTGCCTGTCCCTTGGTGCGGTAGTAGCCGTTCGAAGATTTCTGATCCGCTCCAGTGCCACTGATCAAAATGAACTTCTCGGCAGCGCACCGCTTAGCGGCTTCCACCGCGCCGTGAGCCGGCGCAACGTTCGCCTGTTGATACGTTGAACCGGGGCGCTCGACGAGAACCCCCGCCACGTGGATGATCGCGCTAGCCCCATGAAACGCCTCGTCCAAACTCCTGGGATCATCGTAGGAGATTCGGACCGTGCTCCCTCTCTCGCCCAGCAGCGGCCGGATCTGGTCCGCGGCTCGCTCGGAGCGCACCGCAGCGACTACTGCATAGGGCGCGCCGTCTTGCAATGTGCATCGCAGAATGGCTTGGCCAGTGGCGCTATTGGCCCCGCTGATGACTATCCTCATGCGCTACATTCCCGCCCGCTCCCCAGGAACAAAGTGCGATTATACACTCGGTTTCGTCTCGGTCCGTCGCCCTGAGATGATTGCAGATTCGTCCCGCAGGGCCAGAAGCGGCGCTTCCCAGCCTATCAGAGGCGCTCGAAAAAGACCCGGGCGAAACTCGGCACACGCCCAGGCTGGTTGAGTGTAGAATGAAGCCAACGCAGGTTTGAAAGGCCTCTATGAGAAGACTTGCAAAGATCTTTGGGTCGACAATACTTGGCTTAGTCGCAGTTCTTCTGCTACTGAGCTTCACTGGTTTTGAACCTAAGGACTGCCCACCAACCGATCGATCTTTGTCGTGCCGAGTGCCGGGGCTCTGGATAAAAGGGGAACCCGTCACTAGCCCAGTGACTGACTGGTCGTTCACGGACCGCATTCCAGAGATCAAGATTCAGACCCAGACCCCATTTCTGCTGCCTCACTCGGTGACGATTTGGTGCGCCGTATACAACGGCAATCTGTATGTGACCTCTTATCGCGGCAGACTGTGGGTTGAAGATGTAATCCGTGATCCCCACGTGCGCCTCAAGATATCAGACCAGGTGTTTGATCGTACCTTATCAGTTGTCGACGATCCGGCTGAAAAAGCAGCCGTGCTACAGGCTAAGGGAAAAAAATATCCTCAGTGGAAGGTGCCATCACCCTCGGCAGCGACTGTCTTTCGGGTGAACCCTGCATAGCGCGAATCGGACCGCAAGCCCGCAGTCTCACTGAGGCAGCACGTGGAACAGGTGCATCACCGGATCGGTGGTCGAGTTGACCCCCAAGATTTGAGGGTTTTGTTTTGCCATCGGTGCCAGCACGGCCGCTCTTTCGTCCGGATCGGTGACCAGTGACAGAACACAATCATATAAATTGTTTCCGAGCTTCAGGCGAACATGCGGATCGCGCATAACATTCGCAACCCAGCTCTTGCCTTGTGGAAAACGCACTCCCGCCTGGAAATTCGATGTCAGATAGAGCTGACCGTTGTAAACGATATGGCCTGTAGTGACGGAATGAGGAACCAGGTACCAGGTACGCGTTTGCACCTTGTCGGTCCTATATCGGGTGGCAAAAGACCAGTCTGTTACCGGCGTAGTTACAACCGTTCCACTGAGCCATAACCCTGGATAATTCCCGCGGCCGGGTGTGTCCCCAATCGGGTTAAAGCCGGTGATGTGTAGCACTAGCAAGGCCAAAACCAAACAAACCAGAACTGCACCTACAATCTTCCCCAACGTCTTCATCTTGCGCTCCTTAACCGAAAAGCCGGTTTCCACTTACTCCTAGTAACTGAGTGTACACTCAACCCCCAGCCCCTGATGCGGACTTCCTGCCTGGTGCAAACCTTCCAGAATTCCGCCAAGTGCTGTGATCTGAAGCAGAGTTGGGTACTACTCGTGCGGATCTTTTATAACGCCGCTCCTATCACGTTGTAATCAGGGTCTTGACGCTGGAAATTCGGAGGAGAATGTTGATATCTGTTAAGTAAAACCGCGCCAGCCTTAATTGTGGTCGCGATAAATGCCTGCACGGGTGGCGGCGTCTGGTAGAAGAACGGGAACTCTTTCGGAGCCTCAGCGGCGATGGAGGCTTGCGTGGCCCACGCTGGCGCGCTGCTGGGATTTGCACGTGCCGTTCAGGTTGCGAATCGTCCTAACACAGCCTATCGCCTCGCGGCGCTTGCCCTCGAAGAAATTGGCCGCCGGGAGCTCATCGCGGTTGAATCCCTCGCTGCTCAGCGTCCCGATCCTCGGGGGTTACGTTGAGTGGCTTGGTCGGACGACCGATGGGCATACCCTAGTATGGGGCGGCGTGAGTTATCAATTTATTTCTGATTCAGGGCGCTAGCTCATGATTTGTGGCGGATGGCTAGGCGGATGGCTAGGCTTGCCAACAGCAGTAAATAACCGGTAGGCTCGTTCGATTGGATTTCGAAAAACGAATCGGATGTCAAAGAACAGGGAGCTTTGCTCCCCTCCGGCAAGGCCGGAACGGGCTTTTCACCGAGAACTAAACTAGTTAAATTATGCGGCGCGCTAAACATGATGCGGCATGCTATGGGATAGGTTCAACAACCGCAGGTGTGGCTTGACCCCGCGAAAGCACGGCGGCTATTTGGGATGCCTCGTCCCAATCGAGATAAGGACCTATGCGTACCCAGTTCCACTGATGGGCACTCGGGCCGCTGACGACGATTCGCGGGGCATAGCCTTCCTCCTTCAAACGCTCTACCAATTTCTCGGCCTCTGCTCTCTCGAGAAAGGCTCCTAGCCGGACCGCCAAGCGCACTCCCGGTGTATCCGGGCCCGGCCGTTCCGCCGATCTCGACATCGTTGTTGCCGCCTCTTTCAGAGACGGGTTTGACGGCGGGACAGTCATCAATTTCTGTTGCGCGGCGGCTGATGTCAAATTCGGAAGACCCTCGGCGGCAGCTTCTGTTTTGACCGGAGCCGCAGATTTCGCCAATGGCACCTGTTGCTGATCGGACCAAATCAGGCCCGTAAGAAGACCCGCGGTAAACGCTGATATGATCAGCAGCAACGATCCCACGCCCAGTGTAATAGCAGCTTTGCGATCGAGTGAAAACTCGTCCGTGATGACGTTTGCATTCATGGGACTAGGACCGTCATTTGGCCCGGGCTTACAACTTGAATAACGCCACCCCAGGCGCACATCAGTTTCGAGTTATCATCCAGCGCTGGCATGTTCGCAATAAGTACGGTCGGAGCGCCCGGTACCCATGGGGCTGGTGTCACCGGTACGCAGGGCATCGGGGTTAAGGCGCCCATGGCGGCAGCAGTAGCAGCGGCAACCGCCGGGTTGGCCAATGAAGAACACATGCCGAACGGTGCGACATTCGCGATGGGCTTGTTATCCGTAATATTCGCATCCGGCATTTGAGTCAGTACGCGGTTCGCGGGCAATACGACTAAATTGCTTGGAGCCGCTCCAAAGCCACACTGCAGCATTGCTCCCATTGTCACTTGCATCGCCATAGAATCTCTTCTCCAGCTATCGGAGATGTACCGGCGGCCAAGCCACTTGCTTTCCACTCTGGAAAAACAAGCGCTCCTTCACTTTGCCATCCTCCGTGTACCGCAGCATCTCCCCCTCTAATTTGTTGTGTCTGTACATCGCGACTTCCCGGAGCTTTCCCGAGATAAAGTATTCGCATACCGGACCATGAAACAAGCCTTTCTCGTAAATCGCTTTGCGAACGATATGGCCGGCGGCATCGTAGTATACGGATTCTCCGTGCAGAACGCCGTCTCTGTAATGCGACCTTTGCGCTAACACACCAGCGTTATCGTAAAGAGTGGATTGGCCGGTCTGTTTTCCGCCGACATAGCCCAACCTCGCCCTCAGGACTCCGCCAATGAATAGCGAGGTCTCTCCACCCAAAACGCCGTCTTTAAACATGGCGCGCTGGGTTATCGAGCCCTGCTCGTCATAGACAACCGTTTCGCCATTCAAATTGCCTGACCGGAAGTGTGCCCGTTCCAAAAGTATGCCATCCGGGCTGTACAAACAGACTTCCCCTTCCAACCTGCCGTCAATCATGCGATAAGTCTGCTTGGTTTGGCCGTTGGGATAGTGGTCGGATAGTAGCATCTCTTCCACGCGCCTCAGTTTAATTTCACCAGTCCGCCTTTGATCGTCAGCATCCCGCCACCGTCGAGAATTTGACAGGCTCCGGCCTTATTCGTAAGGCTTATCTGGGCTTCGTTGGTCATACTTGTGCCCGCTTTGTTCTCTAATGACGTTCCGGCGTGATTCGCCAGTGAAGTACCGGCTTGGTTGGTTAGCGAAGTGCCAGCCTTGATCATTACCGACCCCGACACATCAATGCTTAAGTTACCGGAGACCTTTAACGAATAGTTTCCACTCACGGTCCTGGTGAAGTTACCCTTATCCGTATGGATCTGATCACCTGTCACGGTGACTGCGCGGGTACCTTGTACCTCGTGAGTTTCGTTTCCGGCACTTACTCTTACTGTTCGATTTCCCTGGCTTACCGTAAGCGTATCGTCTTTCTGCTGTACCGTTACGGTGCGATTGTTGGCAATGGTAACCGTCTCGTCATTGAGCACGGTCACGTTCATATCCTTCTGAGCCTGTAGAAAGATCTCTTCGGATCCAGCTTTATCCTCGAACCGGAGTTCGTTAAATCCACTTCCACCCTTGGAACTGTTGGTCTTGATCGTGCTCCTGGTCTGATTGGCAGGCAAAGTATAGGGCACTGTCGTGGTCGCATTGTAGACACAACCTGTCACGAGGGGCCGGTCCGGATTGCCGTCCAAGAAGCTGACGACAACTTCCTGCCCGATCCTTGGAAGAAAAAAAGATCCCCATTGTTTGCCTGCCCACCCTTGCGCTACGCGAATCCAGCAGGAGCTGCGCTCGTCGTTCTGGCCAACTTGGTCCCAATGGAACTGTACGATGATGCGGCCATATCGATCGGTCCAGATTTCTTCGCCGGACCTTCCGGCCACAACGGCGGTCTGCGGTCCGTGGACGATCGGACGGGGAGTGATGCGCGGTGGCCGAAAGATTGTAGAGGACGGGATCGCCTCGAAGGAATTCGTGTACAAAACGTTCTGATCGGCGCTGTGAGAAACCCGCGTTAGCACATATTCGGCATTGATATCCGTTCGGCCGTGACCTGACAGTGTAAACGTATTGCCTGGTCGAAACGCCCAGCAGAAACTCGTGCCCCGCAGTAGTTTTCCCGGAATTTCGAGCGCCGAAAGGCGCAAGCTCGTACGCGATTCGCCATCGCTCGCCGAAGAGTACAGGCCGGGGTACTCATACACGGTCCGTTTGGAATCGGAGCCATTAGCCGTGGCCAAAAGATCCGTGCGGGGCGTTAAAAAGTTGTAATCATCGGCTTTATACCGTCCTACGACGACCTGTTGCTCTAGCGTACAGCTCGTGACGATATCTTCGGCCGCCCACGCTTCCTTTTGCATTGTGGCCGTTCTCAGTCCAGGGCATGTTTGGTAAGCGCTCACATCATCGGCCAGGACAAGCTTATGGCTCGAGCTACCGTGTACAAAAAAGTAAAAAATTCCCTCTTCCTCCATCAGGCGGGACACGAACGCAAAGGAGGATTCCATATATTGGACACAATATTCGCGTGGCGAATAAGTGGCAGTCAGTGAATCGGTAACATCGGTAAAGCCGGCATCGAAAAAGACTTTTTTTATGACGTCCGGAGTCGTCATATTCTGAAAGATCCGGCAATCCGAATTCATCGTTAAAAGCCACAGCCATGGATGAACCTCCGCGTGATAGGTTGTAAAGCGGGAATGGCTTCCCGCTTGCACAAAACGTCCGACTATTCCGTTTAAATACTGCTTATCGCCACTGGCCAGTGAGATCGTTAGCGTTACACTATTCCCAACTATCTGTGAGAAGTCGATTGCATTGTCCTCGGAGAGGAGTTCCAAAGTAAAGCGGAATGGCTCTGAGAGGCGTTCTTCTCCTTGGAAACTCTTTACAAGAAACTTATCCGGCCCTAGTGGTGTCGTGATCAGTATCGGACTGTTTGCCTGGACATATGTGGGCATGTGTTTCGCGGCCTCAGTTGCGGAGAAGAACTTGCGAGTCGTCGGCGGGAAAAGGGCGCGTTTTTAACCACGACGTCCAGCCTAGCCGCGATCGTCCCAGGCGGCTTTCTGGTACGGCAGCCGCTTCCATCGTCAGACGAAAAAAGAAATCAAATTCTGGGCCCGCATAGAGACGGGCCAATTCACGCGATGCGCGGTACGCCGAACCTGCGGGCAAAAAATCCAGGAATTCCGTTTGACCTAAGGGACCAAGCTGCACGAGGAAGGCACCCTGCTGATCCCAAAACCGCGTCCCAAGGGCAGCGCCGCCGCCGAGTTTATGATTTTGCCCTCGCGCGTTGCCGATGCGCGTCCATTCAGTGAATTCGAGGGGCCGCCACTTTCCCACCAACTGGCGAACCGAGACGCGGACTTGAAAGTGGCAGGCGAGCAAGCGCTCTAAACCGGCTGCGGAGCGAGGCTGCTGGGAAAGAATACCCGCGGTGTGAAGGAGTGCCCGGTCAGGTACTCCCATGCGGTTTCGAACCGCTGGAATTCCCAAACCGAAAAACGAGTAAAGGTATTGGGCGATTGGGGTTCGCTCGGGACTGACAGTACTCAGACTAACGCGGTGCAATTTGCGTATCCGGTACATAAGCTCGACGAGCCTGTGATTGAAAATATCGAGGAAGTCTTTTGACGCCCAGTCCCTGCTGCGAATGCGGTTCAGCACCAGTTCGGTATCCGGCATGGGCAAAGGACCGAACGCCCCAGCTAAGCTCAGAAAGTTCACCGTCATCTCAATAGATGAATCGGAATCCTTGGATTTTGTAATCTGGTGAATTTCGCTGGCGGGGAAATCAAGCCCCACACGGGAAAGGAACCGGACTGGGCCGCATCCGGTATCGGGATTGCGCCCAACACAAACGGCATCGGATTGTGATATTTCCAATAACCGGACCGCCTGGAAAAAGTCGAATCGGTACGGCTCAGTAAAAAGCCATTTCGCCACCGATCCCTCACCCTGCCAACCGAAAGATGTCATCGATAAAGACGCTCCTGACTGCCGGAAACCAGGCCCAGCGCTGCAGTTCTAATTGCGTTGCGGGCGAAGTTCGGGCAAATTACTCCGACTGGAGACTCTCTAGGCTGCGCAGACCATTGGATTCTCTAATCGGCTCGCCGCAAATTACGTACATGGCGGTTCGCCTGCCTTTCGCTTATGACCTCATCTTTTGCATGATGTAAGCTATCGCGTGTTCCCGGCTCGCCGTCTGTCGCAGGATGGGAAGAGGCATTTTGACGGTCACTGTCAACGCGTCCAGCAAGCGAATGGCGGGCTGGAAGTTATGTCTCACGGCCAGCTCCCATAAACGCGTCGCCATTGTTTTGCGTTCGTTTCCTATCCAGCCGAAGGTGCGGGCAATCTTCTTGCCCAAACCTTTTGCCGCAAACAACCCGCTATACGCGGCTCCGGCACCGCCAGCGCCGGCAGCTACCACCAAACCGGCGGCGCCCACGGGTGTCATGGGTCCGGCGCCAGCCAGAGCCACAATGCCCGCAGTCGCAGCCACGGTCGAGAAGCCTGTCCGGATAGCCATGCGCTCCACGCGTTTTGCGGTTTTCTCTCCGGCAAAGTAGGCGATCGCATTCACTTCTTCCAGCCAACCGGCTTCTTGAAGAGTGCGCACGCCGTTAGCCATGACAGCCCATTCGGCGCCACGAAATGAGCGGATCGCGTCAAGCCGCTGATCAGCGCGGACACCTCGGCGAGCCGAGCGAGCGGCTCCGATCAAACCTAAAGGCGCGGCAATGGATGTGGCGAGAGTTGTGCCCACCACATCACCCGCGGTCAAACCGACTGCGGAGGCCGCGACTGCGGTGTGATGGAGAGCGCTAACCGCACTCGTTGCGGCTACCTGTCCTGTGGTTACTCCACGGGCGACGATGGCGTTTCTGCCGGCCGGGTCGGGCCCGGGCATCACAGCCGCGGCAGGAGCTGCCGGTACGGGCAGTAAGCGCCCGGGCGGGCCGGGGGGTGGAGGCGCGGGGACTCGCGGTGCTGCCCAACGCGCCGGGCCCGGTGGCGGAGGAGCCGCCACAGTAGGCGGAGGTAAAGGCGCAGATGAGGGCGCCACCTGCGTGCGCTGAATCGTGTTTTGCGGATGGACTCGCGGGGGAACGAAACGCGGCGGACCACCCGGTTTCACTGGTTGTAGGTTCTTATCTGGGGGGGACATAAGTGCTTCACTCCTTCCGGCGGTCTTTACCTCTTTTCTTTGTGCCGGCCTTTCAACACATCTTGATACGTATAAAAGCGGTCCAAAGGTAGTTCCGCTTGCGCAGCGTGCCCGGCGTCGGGCCGATAATTGCCCGAACCGTTACTCCACCATTTCAATGTGCCGTGATCGAAGTAAATTTCTCCCGCGTACAGGACAGGCCTGCCCGCCGCAATCACCGGATGACGATAGGTGGGATGGAGCAGCAACGCGCCGGTGGTTATCCGGCAGAAAACGTACTTTGAGTTTGCGGCCAATTGCCCGTGCTGCTTACCCCGGGTAATCCGGTAATGATCAAAGAAAGTGTGTAACTGGAAGATCTCATCCCGATCAACGGGAACACCCGCGGCGGGATTCAGATTAACGTAATACTTTGGAGAGCCGGCCTTCAACCTTAGCTGGACAACAAACGATGGCTCGATCAGGCGTCGTGCAGCGGCGGCGCCGTTGTCTTTCGAAATGGAGCCTATGGTTCGCGCCATGTCCTTTTACATCACCGGCTGATATCCGGCTAATAAGGGCCACCGTTTCCATTCGCCCTCGCGTTGGGAGCTACGAGTGATGACAAGTTGTGTGAACGTATTTATAGAAGCGTATAACGCGAAAAACTGTCGCAACACCGCACCAAGCAGAAAGGCACTGCTGCCGGCATACAAATCTTCGTCGAATTCAAGGGTGATTTCAGTACCCTGGCAGAAGCCGCGCCAATCGCGGGGTCCTACTCGCCGGACTACACGCCGGCAGGACATCTGGCGGATACCTTGGAGTTGTTTGTGAGTCGAGGGCGCATCCGAAAAGCTGTATAAACGCAGGATCTCTCGCAGCGCTTCCAGGCTCTCCTTCCCTCCGGAGAGCGAAAGGTAGTTGAGTGAAAGATTGGAAATCAACGCCCATAAAGATGAGCCTTCCAATGGCGGGTAAGCCGGATCGGACGGTTTATCAAGGCAAGAAATCCGATTCAGAGGCGCGGCGTTCTCAATCTGCAAACGCGCCCCTGCGGGCAGTTGACCCGCTAAGTCGCGGTTCGTGCACAGTGTATGCGCAAAGACGGTCTGCACCGGCGGCAAATTAGGCTCAAAATCCAGATCTAAAAACGAGAGGTAAACTTCCGTGCCAGGCAGATCTTCACGCCCAGTCCCGAGCCGCTGCGCATGCCAGAATGCCCTATGTTCCTTCCCGTCGCGACGGTGCTGAAACGAGAAAAAAGGCTCGAGCCGCTCTGTTTCCTGCAAATGGTTCGAAGAGGAGGAGACAGAAATGATTGAGTGAATTTCGTGCGTGCGCTCCCGCCGCATATCCGGAATCAGGCGGTATTCGAGTTGGGTTTGATCTAGCCGGATGGGCTCGGTCGTCTTGCGAAATAGGTTGACGATCGGTGTGCAGCCTAGACAAAACGTTTCCCGGTCAACCGTTAAACGCGCCGGCGGCATTTGAGTCAACAGAATCAAAACATCCAGCTCTTCCTGCGAACGGTGAAACTGCAGGTGATCGAGATCGAAAAAATGATACTTCTGCGGGAACAGAAAATATTCCTGCACCAGACGGTAGGCGGGATGCGCGTTTTCAGGACAGGGTAGAACGTCTTCGTCGGCCCCGAAGCCTACGGGCACAATCGCGTTGTCCGGCAGAAATACGGGATTTCGGCCAGATTCCGGGAGAATCGCCACGCGCGGTCCGTGGCAAAACAACAGCTCATATAGCGAGTTCACCAAAGTGGAATCCCCGCGCAAGAAGAACCGCAGTTTACCTGGCTTCATTTCACCCAAAGTGATTCCGCGCGGCACAAGACGAAGACGGAGTACCATCGCGATGTGAGACATACAGTTGAGAAACTCAAATTGATCAGGCGACTCGAAGCTTGCCCGCTCGACCTCAAAAGGCCAAAGGATTACGGGATAGCAGGTGCGAAAGCGGCAGGTTAGACCATCACCGGTCTGCGCGAAAAGGCTAGTGTGTTTCGGAATAACGTGGCCGGTGCTCAGTTTGCCTTGGTAGGGATCGACATCGAATTTGGCGATCCCCATCGATGGAACCGGATTGACCAAGTTGGGGTAAAGGGTCCCGAGTAAGGCCGTCGTGATCTGCGGAAATTCGGCATCGATCTGGCGGTGGATGCGAGCAGTCAGGAATGCGAAGGACTCGATCAGCCTTTCCACGTGGGGATCGGGCGAGTGATCACCAGAGAGTTCGAGCCGCGCTGCGAGCTTGGGATAGCGAGTCGCGAAAGAGAGTCCCGCACGGCGCAGATAGGTGATTTCGCCGTTATAATACCGAAGGATCTCTTCTTGCCCGTTTAGATTAGCCACGATTGGCTTCCAGTTCCGCGGGCGAGGCATGCGAGCGTGGCAAGCTGTCGGTCAAAAGGATCTGCTCCCCTTTGTGATGAATCGCCAGAATAAATGACAAGGGTTCCCGAATCGATTCCACTGCCAGCACACCCTCAATGGTCCCCGTGATGGCGCGCGGATCAGCGCTATCCCGTTCCAGCGAAACTCGAATCTGCTTCAGTCTTGGTTCAAAGGCTGCAATTTTGCGGGTAACGATCTCCGCGAGCCGTTGCCTGTCGTCACCGCTCGCGGCGTTCATCCAGGAGAAGTCGGGAATTCCGTAATCGATCACCGAACCATTCCGGTCTACGCGCACAGGGCAGCGGGTGTTTAAAAGATTAGCGACTTCGCTCCGCACGGATTCCCTCAGTTCCAGCCGGCTGTGGACCCGCCGTGGCTTAATCTCAGCGAGCTCGTGTGGCTGTTCGTCAATCAGGCGCTCGAACAACGGAGTTCGAGCGCCTGTCGTCGGTTTCGGTTGCCGGGGTTCCCTCACCATCAGGAGTTCTTGTTGGTTGAGAGGTTCCAAATCGCGGAGTTGTTCCCGCTAGCGCCCGCTTCCTCTTTCTGCGCGTTGTAAGTCCAGGTCATCTTGGTGTAGTTGAAGGTTACGGTCTCCTGAGGCTTTCCCCCACCGCCGCCGCCCACTGACACCGAAGAGACGAGGGCATTGGTGAACACATACGTGAAGTACTTAATCACGGTTCCGTTGTCATTTTGCCCGACGGTCACAGTTACAGTTGCAATCGGTTTGGCAGTGTTGCAATAGTCGATCAGTTTACAGCTTGACAAATCGACATACTTTGTAACTGTGAAGTCCTGATGGTTGGGCTTGCCCGAGGTACGCTTGGTATTGCTTTGGTCGCCCGTAATCTGTTGGGCCACTCCGTGGCTATACGATAGGAGCTCAATTTTGTTTGTGTAATCCGACAGCTTGCATTCACCTGCGATATCACTGCCGCAATCAAGAACTAATATATCCATCTTCCTTCTTTCTCCTGTAAATTACTGGTGGTGCCGACCCTTACGAGAGACGTTCGGGGTGTCCGATCGACTCGCCCGTTTATCCATACGTGCGGCACCGGACTATTACGCCGCCACGGTCGGTAGTTCAGCCACAAGACGAATTGAGACTGTCAACTCGTCCAGTTGAAAATGCGGCCTGAGATACACTACAGCCTTGTAGCAGCCCGGTTTCCCCGGCATATCTAATACGTCGACCCGAGCCTCGCGCAGTGGAAATGCGGCTTTGACGCCCTGAGACGCTTCGTCGTCTAGCAAAACGTAACCGGCAATCCACCGGTTCAGGTAAGTGGAGACGTTATCGCGGCTCATAAAGCTGCCGATTTTGTCGCGCATGATGGCTTTGATGTAGTGTGCGAAACGGGAGGCTGCCAGCATATAAGGGAGCATGCTAGAGATGCGGGCGTTAGCGTTGGCTTCATTGGTGTCGTAAAGCTTGGCTTTATTCGTACTCTGGCCGCCAAAGAAAGCCGCGTAGTCGGTACCCTTGCAATGGCAGAGTGAGATGAAGCCCAGATCATTGAGCTCTTTTTCTCTGCGATCCGTGATGGCGATTTCTGTCGGGCACTTGAGTGCGACATCGCCCTCATCGGTTTTGAAAGTGTGAGCGGGAAGACCTTCCACGATTCCGCCACCTTCCACTCCCCGAATTGCGGCACACCAGCGGTACAGCGCAAACGCGTTCGTAATGCGTTGCGCCAGCACATACGCCGAACTCCCCCAAAGATATTTGGAGTGGTTCTTGCCGTTTACTTCCTCCTCGAACGCGAAGCCTTCTACGGGCGATGTCTTTGCGCCATATGGCAGCCGCATCAGAACACGTGGAAGAGTCAAAGCAACATAGCGGGAGTCTTCCGAGTTCCGGAACACGTTCCACTTAACGAGTTCCAGAGACTCAAAACCTTTCGCCAAGTCTCGAGGGGTACCGAGTTCGGTGAAGCTTTCCCAATCGAAGAGCTTGGGGCTGGCCATTGCGATGAACGGCGCATGTGCTGCGGCGGCCACATTTGACATCCTCTCTAGAATCGCAATGTCCTGCGGATGCCGCCCGAATTCGAAATCACACACTAGGCAGCTATAAGGATATCCGCCGAAGGTGCCGTATTCGTCTTCGTAAATCCGCTTGAATATCACGCTCTGGTCAAATTCAGTCGCCTTTTCCAAGTCGTTCAGCAACTCTTGCTTCGTGAGATTCATGAGCCGCAGCTTCAACATGGTCCCGGTTTCCGTGTTCATGACTAGATAGTTCAAGCCCCGCCAAGCAGCTTCGAGTGCCTGAAAGTCGGGATCGTGCATAATTTCATTGAGCTGATCGCTAATGAGCTGATCGATCTGGGCAATCCGGCCCTTAATCGAGGCTATAGTATCAGCCGAAACGACCATGCTTTGGTCAACGACCTGGTTTACGAATTCAGTCACCAGATTTCGGGCGTATGATCGTTGGGACGGATCTTTTGTCATTCTTCCTTGCAGTACCACTTGGTCCAAAAGACTTAGTGTGGTGTATGATCCGCTGGCGGGCAGTGTGTCGGAGTTCTGAGTTTCGTCAACCATTCTGTTCTCCATTGAGTGTTTCCGCTGCCTGCTCCTGGGCCGCAGCCTTAATTCGCTTTAACCCTTCTACATCCCGTGCAATCCATTGAAGAGTCGCATCGAGGTCGTCGTTGCCATCAAGCTTGGCCAGAAGATCGTTTAACCGGCCACGTGCCTCCAGCAGCGCATTTAAGGGCTTCACCTGCTTGACCATTGCCAGCGGGGTGAAGTCTTCCATATGGCGGAATCTCAGCTCAACATTCAGTTTGCTGCCATGTTCCGCTAATTTGTTATCCACCCGCAGGACCAGCCGCGGCCCGATGGCCTTTAGAATGTCATTGAAGTTGTCCCGATCGATCTCTACGAACTTGCGGTCTTTTAGCTTGGGAAGCGCAGTTTCTGGTTTCCCGGAGAGGTCGGCTAAAATGCCTACTGCAAAAGGCAGCTCTTTTTTCTGTATCGAACCACCGGTTTCCACATCGTAGGTGATCTGTACTCTGGGAGGGCGAATCCGATCTAATTTATGCTGGGTGCTTTCTGACAAATCCCAAGTCTCCTTATCTTTGGTCTAATCGTTCCTTTGACTTTGTGTCTTAAGTTCACTAATGTTCTGTTGTTTTCGGGTCACTCAGTTGGAGCAGCTGGAAGATATGACCCAGCTCCGCTGGATTACGGACTAACTCCGGCAGTAACTCGGGCAGCCTAAGGCTCCCCCACAGAATCGCTCTTTTTACGAGGTAAGGCGCAGGGCTGTGGGGCTCAATGCACGATAGGTAATCCGCCGCTTCTGCCAGGCGGCGGTAAGCTTCCTCCCGGCTACTGATTGGTCCATTCACTAAATCCGTGCCTATTGCTGCGATTTCCCGATCCATGCTTACCGGCATTTCTGGAAAACAGGGCTGAGTCTCTATTGCTTGTCGCTGGGCTAATGTGTTTAGCGCAAAATCGTGAATCGAATTCAGGACGCCCCAGAATTGCCGCAAACTCGGGGCCTGTTTACCGCAAAGCCGGTCAAAGGTCTCCTCCAATTCTGCACAGGCATCCATTGCCTGTCCGACCTCAGCGGCCAATCTGGAGAAGAATTCGGTTGGGGTGAACACCACGCTTTTTTGAAATTCAGCCAGAGTCAGTTTAGGAGAATGGGTGTTTGCAGCCGAGGATCTTAGGCTAGGATCATGTAGCTCGGTACGGCACGCGTTTTCCCAATCTGACCAACAGTAAGGTGGAGCGTTATGATTTTCCGGGATCGCGACCGGCAAGAGACTCAGTTGAACAGACAATTTTTCGTTGATCCAGGTAATTGGCGCAATCCGGTACTCCAGTTCGCCATCCTTGATTTGCGGATGCAGGTCTTCCCAAAAACTCTCCACTAACGCCCGCAAGAGCTCCAGTCCCTGCCGCACGCCATCGAATCCCTGTTGGTGCAGCCACGATTCGAGCAGCCAGGCCGCTATTTGGAGATCCTTCGTCCGCCCCCGTAATTCTTCGACACAGAGTGTTTCGACTTCAGCCCAATCGGCCCGTTTTAATGCACTCTTCCAGACACCCTGCGTGAGCCTAGGGTCGTCCTCCCGGCGGGCTTCGGCTATGCTGTCGTAGGCGCCTGTATAGCGAAGGTATTCGCCGGAGGGATTTCCGCCGGGAATGGGTTCGAGCAACTGTGCGATAGTAGCTGATAAAATAGCGACGTTTGTCATCTCAGCCTCCGCCGTTTATTGTTGTGTCAAGCTGGGAGCTTGCATGGGAAACGGCAACGGAACAGTGACACTGTTCTTCATGCCTGCCGGCACGATATCAATCTGCATGTAGATTCGGACTTGGCCGGCGGCGCCGCCCTTCGGCTGTGGCAACCTCCGGTCGGGAATCGTGGCAATGTAAAAACTCAGCGTATGTGGGGTTGGATCTACACCTTGGCTGAACTCGACGGAAGAGGGTTTATGCTCAAGCAATAAACGAAACAACGACCATGCGTCGGTATATTCAAACGTCACAGTCCGTTGGTGCACATTCATTGCAGATTGACTGTCGTCTTTGACAGGTACGGACGGTGAATCATCCGCAAATCGAAGGGTGATCTTTATTGGATCGCCCAGGTCCCAATGGCCAGTTTTTTCTTTGGCCTGGTATTCAATATTGTGGCGGCCGACGTCCAGGCTCCAATCGATAATCTGGTTGCCTTCGATTTCTTTGTTCCGGTTCACTCCAAACTTCACAGCAATATCGAACCCCAAAATAGGGTCTTTGTCCGATTTCGCCAGCAATGACGCGAATACCGGGCGTATGGCCGTTATCTGAGAAAGAAACCCAAGAGCCGCGTCCCGCGATTTCCCTAACTGCGAATTTTGATTTAAGCTATCGGCGGCAATTTTCCCGTACTGATCAAACTTGGAGAAAAACTCCAGGAGCGACTCGGGGTCAAGCTCTGATAATGATCCCTGCGGCCCGGCGGCGGCAAATGGAAAACGGCCAGCCAGCCGAGGATTAAACAGGGACGCGATTTGGGTCGTGTAGGTCCGTTCAGAAAGCACACGGCAGCGCGCCAGCGCGGCCTTACGTAATGAGCGTCGCTGCAGCAGGAAGAAGTCTTCGCGATCGGCGGAGTCTTTCGTGTTGTCTTGACATCCAAGATCCGGAGCAATTTTGTCCAGGCCTGTGCGGATGAAGTCCTCCAGCACAAGCACAGAATTTTGCGGCGTCTTATCGTTATATTTCTTTAGTTCTTGCGATACCGCGCGCCATAGGGTAAGCGCGTTTGCCTGGTGGCGGGTGAGCACCGAGGTTCTGGATTGCAAAAACTTAACCAGAGGCTCTGCCTGCTCCGAAAGGCTGTTTACCTGTTCCCGTTCGTGATCCACATATTCCTTCAGGTCGTCTGCGGTGCGCACGTCGTAAGCGGCCAGGGAAAGCGGTTTTTCACCGCCCCACCAATCGAAGTTCTGATCCTTGACCGTATACAAATTTTTTCCTTTGAGATCGTTCTCGAGTACGACCAGCGGCTGCGACGCCTGCGCGGTCAGTACCGAACTGAAGTTGCGCGCGGCCTGCGGCTCCGGAAATTTTGCGAAGTCTGCGAGAAGCTGTTGCAAGATGTCCACGGATTGGTTAAAACTTTGTATATTCACTCCGTCGGGGGAACCTGGAGCGACCATGCTCTGGGCATCGTGTATGTAGTCCAGAACGTTATCCTGCAAGCGCTGGAGCGCCACCCGCTGCAGCGCTTCGCGGAGAGACGGCGGAACCGTCCGCAGTGAATTCCGTTCATATCTCTCATAGTCATCGAAGAGCTTCTTCGCCTCGAGCAGAAGATTGCGGTCCCAGATCGGCCGTTCGGCCTCAATCCGGCGGTCCGGCCCGGGCTCACGCGCTACAAAAGCCTGGTCGAGGAGAACACGTAAGCTAGCTTCAAGCATCACCACGGAACTGGTTGCCTGCACGGGCGCGTTTTCCATATCGAGGACCGATCCCGTCAGGCGGGTTGAGTTCGTTGCCAGGTCAGCGCAAAACTGGCCGAAACCTCGCTCCCCGTAGTCCGCTAATTCACCCGAATACCGGAGCCCCTGCAGATATTGCAGGTCACTAACCGGCTGATCGAAAGCCGGAAATTGGCGTACGTCAAACTTGTCTTCGGATAACCACGTAAAGGCTGGACTATTCAGATCGATCAACACGCGCCGGATGCTCTCGGCAATGCTCTTCAATACCTCATAGTTCACTTGCGATCCCTTTGCGGGGAACCGGTTAATTTCTTCGACCATCTGATTTACGTCAAACGCCAATCGGTTATTAGCGCCGAACCAGGCCGTGAAAAAACCTTCAATCAGAGCATGGGCATGTTTTACCGCATCCACCGCGCCGGCTGCTTGGCTATCTCCTCCGTCGTAAGAGAACTGCTGATTCCTGCCTTGCTGCAGCATCCTGACGAAGTAAGGATTGTTTAAGTCAAGTTCCGGAGGCAGGTCCATCTGCAAATATTTCAGTAACTGCTTTAGGTCGTGGGCGGTGCCGCCGCCGGGGGTTGCAATGCGGTTGTAGCGCGCGATATTCCGGTCGAGTTCCTTTAGGCCGAAGACGTACTTTTCCCAGGCTTGATACTCGGGCACATCGGCGAAAAGTTCAAAGACGGGTTCCTCAGACGGTGGTTCACTCACCACGTCACCGGGAGCAGCATTGCTGTTTGCCGAAATGCCGGGGAGCCGAGGTGTCGTTTCGCGAATGAGATTCGCGAGCCGCAGTGTCAAATCTATCCGGAGGCCCTTCAGTACGATACCTCCGAAAACCTTGGCCAGCGCTGCTTGTGCGTTGCGGTCCGCATCTCCGTTCCAGGATGAGGGAAGAAACACTGACTGTAAACGTCTCTGTGAAAGCAGAGCCATGCTTCCGAGGACGTCGTTCGCGTCGCGGCTCGCGCGCAGCAAACGTGCGTTCCGTTCGGGCGGTGTTTCCCGGCCCAGCCGCGCTTGCTCACTATCGTCCCGGGCGAGATCGTCCCCGAGCTCCCGAAATAGCGGCCCGAGATGCTGATGCTTCAAGTTGGAAAGACGGATATAGCCTGTCAGCGTTCCGAATGTTGCTATCAACAAGAAAACTGCCGTCGCGAATTTGACGGCGAGCACCGTCCGGTTACGCGACATATGGATCACGGAGAGCGGACGCGCCAGAAAAGATTCCGGAAAAATCTTGCGCTCGAACAAATGGTTGAGGAATACCGGCTGCCGCTCTCGTTCACCCGCGGTCAGCGGCATTACTTGGACGGACTCCCGGACCGGGCTTATTTCGAGGAGAGCAAGCTCCTGAGTGACTTCTCCGCCGACACCCGAACAACCTACGGCACCCGGCGCCGCGATGGGCTCCGCAGACTTCACCATGCCTTCGTCCGAGGCCGCTGCATCTCCGCAGAAGTAGATGCCCCGGAAATAATACGATTCCTGATAAGCTGTTGATTGGAAAATCACCGACAAATATTGACGCAAGGGCGTGCGCAAAGACTCGAACTCTGCGGGAAATAGGAAAACGGCGTCCGGTTCCTGCAGGTGATCGCGTTCTGCGAAGATTTCCATCTGCTGTTCGATTATCCGCTTGCCCATTTCGCTAACGCACTCCTCTACCCAATCGGGGGAGAATGCTGCCTGCAAGGGATACGGATTCGACCAACCGAAGATTTCCTGATTTAACAGAGGCGACAGTTCCTTAGCGAAACTGGCGAAGCCGGGAACCAGGTCGCACTTCGTCACCAGAATGTAAATCGGCATACGGAGGGCGAGTATTCGCCGGAGGTCTGCGAGTCTTTGGCGCAATACTTCCGCACGGAACGCGAGATCAGACGGCGGAGCATTGGTCTCCCGAGTCCGTAGGAAGTCCTCTACGCTTATCGCCAGAATAACGGCGTCCAGTGGCCGTCGTGCGCGCCTCCGTAAGAGCGACTGCAGCAATGCATACCAGGCGGACTTTTCAGGCACTTGGCCGCCGGAACGGAGCACGATTTCTCCCGGGGCGTTCAACACCACTCCGCGGTCATAAAACCACCACTCCAGCCCTCCAGGAACGCCAAAGGTGGGTCCGCCCAGGTGGCTCAGCGATGCGCTGGCGCCTGCATTGCGAAGAACACTGGTTGTCCCGACCCCCTGCGATCCCATCATCAGCAGCCACGGAACTTCGTAACGGTAGTCGCGGCCTGCGACATGTTGCTTGAGGAAAGTCAAGCCTCGCGAGAACGAGAGCAGCATGTCCTTCGCCGGCACTCGCCAGGCGGCTGGGCTTGTCAAATCTTGATCAGGCTGGTTCTCCGCGTTCGGGGTAACTTCACGCGTGTTCCGAGCTTTTAGCAGAGTTAGAACAATCAAGGCCAGGAGAATCGTGATAGCCAGAATTAGGCTAATCAGCAACATGACCGGAAGGGAGACACCGGTGTTCGGCCTCATTTCGATGCCGACACCTGCGTATTTTGAATCCGTGAAATATTGGCGGCGAGATCGTCCATCACGTCGTGCCACGCCAAGTGCGCGGCACCCAGCCAAATGAGAATCGCCGCAACGAGTGCTGCAAACCAACGATTCGGCGAAGGCAACTTGCGCGCGATTCCTTCACTGAGGGTGTACCGGTAAGAATCTGGAAACAAGCGGGTCTGCCCTGCGAAGAGTTCGGGCCGCCGCCGGTATATGCGCACAAAGAGCCGACGGCGATATCCTTCCATGCGGCCGCCATCATCTTTCCCTGCATACTTCCCGCGAAATCCGAGTGACAGCGCCATCAAATACACGACATAAATATCGGTGTACGAGCGCTCGGGTTGGTCGAGCAGCCGGTCGAGACGTGTGAAAAATTCTTCGCCGGCATTATGGGAGTCAAAGAGCTGCGTTTCAAGCAGATGCGAAATCCAATAGGCTTGTCCCGGCCAGTCCAGCCGCAAAAACACTTCGTCCGACAGGGCTGCCATTACATATTGGACTTCGCGGTAGAGATTAAAACCAACCTCCCCGGCGCTCCTTCCCGCGTATAGGGCTCGCCGTTCCATTAAACTCGTGAGCCGGGCCGATATATACACAGGCTGTGCGTCGGGTGAATTGCTGGAAGCCGGTTCTGTAACGGGTCCCGTGACAGCCTCCGCAAGGCCCCGAAGCCGAATTAACTCCCAACAGAATTCCTGAAATTCCGATACTAAGGACAAGCTTCGAATGTCGGCCTTATCGATAGCAGGAAGGGCAAGAGTTGGATTGAGTGTCTTGGAATACACCACTCAATTTGTAAGAATTGGTGAGTTGATTTCTACAGAATTTTGCCACTAGTTTCGGGCTTGCGGACAAACAGGATGAGGTCGGCTGGCGAGATCGCGTCCGGGCGGCGATCAAACGCGTGCAAGTCTTCCTGGGGCAGGATGAATTCGGAATGGCTGTCTAACTCAAAAAGGAGCATTCCTTTGCCGGGAATCAAACCGTCCGCAGCCTCGACGTGATGTCTGGGAACCCCGAGGATGCGTTTGGTTACCAATGAGGAGATCACGGTGCTGCTTCCCAGAACACAACTGTTTCCCCAAGACATCATGGCTTGATCGGAAGACCCCGATGGGCCGCGCAACGCGAGCACCATACCGGCTTCTGTCGACAAATTGCTCCAACCTGTCTTTGCTGGCAAGACAAAAATATGGCCATCGCGGTGGAACCGGAATGATGCCCAGGTTTCGGAAATTCCTTCGGTGATCGCCTGAAATGTGTAGTTCTTAACTTCTTCAAAAGACCGATAGGGGTTGTTATGATCGTAAGGAGCAAATACCTGGGGTACCAGGCTGAGACCTACTCCGGCAATGCTTCCCGCGAGCGAACACAGCGCCAAATAAAGCGTGTAAGGATGTGTTTCGCCTGTGTAAAGAGCGGCTTCGAAAGCCGGCAAGGCGCAAACCAGACTGTGAATCAAACGTCTCGTGTGCGTCTCTGTTTCCAGGCTCGGGCCGTTCCCCCGTCCGTATACCTGATCGGCCAGACACAAAGCCCTTTCCCGAACGTGCCGTGCAATCAGGGAACAGAGAGTACCGAGGCGCGACGAAAGCGGCACTGCCAAAACCGGGTGGTCCGGCCATGCGGTAAAGACCTCGTTTTCGTACCGCAAGCGCATGAGCGGAAAACCGCAATACTTGGGAGGAATAGGGCCCGCCAGCAAACTCAAACGGGGCCGTAACCTTGGAATGCCGCTAGCGCCCGGCTCCCTCCCCTCATCGTGGTCCGAAAACGGCTCGGGGGAAAGGCATTCGTATCGTTCCAGATCGCCTTCCGCCGTCAACGCCTTACGCCGCGGCACTACAAGGCACACGGGAACGGGAGCCTGCTTCATCTGCTCGATAAATGGTTTTAGTTCTAGTTTGAGGGCATCAGGTGTGCCTAGGCTGGCCACCAACCCATCGGGCAAAACTGCTTCCACTTCCGTTACGTATAACAAGCCACTCGTCAAGAGGTTGGCGTCCCATTCCAACCGCCGCACTCCCCATTGATAGGGCACACAGGACAACCCATAGCCGGCCAGCATCTCCTGCCGGGTGTTCATCTGCTGAAAATGTTCGGGGGTCAGCAGCATCCCCTCATGCCACTGAATGGCCTCAGGAATATCGTGGGCTTTCATTGGAAACTCGACCTCACTGTGTGTCGGTTAGACAGCTGCTTTTATCGCAATCGGGTTCCGGTACAATCTCGAAATCCTCGTCGAGCAGGTGAATCTCGGCGCTTTTCCCGCTGACCAGTCGGGCGCGATGGTCGCCTTTACTGAAATAATTGGCAAACAGAATGGTAGCTCTGGGAGTGGAATTCAGTTGGATGCGGGAGCAAGGGATGATTTGCCCTGGTACCCACTCTCGGTGGTAGATCGTCAGGATTTTCGGGTCTGGGTAATCGCGAACGAATTGCTCACGTTTTTCGAACCAATCCGCGGCACTGAAAACCATGAGCTTTTTGATGAGTTCCTGATCGCGGACCAATAGCACGTCCACCGCAATCGGCTGATTCTGGTTGGCGGTCGTGGTGATCCTGGTTCGTAGACAAACGACCTTGCTCCGCACGACTTTCCTGCAACCGCCTAAGAAGGTCAATCCCAGAGCCAACCAAGCAAAAGCAAGCCAGAGTTTTGCCAAACAGTGAAGTGCTTTCAAACGGAGCAAATTCGCATAGAAATCTGTGGAACTTGCCAACATTTGAAAACAAAGGCAATCAGAGCGTCCAGCAGGAGGCAGTTCGCAAAAGGAGTATTAGAATTTCCAGTATGCTGAGCGCCAAGATACCAAACCAGCGCAGCGTTGGGACAAAGTTACGCTAGATTCCGAATTTCACGAACCCGCTCTTGTATCTCCTGATTCGCCAAATGGAGGTACACACACAGATCCTGCCGCCCTTTGAGATAAGCAAACAGCAGAAGCTGCTCGATGGTCAGCGCCAACTCAGGCTCTATATCAGGTAGCAATGTGTTGACCAACCCTTGAATCCGCAAAATGTCGGGCTCCTGATACGCCGAGCCCTCCCGTGCCAATTGTGGATCAATACTCATTGTCCCGGACCTGGCTCTAACTCGCGGTTCTGACCCAATCCTCAAGGAGCGGTTTCTAGAGATCTACTCGAAACTTTACTTTATTGATGTTAAATGGCCATCCGGCGGCAGTCAAGAATTCCAGATCTCCCAATGTGAATCAGAAGTACTACTGCCGCAACATGGCCGATCCTATGACGCGTGCACGGGGCTGGCCTCATGGCCCGAAGTTGCTTCCCGTCGAGTGGGCCGCCTCGAACTCGGAGCCGGTTCAGGTATACTAGCATCTCGTGCGATGAGAACCTACCGATGCGAAAAAGGCTGGGCTCACAAGTAGCAAGAGAACATCGGCTGTGTGCAAGTTCTCATTTGGACTCGCTCCCACTCTTGGCCTGGCTCGATCCGCCGATCATTTCGTGACCTGATCAAGCCGAGCGTTCGGGAGCTTTGAGATGCTTGTCCAGGTCATTACTGAGCTTACGTGGGAGCGAATGAAGATATGCTATGTAAGCCATCTGGGGCACCCGAAATAACACCAAATGGTAACGGATCCCGAGGGGCTTCCACAACCGGACATCCCTGTCAGTTCGCGATTATTACAAATGACGAATACTATAAAAGCTCAGCAGAGGGTCGCAGTTCAGCAGCCGTTGCCACGAGGCCGCACCGGGTTAGCGTATCGAGATACTCATCCACTGTATACGGCTGAGCTTTTAATCGCTTGCGAACCTTTTGAACGCAGCTACAAAAAAGGCCCTGTGCCAGATTGAGATGATTGCAAAGAAATTCATCAGGGTGCTGAACCTCGATTCCGAAGGGCTCTAATACTTCCTCGGGGAAGTCCTTGAGATTTGCAGTTACGATGACGTGACAATTGCCAGCAATCGCTGCGGCAAGAACATGCCGATCGTTCCGATCAGGCAGAGTTAGAGCGGGTATGAGCTGTTCATAGCCGGTCACTACAGCATCGCGGGTCGCTCTGTCCATGAGGTCACGGGTACGCTCTAAATCACTGCGCGACCGCTGCGGCTCATTTTGAATAAAATTCTCTATCCATTCCCGATGAATATCAGCCGTCCACCGAGCTTTGTATAAATCACTGACGGCAATCTGCAACAGAAGATCGCGTACCGGCGCAGGATACAGTACATTGGCATCGAGTAATGCCGTATAACTCATGGGCGGCGGCCATAGCCCGTATCCTTCTCCTGTGCCTCTGCCGTCAATTGTGCCAATACGCTTTCGCGCTCTTCGTCAATCCGTTGTTTATAAGCCATCACATCATCAATCAAGATCCGCCGATGTTTGCCACCAGACGATGGGGAATGACTTTTTCCTCAAGAAGTGCGATAAAGAACGGACGGGATACGTTAAGAATGCTCGCGGCTTCCACAGTTGTTAATTCGGCGTTCTCGGGTATGATCGTGACGCCGCGACCCGCAGCCATCGCTTGAAGGATGCATAAGAAGAGCTACGGCACCTGCAGGCAATTCGAGGGGCTGTTCTTGCCCAGCTTCCGAAACGCGCACAGTGAGAGATTTCTTTCGATGAACATAATGAGATAACCGCTCGCCCGAAATACTGGCCAGGGTAGCTTCCTGCGGCGTTGGTGCTGCTTGCCGATGCGAATGCACTAGGGCTGCCATAATCTTCTCGTGCTTGGCCTTCTTGTAAACCGATTCGCGGAAAGCGTCCAAAGTTTCCCTGCGATCGAAAATTTGTCCCGATGATTTAGGAGTTCCCATCACGGCCAAGGCTTTCGGATGAAGTCTAATCCAGCGGCCCTCTTGTCCTTTGATCCAGAAACCCATAGTTGGTCAGGGGATTTGAAGTGACTCCAATCAGCATGAAAGACCTGGCTGATCCTCAGAAGCGAATACAGCCCAAATGTGAGGGCCCGGTTCAGGTGTTGATCCACCTGGTAGCGTGGGATCAATGGATAGGAGTTTGGCGCGTTCCTCTTCCGAAAGCTACCGGCCAACGAACTCGGACTTGGGAATTTTGAAATCCTCAAATGGATAAACCGACAACCATTTTTTTTTAGAACCGGCAAAATGTCCGCAGGATTCTCAGCGAGAGACTCTGGCCGCCAGGATTGTACCCCAGACTTTTTAAGTGGCCGAGCCACTCGTGGACGAGTTCTTCAGTTAACTGATCGACAGTCTGTAATCTAAAGTGGCCAATTCGCGCCTCCAAATGCCAACGATTCAGTTCGTGCGTACACGTTTTGACATCCTCACCGCCTAAGAATGCTTCGAGCGCATTGAGGATCTCTTTGCCGTGTATCGGCTGGCCGCCCCGGACTTGGCTGGCTTCGAGAGCCATCTTGCGCCCGTAGTCCAGCGCGAGTGCTTTTCCGGCCCCCACCGGATGCACTTTAGACGGCAATGGCCGTTTTCGTCACGCCATCCGCTGTGCCACTTTGGACCACGCCGAAATACCCAATAGGACGGGTTCGCCATATGGGCAGATTATAGATTTCCTATCTGGTTATTTATCAGCCAATACTCCATCGCTTCCCTATTAAAAAGCCGTTTTCGACGGCTAAGAGGTACAGAGGGAATCTCTCCTCGTGCCGCCTTTTTGTAAATTGTCTTTGGGCTGTACCGTAGAAGCTTGGCGACTTCTTCAATCGTCATTAACAGCATCGGTTCGTTCATACCGTCTCCTTCACGTTGCAATAGTCCCCCTGTTCTTCCACTAAAGACACTGCGGCTGCGGAAAGTGGCGAAAAGGGAAAAAGAGTAAGAAACATCTGTTAAAGATTTCTATATGTCACCTTGACAGCCCCAAGCTTTGGGGATGCAGGAAGGACAACTACTGATGAGCCAAGCCGATAGGGACCGGCTGGTGACGTTGCGTAAAGCCCGCAAAAAGCTGATCACACGAGCGCAGGTGGCCGAGGAACTGGGCATCAGCCTACGGCATGCCAAACGGCTGGTGAAAGCGTTCGGCCGCAGTGGAGACAAGGCTGTCATTCATGGATTGCGCGGCCGTCCGTCGGCGCAGCGGATCGAGGAAAAGATCGAACGGGAGGCGGTGAAGATTCTATCGGCGCCGGTATATGCGGGATTCGGGCCGACCTTGGCGGCCGAGTATCTGAATGAGAAGCACGGGATCGAGGCCAGCAAAGAGACGGTGCGGCAGTGGATGATGCGGGCCAAATTATGGCGTGGGAAAAAAGCGCAGGTGCAGCAGGTGCATGAGTGGCGCCCGCGGCGGAGCCGGTTGGGAGAATTGGTGCAGTGGGACACCAGCGACCATGACTGGTTAGAGGGGCGGGGGGAGCGACTGTATTTGATTGCCATGATCGATGATGCCACCAGCCGGTTGTTTGCGCGCTTCGTGCGGCACGATTCCACCGAGGAGAACATGCGGCTGCTGTGGGGTTATCTGGAGAAATTCGGGCGGCCGCTGAGTTTCTACACCGACAAGGCGAGTCATTTCCAGACCACGGAGAAGCGGAAACGGGACGAGCCGGGAGAACAGAAAGATCCGGTGGAGATGCCGCCGACTCAGATCGGGCGGGCCTTACGAGAATTGGGGATCACCTGGATAGCGGCACACTCGCCCCAGGCCAAAGGGCGGGTAGAACGGAATTTCCAGACAGCCCAAGACCGGCTGGTGAAAGGGATGCGGGTGGCGGGGGTGAAGACGATCGAACAGGCCAACGAATATCTGCTGAATGATTACCTGGTGTGGTGGGAGCGGGAGTTGACGGTGGAAGCAGGCAATCCGGATGATGCGCATCGGCCGCTCGAGAAGAACCACAACTTGGCGGCCTCATTGAGTCATGTGGAGATGCGCCAGGTGCGGCCGGATTACACGCTCAAATGGGGTGGGAAGCTATACCAGATCGAGCGCCAAGGGGTAACGGCAGGATTGCGCAAAGCCAACGTGCGGGTGGAGCAACGTCTGGATGGATCGGTAGCGGTGCGCCATGGGGAGCGATATTTGCCGGTGGAGGAGTGTGCGGTGGCGGAAAAGGCACTCGCCATTGGACCGGCCAAGTCGGCCAAAAAGCCGCGTGCCCCTAAGCGTGGCAGCGATTGGAACAAGGATTTCGATTTACACAAAGGGCCGAAAGTGTGGCAAGCGGCGCAACAATCGGGCTGCCGCAAGGGAGAAACTCTATGAAGCACAGCCCGTGGCGTCCAGGGAAAGTTCGCCCTATACCGGGAAACGCTCCGCACGACCGGCCGGTAAGCCGGGGGATGAATTCGATAAAGGAGCGTTTGCGACGATCCCTGAAGCGCCCTGGCTGCCATCTCCATACCGCGACGCCTCGGTATGCGTTTTCCAGGCATGACGGAATCTATCGGTCCGATGTGAGTTCCGGTTGGCTATTCCTCAAGCAGGTTGCTCGCCAGCATTGCCTTTCTCCGCCGGCGAGCGCAGAATAACATGCACCTGAAAAGGCATTTGGGAAAGGACGACATTCTACTTTGCCTTTGCCTTGATACGGATACATAGCATTTGACACTTGCGGAGACGGTCTGATTAAATGAGAGCGTTCGCATTGCTCCTCAGTAGCTCAATGGTAGAGCATTCGGCTGTTAACCGAAGGGTTCCTGGTTCGAGTCCAGGCTGAGGAGCCATAGAATCAGCTACTTACAAGCTGCGCCAACCGCCTTCGCTCTTCTGCGACCGGAAGGTTTGTAGTAGTAATCCACGGAGAATCAGTCAGTTACATGGATTGTGCTTGTCTACTGAGATCGGGGAGCCGAAGAGTTGTAAAATCGAGTATGGTCGGAGGGCTTGTAGAATCAAGTAGTTATAGGCAGGGTTAATTGGACAGCCAAATTGGTCTCTTTGCCCAGTTCTTTGCCCATTGGACCTGAGTGCCAATGCAATTAACACACCCGGCGTCAACTCGGACAACCCAGCCGTGTCCGCTCCGCAACAAAGGAGGAGCCTTTCACTGATAAAATAGATTTC